>CAZJDN010000191.1:0-3107 GCA_964544775.1 uncultured Thiothrix sp.
TTCCTCTGAGTGTCATTGAAGAACTTGAAAAGAGATTCCCATCTAAGATTCCTACCTCTAAGAATTTCTCCTATGAGGACTTCAGGTATCTCCAAGGGCAGGTCTCAGTAGTCGAGTTCCTCCGACACCAATTCACTTTACAAACCCAAACCGTTATTATGGAGAATGCCTAATGTGTGTCTCTAGTCCCAAAGCGCCCCCGCCACCCCCCGCACCTCCCCCTGTGAATCCGGTGCAGGCTCCCAACGTCCTGCAAGGGGCAGATGGAACTAAGCGTTCGGACTCCTCGGCCTCGACCGCTATGCGTGGTCGTAACTCCCTCCGCATTGATCGTTCTGCTGTAACCCTTGGTGGTGGTGGTGGGAACGGTCTCAACATTCCGAGCTAAGGAGGCGTATGGCTGAGTCTCCAAAGGAGAAAGAACCTGCTGGTTCAGCCGCTGCACTGTACAACAAGCTCTCTGGCGACCGTAACATCTTCCTGCTCCGTGCGATTGAGTGTTCCAAATACACCATCCCCACACTGATCCCACCGTTAGGCCACGGCAGGGAAACCAAGTATTACACCCCGTACCAGTCTGTGGGTGCGCGTGGTGTGAACAACTTGGCCTCGAAGTTACTCATGGCCTTGCTCCCAGTGAACTCCCCGTTCTTCAGACTTCAGATTGATGATTACACTTTGGAGGAACTGACGCAACAGGAGGGCATGAGGGCCAAGGTTGAAGAGGGTCTGAACAAGATCGAACGAGCAGTTCAGGGTGAGGTCGAAGCTAGTGCTATTCGCGTGGCAGCTTTCGAGGCTTTGAAGTACCTAATCGTCAGCGGCAATGCCCTGCTGTACCTACCCAAGGAAGGCGGTATGCGGGTGTTCAACCTCCACCGTTACGTGGTTCAGCGTGATGCTATGGGCAACGTGACTGACATCGTAGTGGAAGAGGAAGTCTCCCCCAGCACCCTCCCTGATGAAGTTCAGTTGCTATTGGGCTTCAAGGAAAGTGTGGAAGCAGAAGCCAAGGACAGTGGTGAACGTGCCAAGTCCGTGAAGCTCTACACCCACATCTACCGCGAAGGGAAAGTCTGGGAGGTGTATCAGGAAGCAAAGGGTGTGGTAATTCCAGACTCCACCGGTTCCTATCCTCTCGACAAGTCCCCGTGGATTCCTCTGCGGTTCGTCCGCATTGATGGTGAGGACTATGGCCGTGGATACGTGGAAGAGTACATTGGAGACATCAAGTCTCTGGAAGGTCTCTCCCAAGCTATCGTTGAAGGCTCTGCGGCTGCTGCCAAACTTCTGTTTTTGGTGAACCCCAATGGGACCACCAGCCCTGAGGAACTGTCTGAAGCAGACAACGGGGCGTTCCTACCAGGCACAGAACAGGATGTGTCTGTCCTGCAACTACAGAAGTTCAACGACTTCAGGGTTGCCTTGGAGACATCCCAGCGTATCGAGGAACGTCTTGCCTTCGCCTTCATGCTGAACTCTGCAATCCAGCGAAGCGGTGAGCGAGTGACAGCTGAAGAGATTCGCTACATGGCGAATGAGCTTGAAGCTGCTCTCGGTGGTATCTACTCGATCCTCTCACAGGAGTTCCAGTTGCCTCTGGTGAACCGTCTGATGTTCGCTATGGAACGCGCTAAGAAACTCCCTGCCCTTCCCAAGGGGACCGTCAAGCCTGTAATCGTGGCAGGTATGGAAGCCATTGGTCGCGGCAACGACTTCAACAAGCTCAACCAGTTCCTAGGCTTTGCGGTTCAGGTGGCTCAAATGCCCCCTGAGATCGACAAGTCTGATGCACTGACTCGTGGTGGTACTGCTCTCGGTATCGACATGAAGGGCCTCGTGAAGTCTGAGGAACAGTTACAGGCTGAGCAACAACAGGCCATGATGATGCAGCTTACACAGCAAGGCATTGGTCCTGCGATCAACGCAGGTGGACAACTTATGAAACAAGGAATGGAAAATGGCACGAGCCAATCCGGCGAACAAGTCCCAGCCGAATGACGCGGCTGAAACCGAAAATAAGCAGGAACCTATCATCGAGTTTTACGGTGAGGGTGCAAAAGACGTGAAGTTCAACATCGACCCTAACGCTACACTCATCCGTGTGTATGAAGATGGTCGCGTTCTGACCGACTACTGATGGAGGACGTATGGCTGATGTCAATTCCGTTGTAATCACGAGTCCCCCTGAAGTTGCCCCTGAAGGGCATGATGACAAGATGGTTGCGTTGGTGGATGGTGCTACCAACCCGAGCAAAGACCTGTTGGAAGGAGGTGATCCCGTATCTCGCCCTGAGTGGCTCCCCGAGAAGTTCCAGTCCGCAGAGGACATGGCGAAGGCGTATGCTGAACTCGAAGCCAAGATGGGTGGTAAGACTCAGGATAATCCCCAGACTGATCCGGCCAATGCCTACACCAATCAGGCTGGTCAGAATCCTGAGCAGGCCCTGAGCGAAAAGGGTCTCGACCTCTCGACTTTCACCGCTGAGTTCAATGCCAAGGGTGAACTGTCCGCTGATAGCTATGCGAAGCTGGCTGCTGCTGGTTTCGACAAGGGCATTGTGGACAACTACATCAACGGCCAGAAGGCTGTGGCTGCTCAGTATGAGACCTCTGTGACTGCCGAAGTGGGTGGCTCTGAGAAGTATTCGGAGATCGTCACTTGGGCCAAGGCAAACCTGACCGATGCCGAGATCAATGCGTACAACGCTGCGGTCTCTTCGGGCGATCTGGCTCAGGCCAAACTGGCTGTCCTCGGTCTGTCTGCGAAGTTCTCCAAGGCCAACGGTAGCGAACCTCGCCTCGTGCAGGGTCGCACCACGAGCGCCTCTGAAGATGTCTTCGAGTCCACCGCTCAACTCACTGAAGCAATGCGTGACAAGCGCTATCACAACGACCCTGCCTTCCGCGCCAAGGTTCAGTCGAAGCTGGCACGTTCCAACATCCTGTAAGGGGAACCATGAAGTACATTCTCGACCGCCTCAAGGAACCGTCCTCATGGCGTGGCCTTGTGATGCTCGCCACCGCTTTCGGTGTGTCGGTCAGTCCTGAACTCATGGACTCGATCATCGCTGCTGGTACTGGTCTCGCTGGTGTCATTGGCTTTG
>CAZJDN010000192.1:0-3096 GCA_964544775.1 uncultured Thiothrix sp.
ATGAGCACGATTTCCCCCGTTGCTACCCGTGAAATCGCGGCAAAATTGGCGGAAAAAGGCATTCGCTTCCTCGACGCACCCGTTTCTGGCGGCGATGTCGGCGCGATTGCTGGCACACTAACCATTATGGTCGGCGGTAACGCGGACGATTTGGCTTACGCCCTGCCCGCTTTGCAAGCGATGGGCAAAACCATCACCCACATTGGCGACCACGGCGCGGGGCAATTGACCAAAGCCTGCAACCAATTGATTGCTGCCCAAACCGTGATTGCCGTCAGCGAAGCATTTGCAATGGCGCAAGCGGCAGGCGTTGATCCAGCAAAAGTTCGCGCGGCATTACTCGGCGGTTTCGCCTATTCACGAGTGCTGGAACTGCACGGACAACGCATTTTAAGCGACAACTACGCCCCCGGTTTCAAAGCGCATTTGCACAACAAAGACATGCACATTGTTGCCGATACCATTGCCGCGTTTGGCTTGGATTTACCCGCCACGCAACGCGCTTGCGACTACATGCAAGCATTGGTGGATCAAGGTGATGGCGAATTGGATTCTTCTGCACTGGCTAAAATCGTGCAGAAGAATGCGCTAAAGACCGTTTAACCGTGTGATTTTGCAATCAATTTGATCATCTTAAAGTTAATGATCAAGAAACGGTAAAACTGCCACAGCAATGACGTGCGCATGTAGCGCGTCATGCCTGTCGGTACAGGTGGGTAATAAGCCTGTTGATACGGTTCTTTGTTTTTAACTGCCATAAAGTATTCTCCTGAAAATATCGCGGGTGCTGCTGTTAATCGGGAAGTAATGACCAACCCAAACGCAATTTAGCTTGGTAAATGAACATGTGATGCAGTAAATACTTCATCCAATGCCCTGCCAAACCAATTTCGCCAAACGTCAGTTCCAAATCACGCCCGTATTCAGGGTACTTTTCGTAATCCGGCACCACGGGGAAGACCGTCATGGTTGCTGCCGTGCCTTTCAAAATGTGTGAGCCTGTGGAAGCCACACACGCCGCCCCCATTGCCGCCATTGATGCGGTATGTGTCGGCTTTTCTGCCCCATTCAACATATCGCGGATACTCATTGCCACTGCTTTCGCCATTGTTGCCGATGGCATCCCAGTACGTGGTGGAGCGGGGTTAATCGGCGTACCGTTCGCGCTTTGCATTGGTTTACTGATTAAATGCGGCGGGGCGAAAGCAATACCTACCGAAAAGATCGTCGGGTAGGTTGGTGTTTGATAGGTTTTAGGCCAATCTTGCGCACTCCAATCGCTAAACGGCTTGGCGGTGTAATCTGCATCCACGCGCATGAAACCATTCGGTGCAAACAATTGCGCGGTAATATCCTCACCCGCTTTATCAAACGCTTTTAAGCCAACACCCGCAAACGGTGGAATCAACATGGCAAAATCGAATGGCAATTCGTGGAATGTTCCGTCCAACAATTCGTAATGAATTTTACCCTGCTCAACCTTGGTAACATGGGCGCGGGTAATCCATTCCAGATTCCGTTCCACCATCAACGATTCGGCGAATGTTTTACCATTGGTAATGTAACCGCCGCGCTCAATGTGTACGCCGCCCATGCCAAAATCGCCCAGTTCGTATTCATTACTCAGCCACACGATACGCGCTTTATCCCGCACCTTGGCTTCACGCAGCAGATGGTCGACGTTGTAAATGTATTCAAACGCAGCCCCTTGGCAAGTACACATGCCATGCCCCGTACCAATGACGAAAGTACGTTCCTCACCCGCCTGCATGGCTTGAATATTGGCTTGTAATTCCTCATTCGCGTGCAGCGCATGATCCGCTGTACACACAGAAACGGTGTAACCACCCTCTGGACCTAGCCCTTGCGTCGCGGCAAAATTCAACTTCGGTCCGGTAGCATTAATCAAGTAATCGTAACTAAGCTGTGCTTGCTGCCCTGCTTTCTTGCTATCGGTGTATTCCAACGTCACGAATGGCGTATCGCTTTCCGCCCCTCCTTGCGGGTGAATCGACAACGCTTTCGCTTGATGAAAAACAACCCCTAATTTCTGGTAAATGGGCGGTAAGTCAAACGTGACTTGTTCTTTACTCATTTGCCCAACGCCCACCCAGATGTTGGATGGAATCCAGTTCCATTGAGCATTCGGCGAAACAACCACCACTTCGTGCTTGTTTCGTAGCCATTTTCCCAAATATCTCGCGGCGGTATGCCCAGCTACACCCGCGCCTAAAATGACAATACGAGCCATTTAACCTCCTCATTTGTAAACAAACGAGGAAATTTTACGTCCCGCGTTTAGCCACCTGTATGAGAAGAATCAAATCCAGAAAATTAATTTATAACCAAATACTAATGCATTTGTCATAAACTGTACTCAGATGTGGATGCAGTGGTTTTCGTGCTACTGGTCGTAGCTGCTGAATCCGTAGCAGGTTCGCCGGGCGACCAACGGTGTAAATTCCCCTTCGTTTCTTTTGTAGGTTGAGAAACGCTTTTATCACTAGCACTGACAGTCTGAGTGGTAACAGGCGGTGTTACACTCACTGGCGCGGAGGGTGGCAAATCCGCCCAAGGTAATGCCCGTTCCCCCGCAGAAACGGTCGTAACCCACAACAATAAAGGTAAAGCGCAATAGGATAGCTGTATCATTTTCATTCTTGTTATGCTCACGGTTGAAATAAAATGCGCCTTATTTTAGGCATTTTCAGGCTGTGAAGCAGAACTTTACGACAATGCGTACAAGCAAAGGAATTACACCATGAAACCACCACGTAATATTGTCATTCTCACTGGCGCGGGGATTTCCGCCGAATCCGGCATTCAAACCTTCCGCGCTTCGGACGGTTTATGGCACAACCACCGCATCGAAGACGTGGCAACGCCGGAAGGTTTTGCACGCAATCCGGCATTGGTTCATGAATTTTACAATGCCCGCCGTGCGCAATTACACGACCCAGCCGTACAACCGAATGCCGCACATTTCGCCTTGGCACGCTTGGAACGCGAATACGCTGGCAATGTGTTGCTGGTTACGCAAAACGTCGACAATTTACACGAACGCGCTGGCAGTCAAAACCTGATTCACATGCACGG
>CAZJDN010000193.1:0-3087 GCA_964544775.1 uncultured Thiothrix sp.
GAACCGTTATCACCCACGATAGGTTTTGGCATGAAGGTGACGGTTTTGCCGTATTGGTGAGCAACGTTATGGATCACGTATTTTTGACGTTGAACCCAGTCCGCACGCTCAACCAGTGTGGAGAATTTTGTACCGATTTCGTTTTGACCTGCCGTTGCCACTTCGTGGTGGTGAACTTCGACTGGAACGCCGACTTCTTCCAAAATGTTACACATGGTGGAACGGATGTCTTGGAATGAGTCGACAGGTGGAACAGGGAAGTAACCGCCTTTAGTACCCGGACGATGCCCCATGTTGCCGTCTGGGTAAACTTTTTCAGAGTTCCAGCCTGCTTCTTGTGAGTCGATTTTGACGAAGCAACCGCTCATGTCCGCGCCCCAACGCACGTCGTCAAAAATGAAGAATTCCGGTTCTGGACCAAAGAATGCGGTGTCCGCAATGCCCGTGGATTTCAGGTAAGTTTCAGCGCGCGCGGCGATGGAACGTGGGTCACGCTCATAACCTTCCATTGTGGTAGGGTCAACGATACCGCAAGTAATGTTAACCGTAACGTCTTGGAAGAAGGGGTCAACGAATGCGGTGTTCGCGTCTGGCATCAGGATCATGTCAGATTCGTTGATACCTTTCCAGCCAGCAATGGAAGAACCATCGAACATTTTGCCTTCAGTAAAGGTGTCTTCTTCAACCGTGTGGGCTGGAACGGTGACGTGTTGTTCTTTACCACGGGTGTCAGTGAAGCGGAAATCAACGTATTTTGCTTCATTGTCTTTGATCATGTTGAGAACGTCTTGTGCAGACATTTGTACAGACATTGTTAGCCTCCTGATGAATTTAGAAATGCGGGACTTACTGCTTTTCAACTGACGACGAATGTTACGCAGACTAGGCTGCACTGTAAATAACAGACAAAAAAAAGGGAGTGATTAAATCACTCCCTTTCTGATCAAGGTGGTAAACTTTATTTGATGAACAACATTTCGCTGTATTTAGGCAGTGGCCACATTTCATCCGCCACCAAGGTTTCGAGTTTGTCAGCGTGGGCACGCACTTCGTTCATCAGGCTGCGCACGGTGTCTGCCAAGAACTTCATGTGTGCTGATACGCTGTCGAAATCGTGTTGCGCACGCGCTTCGCTCAATTTCGCAACGGCTGCCATCATTGCATTGGCTTCTGCTGCAACACTTTGTGCGACACTGTTATCCAGCGTGATGCCTAAGTCTTGTAAGTTGCCTGCGGTAGCGGACAATTCAGACAAGTAAGTGACTGCTGCTGGGTAAATCATGGTGGTTGCCATGTTGATAACCAGTTTCGCTTCCACGTCAATGCTGTTGATGTATTGTTCAGCGTAAACTTCAAAACGGCTGTGTAACTCGGTTGGAGTCAATACGCCAGTGCGCTCGAACAAGCCTGCAACTTCAGGGCTTAACAGCTCTGGCAGTGCATCAGCAGTGGTTGGCAGGTTTTTCAAACCGCGTTCTTCTACTGCCGCTTTGTGCCATTCTGGAGAGTAACCGTTGCCACCGAAGACCACGTTGCCGTGTTGTTCCATGATAACTTTCAGGACAGCTAAGGTGGCAGTTGCTACGTCTTTACCGCTGTTGAGTTCGACTTCCAGTTGGTCAGCAATCCAGTTTAAGGAATCTGCCAACATGGTATTCATAGCAACTAATGGGCCAGAAACGGATTGCGATGCACCTACCGCGCGGAATTCAAAACGGTTGCCTGTGAACGCAAACGGTGAAGTACGGTTACGGTCGCCGGGGTCACGTTCAAAGTGCAGGATTTGTGACAGGCCCAAATCCATGTGACCGCCTTTTTCGGTTTTCAGCACTTTGCCAGCTTTGATGTCTTGGTAAACTTTTTCCAATTGGTCGCCCAAGTAAACCGACAAAATGGCTGGAGGAGCTTCGTTCGCGCCCAAGCGGTGGTCGTTAGAAGCAGAAGCAATAACCGCACGCAGTAATGGGCCAAACAGGTGTACACCACGGATAACCGCGCCGCAGAATGCCAAGAAGTGCAGGTTTTCTTCTGGTGTATGACCGGGGTCGAGCAGGTTGCCTTGCGTGCTGTTGCCAACAGACCAGTTAACGTGTTTACCAGAACCGTTTACGCCTGCGAAAGGTTTTTCGTGCAACATGCACAGGAAACCGTGTGCTTTCGCGGTGATTTTCATCACGGTCATCAGCAATTGCTGGTGATCAGCCGCAACGTTAGCCGCTTCAAAGTAAGGCGCAACTTCAAACTGACCCGGTGCAACTTCGTTATGGTGCGTTTTCGCAGGGATGCCCAAACGGTACAGTTTGTCTTCCAAATCTTGCATGAACACTTGTACGCGCTCTGGAATCGCACCGAAGTAATGGTCGTCGAATTGTTGACCTTTCGCCGGAGCAGCACCGAATAAAGTGCGACCTGCTAACAGAATGTCAGGGCGTGCTGTGGCGTAGGCTTCGTCGATCAGGAAGTATTCTTGTTCCGCACCGCAGCTTGAGTTCAAAGTAGCAATGTCGGTTTCGCCCATCAGTTTCAACACGCGCTGTGCCGCGCTGTTCATTGCCGCGTTAGAGCGCAGTAAGGGGATTTTTTTATCCAATGCTTCGCCTGTCCAAGACAGGAACACGCAAGGAATCATCAGCGTTGCGCCATTAGCAGTGTGCATGATGTACGCAGGGCTGGTTGGGTCCCACGCGGTGTAACCACGCGCAGAGTTAGTCGCACGGATGCTGCCGTTCGGGAACGATGAACCATCTGGTTCACCTTTGATCAACAGGCTGCCGCTGAAATCGGTAATTGCGTTACCTTCAGGGCTGGTGATGATGAAACCGTCATGCTTTTCTGCCGTGGCGTTGGTCATCGGGTAGAAGATGTGAGAGAAGAATTTCGCACCTTTCGACATTGCCCATTCTTTCATCGCAGCGGCAACAACGTCTGCCGTCGCTGGGTCAAGCGGAGCACCTGTTTGGAAGGTTTTCTTCATCGCTTTGAACGCATTTTTGGAGAGAGATTCTTCCATCGCGGCCAAATTGAAAACATCGCAAGCCCAAATTTTGCTTAATGGCTCGGTTTTGCCTAAGTCCATTGGTGGGCGTT
>CAZJDN010000194.1:0-3061 GCA_964544775.1 uncultured Thiothrix sp.
GTATACACCACCTAAGTTATTTAAATTTAACGTGGTATTTTTCTTCCCTGATGTGACATCGACTGTATACAAAAAATTGCCGGATAAATAAGTAATAGTATTTTGCCCCTGTATAACATGATCAACCGTTTTCCCCCTAGGTGGAACTAACGCCGCAGCAGAAGCAGACAATACCGTAAGCAATAAAGCCAGACTGATTTTTTTCATATTAATTTTCATAATATTACCCTCACATAATACGATGCGATAACATATCCTTCGATATTGATTCTAGCAGCTCATGCTTAACCAATACATGAAAAATATCAAACCTTGGGTTTATTTTTAACTTCAATCCTTATAGCTTATTTTATACTATAACTAGAATAGGAGTCCTGCTACATTCACCATTATTGCTGTACAAGCGAGGTATACAGTAATGAAAAAACTATTATTACTCACATTATTAGCGACAAACTGTTTTGCTAATACGGATACACACATTGGTTATTGTAACTACCGCTTTGGCTATTGTATTGATTATCCAAATAATTTCATAATGGGTGCTGAAAATGAAGTTGGTGAAGGGGGACACGGGCGCGTATTCCGTGATGAAAAAGGCTTTAGTATGACGACATATGCGTATAACAACACAGAAAATGTAACCATTGATGAAGTCTCTGAAAATAAGACCTTACCTAATGGAGGACACGCCATATACACAAAACGTGGAAGCAATTGGTTAGTTATCTCCGGTTATATCGATGATAATATTTTTTACTGTAAAACTTGGGTTGGCAAAGGTTCTATTGATAGTCTCTCATTTCTTTACCCACGCACCAAAAAATCCTTTTATGATGCAGAAGTGAATTACATGGTAAAGCATTTCCGCCCCGGTAATTTAGATGCAATTCACTAACACCTATCAACAGCGAGGTATTTATGCGTTTCATGATTAAACTAGCGGTTGCTAGCTGTTTTTTACTACCCTACTCCATTGCTTTAGCTGATTTAGTCGATGGGAATGGGATAATTTATAAGGTAAGCCAGAATAAACACGGGGTTGTTTTAGAGTCGCCAGCCCTTACGCTGTATTTAGGTAAAACCTGTGATGCCGACTCAAGTAAATATGGTAAAGGTAAATGGAGTTGGGCAAACGGCGGGGTATCGGTGACATTGAAGCAAAAAACCATTGGATTTCCGCGCCAAGACAGCCCCTTTGCGGATAATCGCTGCGCAAAATAACGTGCATGGCTTAATAGCCGCAAAAACAGCCCACTCAGTAGCTACATAACGCAGCCTGCTGAGTAATGGGCTATTTGTTTCGTGCTTAATGTTCCCCTTTGGTGCGACGAATCCCTGCAAGGCGATTGCCTTGTTTTTGTGGACCACCTTTGGGGAAAATCTCGTGTAAATAGCGGTTATTGCCGCGCTCTTTACCCCACAGGCTCGCAAAATGCTTGATCATATCGCGCACGGGAGCTTGTACGCCGTGTTCTTCGTAATAATCACGGATAAACCGGATTACTTCCCAATGTTCTGCACTTAAATCCAAGCCCTCGTGAGCGGCAAGAGCTTGGGCGAAACCTTCACTCCATTCATCCATATCTTGGATGTAACCTTCTTGATCGGTCTGGATTTCCTTACCATCAACAAGCACTGCCAAATTGTAAATCGCATAAGGGTTGGTTTGCATTTTGCTGGGCACAGTTGTTTGTACATTCATAACGAATCCTCCTAGCCCGTCATCATACGCTGGGCTTGGGCGATTTTCTCTTGCCATAAAGTGGTATCAGTTACCAACCCGACTTTTGCATTACCATTAAGCATTTTTCCTTGCTACGCACATTGATGGTGCAAAAAAGCCTGTATCACACAATAAAAAGGCATAACTTGTCGTAGAACAAACATCCATGAGCAAGTAATAATGCCTCGAAAAAGTACGCTAGTTGCATCATTTATAACGCTTTCCCCATAAATAGTGCAGAAATGGCACACAAATTGCAGAAAATCAAACCAAAGGCGCGTTGTTAACGGTGACAAGCGCAAATAAACGATTATCACCCGCACAATGGCGTGTCGGGTTTATCAGGCAAAGAAGCCCTGACGTTGACTGGAATCCTCCTCCTTCAGTCGATGTCGGGGCTTTTTTGCGTTCTAAGGTCTGAATTTTTGGCTTTCTGGGAGACAAGTATGTCTACATCGACTAACCCCGAACGTTTTAACTTGTTCGATTTTTCCAAGGCGAATATCCGCACCCTGCATTTGGGTTGGTTCGCCTTCTTTGTCAGTTTCATGGTGTGGTTTGCCCACGCGCCTTTGATGCCATTCATTCGTGAATCGCTGCAACTGACTGACCTGCAAGCAAAATTACTGCTGACTTTGAATATCGCTTTAACCATTCCAGCACGTATTGTGGTGGGAATGATGGTTGACCGTTTAGGACCGCGCATTATGTTCGCGGGGATTTTGATCCTCGGCGGGATTATCAGCATCTTCTTTGCAATGGCACAAAACTACGAGCAACTGGCATTAACCCGCTTATTAGCAGGCATGGTTGGTGCGGGTTTCGTGGTGGGTATCCGTTTGATTAGTGAATGGTTTCCGGCACGCCAAACAGGGATAGCACAAGGCATCTACGGCGGTTGGGGTAACTTTGGCTCTGCGGGTTCGGCTTGGTTATTACCCATTATTGCTACCAGTATTGGCGCGGAATTCGGCTGGCGTGCAGCGGTTATGGTAACAGGCGCGATTGCGATTGTTTACGGCTTAGTCTACTACTGGCGCGTGCGTAATACGCCAAAAGGCTCAACCTATTTCAAACCGAAAAAAACGGGCGCATTGGAAGTGACCAGCGGTTTTGACCTTGTGTTATACATGATCATGAACATCCCGATGTACGCCGCATTAGCCATGTTAGCGGGTAAATTAGCACCGGGTTTGATTTCCGTTGAAACCGTTGACATTATCGACGGCGTGTTAGTGGCGACTTACTTATTCCAAGTGTGGAAAATCTGGGAATTAAACAAACACATTCTGAAAGAGCCAGTGCCTGAATTACAACGTTATTCTTTTGCGCAAG
>CAZJDN010000195.1:0-3060 GCA_964544775.1 uncultured Thiothrix sp.
CCGTGCTGGACGGCGAGCTGCTGGAGGCCCCGCTGCAATCCGCGGGGCCGCCGGAACTGGTACGGCAGTTCGTCGAGGCCCTGTCGCTCGAAAGGCAGCCGCGCCGGTCGCTCCATGCGCTGTATCAGGGGTGGATGGATAGCGTGATCGCCTGGCAAATTGCCCACGTTACGGGAAGCTTCTCTGTTTCTTCCTCTCGCGAACAGGCCGTTCGACGCCACCAAGCCTTAATGACGGTGCAGCGACTCAAGGCGGAGGTCGAAAAGTTGAAATCGATGGCGGGTAAGGAAAAACAGCTGAATCGAAGGGTAAGCATGAACCTAGAGATTCAGGCGCTTCAATCAGAACTGAAGCTTGCTCATCAAGAGCTGTAGAGATTGCTCCAAGGACAAAAATTGAGGGCACAACAATGATGCGAAGTGCGGAAGACCTGCTGCAAGAACTGATTTCACTCGACGAGTCCCATCGGATCGAGGCGAAGCGGTGTACCCAGGTTGATCGTTCGGTAATGGAAACCGTTTGCGCCTATTCCAATGAGCCGGGGCTCGGTGGCGGTTATCTTTTGCTCGGTGTTGTTCGTGACGAACACGATCTTTTCAAAAACGCCTACACCGTTGTCGGGGTGAAGAATCCCGACAAGATCCAGTCCGATCTGGTGAGCCAATGTGCGAGCGTATTCAACCGGCCCGTCCGCCCGCGGGTTTCGGTCGAGGAGTTGAATGGCGAGACGGTCGTGGTGGTCTATGTGCCCGAAGCCGCCGCCACCGACAAGCCCGTTTACCTGACCAATCTCGGATTGCCGAGGGGCGCATTCCGACGCATCGGCCCCACCGATCAAGAGGGTTCCGAAGACGATCTGATCGCCCTTTACAGCGGTCATCAGATGGACACCTACGACGGGGCCGTCCTGCCCGATGCCGATCTGGACGACATCGACCCCAAGGCTGTCGAGGACTATCGCGCCCAGCGCAGGCAGATCAATCCGGATGCCGAAGAGCTGTCCTGGTCCAATGAAGATCTGCTGCGTGCGCTGGGCTGTGCAAAAAAAGAAGGCAGCGCCTTGAAGCCAACCGTTGCCGGCATTCTCCTGTTCGGCACGGTGATGGCGCTTCGGCGCTGCTTCCCGATGATGCGCATCGACTATATCCGCGTCCCTGGCAGAAAATGGGTCGAGAACCCCGAGCATCGTTTCGACACCCTGGAAATTCGTGCTCCGCTGTTCACCGCGATCCGGCGCGCGACGAACACGGTGAGGGACGAACTGCTGCAATCCTTTTCGCTACCCGAGGGGGCTTTGGCCAGAGAGGACGAATCGACATTGCCCCAGCGGGTGATCCGCGAGGCGATCGTCAATGCGGTCATGCACCGCAGCTATCGAATCCACGGTGCCATCCAGATCATTCGCTACGCCAACCGCCTTGAGATACGCAACCCCGGCCATTCGATCAAGGCCGAGGAGCAGCTGGGCGAGCCGGGGTCTGAGACCCGTAACCCCCGGATCGCTGCTGCCTTGCACGAGGTGAATATCGCTGAAACCAAGGGAAGCGGCATCCGTGCCATGCGGGAGCTCATGCTGGCAAACGATCTTCTGCCGCCAACCTTCGAATCGTCAAGGCGCCCCGATCAGTTCGTTGCCACTTTCCTCTTCCATCATTTCCTCGGGCCGGAGGATCTGGCCTGGCTGCGTCGCCTCACCGATGAAGCCATTTCAGACGAAGAGGCCCGGGCGCTGGTTTTTGTCCGGGAGCTCGGCGCCATCGACAATGCGGCCTACCGGGCCATCAATGGCACGGACACCCTTAACGCCTCGGGCCACCTTCGCCGCTTGCGTGACCTGGCGCTGCTGCAGATGAAGGGCAGTGGTAGCCGGACTTATTACACCCCCGGTCCAAAGTTTGTGGCGAATCCTGCGTCTGAGAGCGACAATCCGCACCAGGTGGCAGCGAATCCGCACCAGGTTACGGCGAATCCGCACCAGGTCACGACGAATCCGCACCAGGTGACAGCCAATCCGCCCGAGGAGTTGATGGCTCGGATACAGGCCGCTGGCAGCAAACCACGCCAGGAAGCCCTGCGCGCGATGATCCTTGATCTCTGTACCTGGCGGCCTTGCAGCGCTCGTGAGCTGGCGAGCTGGTTTGGTCGAACCAAGCACAAGCACCTTGTCCGGGATCACCTGACGCCGATGGTTGCTGACGGCCAGCTTGCCTACACCATTCCGGAGATGGAAAACCACCCGGATCAACGCTACACCGTAGCTCCGAAGAGATAAGACGCCGAATACCATGCAGAAAATCGAAGCCCACAGCCCCGAGGCGCAATCCGCCGACATCCGGGCCGACAACCTCGCCCAGCTCAAGGCTCTGTTCCCCGAGCTGGTCACCGAGGGCGCCAACGGCCCGGCCATCGACGTCGATGTGCTCAAGGCCCTGGTCGGCGACCAGACCGTCACCGACGCCGACGAGAAATACGGCCTCAACTGGCATGGCAAGAAGCGGGCGCGCCAGCTCGCGCTGACCCCCAGCACCGGCACCCTGCGCCCCTGCCCGGCGGAGAGCGTCGAGTGGGACACCACCCGGAACCTGATGATCGAGGGCGACAACCTCGAAGTGCTGAAGCTGCTGCAGAAGAGCTACGCGGGCAAGGTCAAGCTGATCTACATCGACCCGCCCTACAACACCGGCAAGGACTTCGTCTATCCGGACAACTTCCAGGACAACATCCGGAACTACCTGGAGCTGACGGGGCAGACCGAGGGCGGGGCGAGGATCACCAGCAACACCGAGGCCAGCGGGCGGTTTCATACGGACTGGCTGAATATGATGTATCCGCGGCTGAAACTCGCACATAGCTTACTGCGCGACGATGGGGTGGTGTTCGTCAGTATTGCCGACCACGAGATTCAAAATCTCCGGGCGGTGATGAATGAGGTGTTCGGAGAGGAAAACTTTGTTGCTTCGGTGATCTGGCAGAAGGTTTATTCACCCAAAAATTCGGCCCGACATTTTTCGGAGGATCACGATTACATCGTGGTTTACGCCAAGAATGCGGAGACATGGA
>CAZJDN010000196.1:0-3057 GCA_964544775.1 uncultured Thiothrix sp.
TGCCGCTGATCTTCCCGGTGCACCCGCGCACCCGCGGCAACCTCGAGAAGTTCGGCCTCGACCTGGGACCCAACGTGCTGCTGACCAAGCCGCTGTCTTACATGGAGTTTCTCAACCTCTGGAAGGATGCGGCGCTGATCATGACCGACAGCGGCGGCCTGCAGGAAGAGACAACGGCCCTGGGCATCCCTTGTCTTACGCTGCGCGAGAACACCGAGCGGCCGGTGACGGCTGACGAAGGCAGCAACGTGCTGGTGGGGCCGAACCCGGCGCGCATCCTCGAAGAGGCTGCAAAGGTGCTCGCCGGCCAGGGCAAGCAGGGCCGCCGCCCGGCCCTGTGGGACGGCAAGGCCGCCGAGCGCATCGTCGCGGAGCTGGATGACTTGCTTGACCAAAAATAAGAATTTCTCGGAGCTTTTTCTTACAGACGATCGGCGCGCCTTCTCTGTGACTGCGGGGCGCCAGTCATATTTGGTGAAAAGTTATATGGCAAAAGGCATGATCCTGGCCGCCGGCCAGGGAACGCGGGTGAAACCGCTTACGAAGAATATTCCGAAACCGATGGTGCCGCTGCTGGGCAAGCCGTTGCTCGAATACCTGATCGAGCATCTCGCCCGGAATGGCATCAGGGAGATCATGATCAATGTGGCTTTCAATCACTACAAGATTGAAAACTACTTTGGCGATGGGCACCGTTGGGGGGTCGAGATCGGCTATTCCTACGAGGGCGGACGCGACCACGGCGACATCGTGCCCAAGGCCTTGGGTTCGGCTGGGGGCATGCGTAAGATTCAGGATTTTGGCGGTTTCTTCGACGAGACGACGCTAGTGCTTTGCGGGGATGCTATCGTCGATCTGGACATCCAGGCTGCGCTCGAAGAGCACCGAGCCAAGGGGGCTTTGGCCAGCGTGGTGACGGTGAATGTGCCGAGGGAGCAGGTGAAGAATTACGGGGTGGTCGTCACCGATAGTGACGGGCGCGTCGTGTCATTCCAGGAAAAGCCGACTCCGGAAGAGGCGAAGTCGACGCTGGCGAGCACCGGGATTTACATTTTCGAGCCCGAGATCGTCGACATGATTCCGTCGAATTGCGAGTTCGACATCGGCAGCCAGCTTTTTCCGATGCTGGTGGAGAAGGGGATTCCCTTCTACGCTCAGCAGCAAAGCTTCAACTGGATCGACATCGGCCGACTTACGGATTATTGGGATGTACTGCAGCGAGTGCTGCGTGGAGAAGTCGCGCAAATGCATATGCCCGGTAAGGAAGTCCGGCCGGGCGTGTGGGTGGGGCTGAATACTTCGATTGCTTGGGATAGCGTACAGATCGTCGGGCCGGTTTATATCGGTTCTGGCGTGCGTGTCGATCCGGGAGCATCGATCATCGGGCCGTCGTGGATTGGGCACGGTTGCCACGTAAAGTCGTCTGCAAGGCTTGAGCGCAGTATTTTGTTTGAGTATACGCGAGTGGGTGAGGGGGCGACTGTGTCAGAACGTATCTTGTCGCCCCAGTATTGCGTGGAGCGTTCTGGCAAGACTTCGTATGTTGGTGAAGACGGGGTCAGTCTGCGTTGGGGTGATGCGCGCGGGTGAGTCGGGTTTCAAGCTAATTCGTTTATCTCTCTGAAGTTCTTCCATGTCTCCCATCACTTCCCCCGCATGGCGCGCCGTGCAGGATCATTGCTGCACGGTGTCTTCCAGACACCTGCGCGATTTGTTTGCGGCAGATCCAGGCCGCTTTTCCCATTTCTCGATTGAAGTCGAGGATCTGCTCGTCGATTTTTCGAAGCAGCGGGTCGACGACAAGGCGATTCGGCTCCTCGTGGAGCTTGCCAAAGAGGCCGATCTTGCCGGCTGGCGAGCTCGTCTGTTTGCGGGGGAGAAGATCAATTCAAGCGAGGGGCGGGCAGTGCTGCACCCGGCCCTGCGGCATCTCAAGCTGGGGGCCTTTCCGTCAGCCGAGCGGGATGTGATGCCCGAGGTGCGCGCGGTGCGGGAGCAGATGCGCGCCTTCTCCGATTCGGTGCGGGCGGGCTTGTGGAGAGGCTTTTCCGGGGAGGCGATCCGCGATGTGGTGAATATCGGGATCGGCGGCTCGGACCTGGGGCCGAAGATGGTGGTGCGGGCGCTGGCAGCCTATGGGCGGCCAGGCTTGCGGATGCACTTCGTCTCGAATCTGGATAGTGCGCAGCTGGCACCCTTGCTGGATTTGCTGGACCCGCGCAGCACGCTGTTCATCGTGGCGAGCAAGACCTTCACCACCCAGGAGACGATGCTCAATGCCCATACGGCGCGGCAGTGGCTGTGTGCGGCGGCGGGTGAGCACGCGACGCGGGCCTTGCCGCTGCATTTTGTGGCGGTGACGTCGGCGGTCGACAAGGCTGCGGCCTTCGGGTTGCCCGAGGCGAACCTGTTCCGGATGTGGGATTGGGTGGGCGGACGTTATTCCCTCTGGTCGGCGGTGGGCTTGCCCATCGCGCTGGCGATCGGGATGAACAGCTTCGAGCGCCTGCTGCACGGAGCGCAAGCGATGGACCGGCATTTCTGCGAAGCGCCCTTCGAGCGCAATCTGCCGGTGCTCATGGCGCTCATCGGAATCTGGAATACCAATTTTCTCGGGGCTGCGACGAGTGCGGTGTTGCCTTACCACGAGTCCCTGCGCTTTCTGCCGTCCTTTTTGCAGCAACTGGAGATGGAATCCAATGGCAAGACAGTGGGCCGTGACGGCAAGCCGCTGGCCTGCCAGGCCAACCCTATCGTCTGGGGGGAGATCGGCTCGAATGGCCAGCATGCTTTCTTCCAGTTGCTCCACCAGGGCGGCTGGCTGGTGCCTTGCGATTTTATCGCCAGCGCGCAGAGCGATTATCCCTTGCCGGGGCATCAGGCCCCGCTGATGGCTAATTGCCTGGCCCAGAGTGCGGCGTTGGCTTTTGGCAAGACCGAGGCAGAGGCCCGCGCCGAGCTGGAGGCGGCCGGCATTCCGCCGGAACAGATCGCAGCGCTGTTGCCCCACAAGGTGTTTGCCGGCAACCAGCCTTCCACCACCATCATTCTGCCAAG
>CAZJDN010000197.1:0-3048 GCA_964544775.1 uncultured Thiothrix sp.
CACATCGGTTTGCCCATAATGCCAGGGCCAATCCAGCCAATCGTTGGTTTTTGCATCGTTGTATTCCTAAAGGTTGGGTGCGGGAAAATACCTACTTTCGTCTATAGCCGTAGCTGACTCCCCACCCCCAATGGGGTGTTTATTTCGGCTCGTTGTGCAGATGGTGTAGAATCGGGCACATATTTTCAAGCATTGAGGAACTCGGAATGGCAGAGATCACACGCGAGCAAGTGGAAGCGTTACTCAAAGGGATTACAGACCGTTATCTTGAGCAAGATATTGTAAGCCTACATCAGGTGAAAGACATTAGCGTGGATGGTGGCAAAGTAGCAGTACGCGTGGTGCAAGGTTATCCAGCAGGCAGTTACCGCGATGAATTAGCCACTGAAATCAAAACCGTGTTAACGACGGCAGGAGTTAACGACGCAAGCGTGAGCGTGGAAACACAAGTAACCGCTCATGCAGTGCAAAAAAGTGTTAAACGCAAAGAAGGGATTAAAAACATCGTCGCGGTTGCTTCTGGCAAAGGCGGGGTGGGTAAATCTACCACAGCGGTAAACCTTGCGCTGGCATTGCACGCAGACGGGGCAACCGTAGGCATTTTGGACGCGGATATTTACGGGCCTAGCCAGCCACGCATGTTAGGCATCAGCGGTCAGCCGGAATCGAAAGACGGCAAAAGTTTAGAGCCAATGCGCAATCATGGCATTTTGGCAATGTCCATTGGTTTCTTGATTGAAGAAGACACCCCAATGATCTGGCGTGGACCAATGGTTACGCAGGCCTTAGAACAATTACTTAACGACACGAACTGGGGTGATTTAGATTACCTCATTATTGATTTACCGCCGGGTACGGGCGATGTGCAATTAACCTTGTCGCAAAAAATTCCTGTGTCCGGTGCGATTATCGTCACTACACCGCAGGATATTGCGTTGTTGGATGCACGTAAGGGGCTGAAAATGTTTGAAAAAGTCGAAGTGCCGATTTTAGGCGTTGTCGAAAACATGAGTATTCACATTTGCAGTCAATGCGGTCATGCGGAACACATTTTCGGCGAAGGCGGCGGTCAACGTATGGCGGATCAATACGGCGTGCATTACCTAGGCGGTTTACCTTTAGACATTGGCATCCGCGAACAAGCAGACAGCGGCAAACCGTCTGTTGTAGCTGATCCAAGCGGGAAAGCGGCGCAAATTTATCACACGATTGCCCGTAAAGCGGCAGCACGATTGGCACGGCAGGCGAAAGACTACAGCACTAAATTCCCTACCATTAAAATCATGAATGTTTAGAAACAGCAGTCTATTTTCTAAGTGCGCATCCCTTTGGTGATTACCTTCCTTCCCTTGGGAGGAAGGTATCATTTAATCCGACAAAGAATATGGCAAATGCTACCGAATACGTGTAAATTAACACCGTTTATCAGCGTTTAAGTGTCAAATGCTCGTGGCAAAGCGGGGTAGGGCGGTAGCATCCTTGTGCGTCTCACATCATATCGGCTGGGCTGCGTACACTAATACCCGGTGTATTTAAAACATGCGTATAAATCATGGTCGTTGACACCTCTGAATGCCCTAATAATTCCTGCACGGTACGAATATCATAACCTGACTCCAACAAATGCGTGGCAAAAGAGTGGCGAAAAGTATGGCTCGTTGCGTGTTTAGTTATTCCAGCTTGTGTTACCGCGCGTCGAATAATTTTCTGTAAACTGGTTTCATGCAAGTGATGACGACGGATTGCCCCAGTACGTGGGTCAACACTAACCGTACTGGAGGGAAAAACGTATTGCCAGCGAAACTCCCTTGCCGCCTGTTGGTATTTATGGCTTAATGACTCTGGTAAATAAACTTCTCCCAAACCGTTCTTTAAATCTTGTTGGTGTAAGCGTTTTACAAAAGCTATTTGTTCTTGCAGTGCGACTTTAAATCGTTGCGGTAAAGGTACAATACGGTCTTTCGCGCCTTTCGCATTACGAATTAATAATTGATTGCAATCGAAATCGACATCTAAAATGCGCAATGTTACGCACTCCATTAACCGTAAACCGCCACCGTAAAGTAAACCTGCCATTAAATGGTGTGTACCTTTCAATTGTTCAAAAACTTGACGGACTTCATCACGGGATAATACTACAGGTAATTTACGTGGACGTTTAGCACCAATAAACGCTTCCAAATTAGTTAAAGGTGTTTCCCAAACTTGATTAAACAAAAAAGCCAGTGCATTTAATGCCTGTTTTTGAGTAGAAACAGAAACATTGCGTTTAAGTACAAGGTATTCCAAATATTGTTTAACTTCTTTTGCAGTTAAGGTGCGAACATTAATCGGCTTATGGTAGTAAAAGAAACGGGCAATCCAGTTACGGTAGGTTTTTTCAGTACGGATAGAATAGTTTTTCAGACGCACAGCTTTAACTACCTCTGCTAATGCGGGTTGGTAACGCTCATGCAAGGCTTTCGAGCAACTTTCATCCAGTTCTGGCATATCCAAACTTTCGAGCGCGTCGGTGTAATCTCGTGCAACCGTCGCATGATCAGCTTCCAACTGTTTGGCAGATAATCGCCAGTACTCCCAGTCAAAGTCATTTGCCCAACTGCTTTTTAATGCCAGACAAAACAGAATCCGTATAGCATCAACGATCTGCCCTAACTGCCACGGCTCTAAAAATGTATTGTACCCAACTTTATTCAGGTATTTCTCTACGTGATGTGCAGAATGATTACGAACATGCTCGTCTGGAAATGCCGCAATGTACTGCTTAGTACGCAAGATGTAGTAAGTGATATATTTCTTGCTAACCGACTGTTTCAAAAGAAAAAGACTGTAGTTCTCCCAAAACTCATGGGAATAAGCGGTTGCCGACCTATTTAAAGTTGATGTATGCTGCTTGCTCATATTTATTGAATAAGTTATTTAAGAGTCGAGCCGATGTTAATCCTAGACTATACAGAACTCTCGACGAACCAGATAGACGGCATCTGTTCACCGATTGATCGGGTTCTGTATATCCCGATATTCCAGCATTCCGTCTAATAAACAGTT
>CAZJDN010000198.1:0-3022 GCA_964544775.1 uncultured Thiothrix sp.
TAACGCGAGGCTGGAACGTTAGCAGCATCAGCTTCCCTCCCCCCTTGCGGGGGAGGGTTAGGGTGGGGGGTAATAGCAGCACGGGTTTTCGGCGGTTTTAACAATGTAGCGCACAATGCCGGAGTCAATACCAACGCTACCACCACCGACAACACCATTGAAGCCACCAAGGTAAGGGAAAACTGGCGGTAAATGACTCCCGTCGAACCACCGAAAAATGCCATCGGCACAAACACCGCCGACAATACCAACGCAATGCCGATTAACGCACCTGTGATTTGCCCCATTGATTTGCGCGTTGCTTCACGCGGAGCAAGCCCTTCTTCGTGCATTAAACGCTCCACGTTTTCCACCACCACAATGGCATCATCGACCAGTAACCCAATCGCTAACACCATGCCAAACATGGTCAGGGTATTGATGGAATAACCAGCGGCTGCTAGCACGGCGAACGTTCCCAATAGCACCACAGGCACAGTAATGGTGGGAATCAAGGTGGCGCGTAAATTGCGCAAAAACACCAACATGACCACGAATACCAAAGCAATCGCTTCGAGCAAAGTATGCACCACGCTTTCAATCGACAGCTTGATAAACGGCGAAGCGTCATACGGCACAACGGATTGCAAACCTTTGGGGAAATACTGTTCCAATTCCGCCAATTTAGCCTTTACCGCTTCTGCCGTGCGCAACGCATTAGCACCGCTGGCTAAGGTTACTGCCAAACCGGAAGATGGGTTGCCTTTGTAACGCGAAATCACTTCGTAGTTTTCGCTGCCCATTTCCACTTTCGCCACGTCCCCCAAACGCACTACCGCCCCTTCGGTAGTGGTTTTCAGCACAATGGCGCGGAACTGTTCCGGCGTTTGTAAGCGCGACTGCGCGGTGACGGTAGCATTCAATTGCTGCCCTGCAACCGCAGGTGTGCCGCCCAATTGCCCCGCAGAAATCTGTGTGTTTTGCGCTTGAATCGCGGTTTTGATTTCCGCCGTGGTAAGTTGGTAATGGGTTAATTGGTAAGGGTCGAGCCAAATGCGCATAGCATACGCCGCACCGAACATTTGCGTACTGCCCACGCCTTCCACCCGACTAATCGGGTCTTGCAAGGTACTGACGATGTAATCGGCAATGTCGGTTTGATTCATACTGCCGTCGGCGGAAATAAACCCCAGCACCAACAAGAAACCCGTCGAACTTTTGGTAACTTTTACCCCTTGGCGTTGTACGGCTTCGGGTAATTGTGGCAAAGCCAGTTGCAACTTGTTTTGCACTTGCACTTGCGCAATGTCGGGGTCGATGCCCGCCTCGAAACTCAAATCGACTTTCGCCGCCCCTGCCGCACTGCTGCTGGAAGCAATGTATTGCAAACCATCCAAGCCTGTCATTTTCTGCTCAATGATTTGCGTTACCGAGTCTTCTACCACTTTGGCAGCCGCACCGGGGTAACTGGCACTAACGGAAATCGTCGGCGGGGCAATGTCAGGGTATTGCGCGACGGGTAAGTTGGGGATTGCCAGCAACCCTGCCAGCATAATGCTAATAGCAATAACCCACGCGAAAATCGGGCGATCAATGAAGAAACGAGACATTCGCGCTTACCCCTTGGTTGCTGCGGGTGGATTTGATCCTTCCGGTTTGGTGGCTGGCGGGACGGGTGGATTCAGCGGTTTACCCGTTGCATCCAACTCCAGCGGTTTTACCACAATGCCCGGTTTGGCTTTTTGTAACCCGTCGACGACGATCTTTTCCCCCGCCTTTAAACCACTTTCAACAAGCCATTTATCCCCTACTGCTTGGCTGGCTTTAATGACACGCTGTTCGAGCTTATTTTCCGCGCCTAAAACCCACACTTGTGCATCGCCGTTGGCTTTGCGGCTGACACTCGGCTGTGGTACGAGTAAGGCGTTTTCTTTGACTGCCGTACCGAGTTTGGCACGCACAAACATACCGGGGAGTAATTGCTGTTCAGGGTTAGGAATCTCTGCCCGCACGGTAACAGCACCGGAACGCTGATCCACGCTTAAATCGGTGAAAGCCAGTTTACCCGCATGAGAGTAAGCCGTACCGTCCGGCAATACCACGTTAACCGCCGCGTCTGCACTGCGTTTCGCCTGTAACAATGCCGTACCTGCTTCGGTCATATCGACGTAAATCGGATCAAGTTGCTGAATGGTGGTTAACGTTGCGGCTTGATTAGCCGTCACTAATGCGCCTGCGGTGACATTCGATTTCCCCACAAAGCCGCTAATCGGGGCTTTGACTTGGGTGTAAGTTAGGTTAATGCGTGCGGCTTTTAATGCTGCTTGCGCCACACCTACATCGGCTTCGACTTGCTTTTGTTCCGTTACTAAATCGTCGTAACTGTCACGACTGATTAAACCGCGTTCGGCTAAGGCTTGACCGCGTTCGGCTTTACTGCGTGCGGTGGCTAGCGTTGCTTCGGCTTTCGCCACTTGTGCTTGGGCTGTATCTACCGCCGCTTGATAGGTGGCATCGTCAATTTGATACAGCGGTGCACCTTTCTTTACCAATGTGCCTTCTTGAAACAACCGCGCTTGGATAATCCCCGTTACTTGCGGACGTACCTCCGCAATTTGCAGCGGTGTTACCCGCCCCGGTAATTCATTGCTCAAGGTAACGCTTTGCGTTTGCAGCAGCAATACCCCAACTTCAGGGTCTTTGGCAGGCGGTTTGCTGGTTTCTTGCCCTTTACTACACCCGCTTAATAAGCTGGCAACGAATATCAAAATAGACAGCGCAAACAAAGCGGAATTGCCGTACATAATAGTCCTTGAGCAAGCAATAAACGAAGCAATAGGTAACAGCAGGGTATCACAAGCTCCTTGCTGTTTCAGAACCTTTACAATCTGTGCAGGATAAGCCAAGAAACACGATATAATCTAATGATTAATAGCAGTGAAGGCACATAAGCCCGTGATTAATGGTCAAGTTAGCTTAAAACAAGGACGTGACAAAAACGTGCGAGCGCATCACCCGTGGGTATTTTCCGGCGCGGTGGATA
>CAZJDN010000199.1:0-2998 GCA_964544775.1 uncultured Thiothrix sp.
TTGGGTTGCGCAGGCGCACCATCGGGCGACACCATTTGCACCGGAACGCTGGATTCAACCGTGGGACGGTCACTTAATTTAAAGCTGAGTAACAGCAATAGGATGATGAGTACGTGCAATACCAAGGCCCAAATGAGGGCTTTGGGGTTTTTCAGCAGTTCCTTAAACATGGTTCATCGATACCTGTCACTAATGTTTTTTCGGTGGAGGCGATGGTTGATCACCGACCAAACTGATTTTCTTTGCCCCTGCTGCTTGTGCTGCTGCCATTGCTTCAAAGAGTTTACGGTAAGCAACTTCGCTGTCGGCGCGGACAATAACGGGGCGTTCTTTTTTCGGGTCAAGCTGACCGCCGACGTACTGCGTAATTTCATCAGCACTCACAGCCGTATTGCCTTCTAAAAAGAAGTGTCCTGCTTTGTCCACAGAAATCGTCAGAGGTTCCTTTTGATTGTCAGCCGTTAAGGGTTCGGCTTGTGCATCCGGTGCGTCTACTTCCACCCCCGCTTGCATCATCGGGGCTGTCACCATAAAGATAACCAGTAAGACCAACATTACGTCGATGTAAGGCACAACATTCATCTGCGCCATTGCGCGGCGTTTGCGACGGCACGGCGTACTCATGCCGTTTTCCTTTGCGCGGCGGCATGGCGTTCCAGTAAGGCAGTAAATTCCTCACGGAAGTTGTCGTAACTTACCACCAAGCGGTCAATTTTGTCGCTGAAACGGTTGTAAGCAATAACGGCGGGAATCGCGGCAAACAAACCAATCGCGGTAGCAATCAATGCTTCGGCAATCCCCGGTGCAACTACGCCCAAAGTGGCTTGCTGCATTTGCCCCAAGGAAATAAACGAATTCATAATGCCCCATACGGTTCCAAACAACCCCACATACGGGCTGGTTGAACCCACGGTCGCAAGGAAGGCAAGGTTTTGTTCCAATTCATCCACTTCTTTGGAGGCTGCCACACGCATGGCACGCTGCACGGAATCAGTTACAGATAAACGTGATGACGGGTCGGTTGCAATCGCCCGTTTGTATTCGTGGAAGCCGTCGTAGAAAATCCGTTCCAAACCGCGTCGGTTGGTGTTTTGCGCAAGTTCGTCGTACAGGGAATTTAATGACACACCGCTCCAGAAACGGTCTTCAAACCGCGCCACGCTGGTTTGCGTGCTGCTAATTTTGCCCGATTTCGCCATGATTAACGTCCATGACAACAGCGAAGCAATGGCTAACATACTCATGACGATTTTCACCACAAGGCTGGCATCGGTAATGAGTTTCAAAATGGATAAATCGGTAGTCACTGAAACAATTCCCTTAAATCACTCGGTATTGGCGTTGGTCGCCAGTTACGGTTATCCACACACACAACTTTGACTGTGCTTGTCGTCAACAGTTCACGTTGCGCATTGTTTTCTCGCCAGATTTCTTGTTGAAACACGACACTCGCATTGCCCAAACTTTTAATGCTGGAGCTAACGAAAATCGCTTCATTAAAACGGGCAGGTTTGCGGTAGGCGATGTCCAAACCGCCCACGACGAAAATAATGCCTTGTGCGGCAAGTGTGTCTTGTTCAACGCCTAAGGAACGCAGCCATTCCGTGCGTGCGCGTTCCATGAAACGCAAGTAACTGGCATGGTAAACTACGCCACCCGCGTCGGTATCTTCGTAATACACCCGAATCGGTAGGATAAATTCATTCAAACAAGTCAAAACTATTGCCTTCTTTGTTGTTGCCGTTCTCGATGGATGCCGGAACGGTTAGCCCAAAATGTTGCCAAGCACGGCGTGTTGCTACCCGCCCACGCGGGGTACGCATCAGGAAACCTTGCTGGATTAGATACGGCTCTAATACGTCTTCAATCGTGCCGCGTTCTTCGCCGATAGCTGCCGCGAGGCTATCCACGCCCACCGGGCCCCCGTCAAATTTCTCAATGACCGCTAGCAGTAAACGCCTATCCATGTGGTCAAAACCTTGTTCATCCACATTTAGCATGTTTAATGCCCGATCTGCCACGGCGGAAGAAATCAGCCCATTGTGTTTCACTTGTGCATAATCACGCACACGCCGCAGCAAACGGTTCGCAATGCGCGGTGTCCCCCGCGAACGACGTGCTACTTCAAATGCCCCGCCTTCGTCGATTTGCGCCCCGACGATAGTGCCCGCACGGCGCACGATATAGGCTAAGTCTTCCACATTGTAAAATTCCAGCCGCTGCACAATGCCGAAACGGTCACGCAATGGCGACGTTAATAATCCAGCACGGGTGGTTGCACCCACCAAAGTAAACGGCGGTAAATCCAGTTTAATCGAACGTGCTGCGGGACCTTCACCGATCATAATGTCGAGTTGGAAATCTTCCATCGCTGGATACAGAATTTCCTCGACTACCGGACTCAGGCGGTGAATTTCGTCGATGAATAATACATCATGCGGTTCTAGGTTGGTCAACAAAGCCGCAAGATCACCTGCCTTTTCCAGCACAGGACCGGAAGTTTGGCGTAAATTTGCCCCCATTTCGTGTGCAATAATATGAGAAAGCGTGGTTTTCCCCAAGCCCGGCGGACCAAAAATTAATACGTGATCCAGCGCATCACCACGTTGACGGGCTGCCCCGATGAAAATTTCCATCTGTTCGCGCACGACAGGCTGCCCAATGTAGTCTTGTAAACGGCGTGGGCGGATGTGTTCATCGGCACGGTCTTCGTCACGGCTAGCGTGCGGGGAAAGGGTGCGAGCGTGTTGCTTATCCATTGTTTAAATTCATGTCATTGATTGCGAAGTATTCTAACGGCTTTCGCTTCCTAGGTACTAGCTGCCTCCCGCCAAAGTGCTTCCAAGCGTTTGGCCGAGGCGGGTTTGGTTGTGCCAAGTTCCTGCGCAAACAGTGAAATACGGAACTCTTCCAACAGCCAACGGTATTCGCTGTAACTAGCACTCACTTTGTCTTGCTGTGGGAGCTTTTTCCATTGATCCCAATACGGCTGAATTTG
>CAZJDN010000200.1:0-2990 GCA_964544775.1 uncultured Thiothrix sp.
TGTTTGCCACTGACCAAGCGACCACTTATGCAGCAGATCAAGAGGCTCGCAAAAAGCGGCTGAAAAACGCGACTGAGTTTGGCGAAGGCTAGCTAAATATGTCTGGCGACGCCTACACTATCCACGGAACACCATCCGACCTGATGACCTCGCAGGTCGAGGGTGAGCGCCGACTGAAGGTCGAAGCGACGCTTACAGGGCTACCTGATCCAGAGCCTGTCCTCCCGTCAGGGGCGCAGGCTCGTGTGTCCTTGCTTCAGGAACAGGTCACCACGTCATGGCGCGATCATTTCAGCGTGCTGTACCAGTATTCCGTTCCAATCAATGAGGAGGGGGCTGGGATAATCGGCGGCCAGACAGGCTCTGGCGCTATTTCTCACATCAATTCAAGCGCTTGGCTGCAAAGCACTGGTGTTGGCCGCGCATGGATCGAATCGCGCGATGCAATTCGATATGCGCCAGGCCATGAGTTCGGGGCAGAAATGACGGCCATGTCCAGTCAGACAGGAGCCGGTCGAGCCATCTGGGGGATTGGTAATCAGAATGGTCAAGGTGATGCGGTGGCATTCGGGTTCATCAACGGCCAGTTTGGCGCGCTGCTTCGCTCAGACGGCACTGACACATTCATCCCGCAGGCGGCATTCAACGTCGACAAATTGGACGGAACCGGCCCATCTGGGAAAACCATTCACCCGGAAAACATGAATCTGTACCGAGTGAGCGGCGGGTGGTTTGGCATCCTGCCAATTTCATGGTGGTGGTTTGCGGGTGACGGCATTGGTTTCGTACGCTGTCACACATTCGACCCGACTAACACGGCGAACAAGCCCCACCTGTCCAACCCGACGTTACCATGCCTGATCGAAGTTGAGACCAGCGGCGCAGGGGCGACAGCAAGCCTACGGACTGCATCGTGTCGCGGCGGGCTACTTGGCGGGGCAGAAGCCGCAACCAACGCTAACCGCCAACAGGTGGCCGCCGTGCTCAGCAAGTCAGTGCCTGCATCCACCGCATTCACCCCGCTTATTTCCGCAAAAAATCCAACAACTTACCTAGGCAAGGTAAACCACATCCGAGCCCGCTATGGCACTGCGTCTCTGGCATGCGACGGGACAAAAGATGTCGAGATTATCGTCATCAAAAACGCGACGCTAACCGGCGCTGCATTTGCGCCCAAAAACATCGCCGTGAGCCCCATCGAAATAGACACGGCGGCCACAGCCATGACTGGTGGCATCGACATCGGCAACCAGATTTTGGCAAAATCATCCACAACGCGGATCAATCTGATCCAAGGTGACGCCATCCTAGCCGTCTACCCTGGTGAGACAATCACCATTGCAGCTCGCAGCACCGGAAATTCGGTGGTGAGTGCGTCGCTGCGTGTACTGAGCGAGTTCTGACATGGTTGCATCTGTAGTTTCGGGGCAGCGTGTAAGTCTTCGCGCGGACTCTCCATTTGCAGGGCGTGGCGAAAACCCGCCTGCCGGCACGGCTGGGACTGTCACCGAGCTGGACGGTGAGTGGGCGACTGTCGACTGGGACATTGGCGGCGCAGAGACCAACCACAAACCGACAGAACTCGATTCTATCGGCGCGCCGCCAACGAATTCCGGCGAATGGGGATGGGCAAAGGCATATTACGACGCAAAAAATCAGGACGTTCCAACAATCCTTGACCGGCTCAATGAGTTGAGCGCGAATTACGACGAACCGTTTTCTGTGATGTATCCGCTGATTATCGCGTCCGGCAAAGTCCCCAACCGCGTAAACGTTATCCAGCTGCTACCGACAATCACCAACGGCAACAGGGATTCGGTCAACTGGCCGGCAAACGCAACTCAACCTGGCGGCACGCTGTCGGTTTCCAGCACCTACGACGCGACACGGCAATGCTGGAAAATGTTGGACGGCAGCGACACGACGAACTGGTATCCTGCTAGTGGGCAATGGCTCAACAGCTGGTGGCAGGTTGCGTTTGAGACCAACTGCTATCTCACAAAAATCGAAATGGTACTGACGCAAGGGCTCTTTCGTCCGAAGCGGATTCGGATCGATGTCGGCAACATAGCTGGCAGTCTCAGTTCGGCGGGTGAATTTGCCATTCCTGAATCGGCAGGAACAGGCGTCACCACAGAAATCATCAATCTAAACGTCGGCATCCGTAAAATCATTCGGGTAACAGTGCTGGAGCTTCACGGCACAGGGCTGGTCGGCTATCCGCTAATGACGTACCGCGTGTTCGGGAATAAGCTATAATGATTATTGTTTTCAGAAGCAGTGATTGGAAACCACTTCGCACTGATGCCGCGCCGCACCCATACGGTGTGGCTGGCCTTGGTGAAACAGCGCTGATGCTACAAAATTGGCCGCCAGTTAATCTCTACGCCTGCGCGCCAGTTGATGGGCTTTGCTGCGAAGAAAACGAGAAGCGTTCTCGTGATAACGCAGTTGCTGCCATCCGCGCCAGGGCAGCCATCAGGCAAGGGCCGCTCGATATTAAAGAGCAAGCGGCGCGAGAGCAACTCACGCTGAACATGACCGATGAGGTGCTTATCGAGCGATGGTACGCTGTGATGCTGCTACGCGAACGCATCCGACGCGCTAGCAATGCGACTCAAGAGCTAGCTGGATTCGTGCCGTTGGCCGATGCCTGGGCGGCGGTAGATTCATGGTCTGAGCATGATGTTCCAGCGGTCGAGCCTGGCATGATAATCAGCAACATGGCTATGATTCGCCGGCTCGCACTGACACCAGTCCAAATGCAGCACCCTGCGGTCGTCATGATGCAGCCAGTCATGTTGGCCGCAAAATTTGTTGACCTTTGCTCGCCCGAAACAGCAGCGCTACTGCAAGTGCTGGTGGACACTGGGATCAAAACGCAAAATGAAATCAACGCGGCAATCAGCACCCCCATCACTTGGGCAGAGCGCATGCCGCTACCTTTTTGAGGCACTATGCTGACAGTTGGAATTGACACCTACATCACC
>CAZJDN010000201.1:0-2925 GCA_964544775.1 uncultured Thiothrix sp.
AATTGCAGAAAGTGAAGCAGATGTATTTCAAGGATCGGAGTATTTATTACTCGACCTTTGCGATTCAGGAACAAGCACAACGCGGCGATTGGGACTACAAACTGTCGGCGGTTTACACGATTGGCATTCTCGACTTTTTAATCAGTGACGATGCCAAGGATGTGATCTATTACGCGCAATTAAAAGACCAACACAACCAGCTTTTCTACGATAAGTTATCGTTTATTTACCTAACGCTGCCCAATTTCACCAAATCCCGCGCAGAATTGAAAACGCTGCAAGACAAATGGCTGTATGTATTCCGTCACCTTGCCGAATTGGACGAAATCCCGCCCGAATTACAAGAAAGCGTGTTTCACAAGCTGTTCCAAATCGCGCAAATTGCCCAATTCAACCCGCAAGAACGCCAGGCTTACGAAGACAGCTTGAAACATTACCGCGACTTGAAAAATTCCAATGACACTGCGCGACTGGAAGGTTTGCAGGAAGGATTGGAAGAAGGCGAAAAGATCGGCATTGAAAAAGGGCGAGTCGAAGGTGAGCAAATTGGGATGGAGAAAGGCAAAGCAGCGATTGTGAACACAATGGCAGCTAAAGGATTCGACATCGCCACCATTGCTGACATGACGGGCTTACCAGCCGCCACCGTGCAAATGTTATTAGCCAAGTGAGGCAACAACCATGCAAGCCGTTTACCTCAACCCATTGACCGACTTTGGTTTCAAAAAGCTGTTTGGCGAAGAGCCACACAAGGATTTGCTGATTAGCTTTCTTAATACTTTGTTGCCGGAAAAGCATCAAATCGCCACGTTGCAATACACCAAAAACGAATACCAAGGCGTTAGCCCCACGGATCGCAAAGCCATTTTTGACCTGAATTGTATTAGTAATACGGGTGAGCGGTTCATTGTCGAATTGCAGAAAGTCAAACAGATGTATTTCAAGGATCGGAGTATTTATTACTCAACCTTTGCGATTCAGGAACAAGCACAACGCGGCGATTGGGATTACAAACTGTCAGCGGTTTACACCATTGGCATTCTCGATTTTTTAATCAGTGATGATGCCAAAGATGTGATTTATTATGCGCAACTCAAAGACCAGCACAACCAGCTTTTCTACGATAAATTATCGTTTATTTACCTAACGTTACCCAATTTCACTAAATCCCGCGCTGAATTACGAACACTGCAAGATAAGTGGTTGTATGTATTCCGTCACCTTGCCGAATTGGACGAAATCCCCCCTGAATTGCAAGAAAGCGTGTTTCGTAAACTATTCCAAATCGCACAAATTGCCCAGTTCAACCCGCAAGAACGCCAAGCCTACGAAGACAGTTTGAAACATTACCGCGATTTGAAAAATTCCAATGACACTGCGCGATTAGAAGGTTTGCAGGAAGGATTGGAAGAAGGCGAAAAGATCGGCATTGAAAAAGGGCGAGTCGAAGGTGAGCAAATCGGTATGACCAAAGTCGTCACTGCAATGGCTGCCAAAGGCTTGGATATTGCCACCATTGCTGACATGACTGGCATGGATGTCACCAGCATTCAAATCTTGTTAGCCCGACTTCAGTGATACCACTGTTCCCAACCCTTTTCGTAATATTGCAACAACGGGTGCGTGGCTAGCTGATTGGTTTCTACTGCTACTTTGCTCATATCATTGGGGAAATCAAACAATTGTGGCAACATGGTTTGGTTCAAAAAACGGTATTCCAACGGTGTAAGCTGAATGGTTTCTGGGCGTAAAATCTGACGCGAAGCCATGACAAAACCCCATTCGCCAAAGCTGGGAACATGAACATGATAGGGCAATGTTGACCACGTTTCCGGCACGGCGTTCGTTTCACCCGCTTGCTGCAATGTTGCTGCTACACACCAAAAGGCTTGCCGTGAATACAGCGGCGAAGTCGCTTGCACTGTCATGATACCCGCTTGGGCTAAATGTTGTTTAACCAAGGTGTAAAATGGCACGCTATACAACTTGGATAGACTGATATTATTGGGGTCAGGTAAATCGATAAAAATCGCATCATACAACTCAGTATTATTTTCTAAAAACTTCCATGCATCCTGATTAATAATTTTTACCCGTTCATTATTCAAGGAATCTTTATTTAAGGGGCGTAATAATGCATTGCTTTGGAAAAGATGGGTTACAGTTGGATCAAGATCAACCAATGTTATTTGTTTTACCGTTGTATAACGCAAAATTTCACGCGCTGCCATGCCATCACCGCCACCTAAAATCAACACGTTTTCAGGATTACGTACCAAACTCATCACGGGATGAATTAAGGTTTCGTGATAACGGTATTCGTCAAAGCTATCAAATTGCAATGCACCATTAATGTAAAAGCGAATCCGTTCATTACGCCGTGTAATAATCAAACGCTGTTGAAAGGGTGTATCTTGTGCATGAATAATTTCATCTTGATATAACTTGTTTTCTAAATGAGAAGTGAAACGTGAGGAAAGCGTAAAGCCGAGAATTAATAATATTGCCAATATTACCGCCATGATAGTGAATTTACGTGTTGACGTTATTTCCTGCCGAAACACATACAAGGCTAATAACGCCACTGCCACATTCAATAATGCAGTAAAAAATCCTGTTTGTAATAAACCCAATTGTGGTACTAATACCAATGGAAACAATAGTGCTGCTAGTAATGCGCCAATGTAGTCGGCGGTAAAAACATTCGATACATTCACTTTCAGCGAAAAATATTCTTGTAAAATTCGAATGATCAGCGGAATTTCAATGCCTAGCAATGCACCTTGCAAAAATACCAATAAGAATAATAACGGCGAGTAATTATCCAAAATCGCAAAAGCAAAAAATAATAACGGTGCGGATAAACCACCAATCAAACCAATCAGCAATTGCAATTGCACAAAACGGCGCGGTAATTCACTATCT
>CAZJDN010000202.1:0-2923 GCA_964544775.1 uncultured Thiothrix sp.
TTATTTCATTCGCTTGAGTAGGTCATCCATCCCCATCGCGGGGTTGGGTTGGGCTGGTTCAGAAATAACCGTGTCTGAGTTGGGGTTTACAGGTTGTGGGTTATCCGGCGATGCGGGTACAGGGCGCGGATTCTCCGGTGTGGGTTGCGAATTGTTTGGCATTGGGCGCGGATTCTCCGGTGATGCAGGCGGTAAATTCCCATGCAATGCCCCACGGATATTAAACGTGTGGGTATGAGTTTGTCCCGGTTGGACAGTGAGCGACTTATAGCCCTGCAAGCCGTTGTAATTGAAGCGCACGACAAACTCTTCCGCAGGTAAGGTTATTTCAGCAACGGGTACATCGTTGATCTGGTTAACAGTGCCGCCATTCAAGCGCGAAATGGTGAAATCAACCGGAACAGGTGTGCCGCTGTCCGCATCGACTGCGACTAAGCGCAATTTTCCTTTGCCCGTTGCAGGTTGCACGGGTTGAATCGGTTGTGCAACGGGAGGGTCGGTAGGAGGATTCCATGCCTGTGTAGGAGGTTGTGCTGTGGCTAACGGTAAGGCGAAGATTTCGCTGACAACCGCTTTGGCTGGCACGCTAATTGTGCGGGAAATACTGGCGCGACCTTCAGCCCGTGCGGTAATGCGGTAAGTGCCTTCTTTTAACTCAAAGCTAACCTTTTGCGTGCCGCTGGCTTTGGTGATGTTTTTCCCGTTAGTGAGTTGCACGTAAATATCAGCGTTAAGTGGAATGCCACTTTCTGCGGTTTGCGCCATGATGTCTAACTTACCTGTTAATGCAACTGGGGCTGTAGGCATTTTAGTCGGTACGTTGTTATCAACTGCCGTTGGTGTGGGCGTGGCAGTATTGGGGGTAACGGTTTGCGTTGGGGTTTTATTGCTACGCGGTGTGGTGCTGGTGTCTGTCGTGGTATCGCTGGGTTCGCCGACTAATACCGCTTTATTGTTGGTTGTGCCAAGCGTGGTGTCTTGTTGGCTACTGTTTAAGCCTGTGCTGCTAGGTAAACCATTGTTTAAGGCGGTTGTACCCGGTGCGTATTGTTGGGAACTTACGCCATTAGTTCCCGGTAAGCCTACAATGCCGCTGTTATTGCTTTGCTGCCACTGGGCGGTGGTGGGTAATGGATTGGTCGGTTCTTCCGTGAACATACTTTTCAGACCGACTAAGGCGAAAATAAGCAGCAGCCCTAATGTCAGACCGCCGACCAAAAGTTTTACATTTCCCGTCATAACTGTTTTATCTCTCCGATAATTGCTGGGGTGAGCTTAGCAGAAAACACTATTTTGCCTAGGTTTTGCTTAGGTTACATCAGTGTTTTTCACTGGCTGGCATTATTGGCTTAGATGCAACGTTGTGTTGCATTAGTTCCCTTTATCTAGCGCATTGCTGACATCCCCGCAGGAAAAGTGTGATTATTTCACAGAATTGATCGTTTATTAGGCTGCATACTTATTGCGCATGCCAATTTTGAGACCAAGCGCTTGGGATCGTCCAATCAATAAAGGGAGATCCTTTAATGTACGAGTTAAAACCTTCTGTGGTGTTGTCCCGTGTACCAGAGTTGCTAAACATCGTGGCGGATGAGAGCAAGCTGCCGCAAATCTGGGAATTACGTAAGGTGGAATATGGTAAGCATTATCCGGGTGTTAGCTGTTTTCAGGATGATGTTTACGACCAAGAAGCCTGCGTGCTGTATAGCGAAAATGGCGAGGGGGAGGTAATTAGCACAGGGCGTGTGGTATTCGACGGCGATGTCGGTTTGCCTTGTGATGAATTGATTAAACCTGCTGTGGATGCGTTGCGTGAAAGTGGCAAGGTCATTGCCGAACCCAGCAAATTTGCCATTTCGAGGGAAGCGCAAGGGGCTTTACCTAATTATCTATTAACGTATTACGAGCTAGGTATTGCGAATTCGATTGATTCGCTGGTGTTTATTTGTCGGCGTAAAAGTAACCGTTTTTATCAACACGCGGTTGGGGCGAAAGTGTTAGTCCATGACATTGGTTATCGCTACGGCACGAATGAGCCATTTTCCTTTCTCGAATGGGATGTGAAACAAAGTAAGCCCTTTTTAGAACAATTTGTTGGGGAGAAATTACCATGAGTTTGAATGAATTAGGTCACACTGGCGAAGCCGCCTACAGTGTTGGTGAATGGGAAAGTTATGCACGTTTACACGCTTCGGTAACAACAACCGTGCAATTGGCTCTCTATCGCGAAGCCTGCTTCCATCTGTTTGGTTCTGTGGTAGACTGCGGTTGTGGGAGTGCGAAAATAGCACCGTTATTGGTTGATAACGAACGGGTAACGGCTTATACAGGTGTTGATTATGCGCAGGAAATGGTAACGGTAGCACGGCAAGTAGTAAAAACGCTGCAACGCCCTGCATTCGGCATTCAACATTGCTTGATTGAGGAAGTACAGGCGCAATTTTCCTCAGCCGTTTCTATTCAAAGTTATTATGCATGGTCTGAACCCGTAAAAACGTTACAGCACATTTTTAATATGCTCGCTAGTAATGCGGTGTTTGTTTTAGCAACTCCTAATGAAAAGTTGTGTTTGGAAAAATTGTTATACGATGCAGAAAAAGAATTAGTTGCGCACCCTGATTTTATGGCGTTTAAGCGGTATAACCTGCAATTGGCGCATAATCCTCAGGCTAATTTCATCAGTATGGACGGTTTAATCAAACAAACGCAGGATGCCGGATTCCGCGTGATGGAGTGTCATCAGCGGCACTTCGGAGGAGGAATCAATTTCTTGGTATTACATAAGGATTCGTAGTACCTCGAAGCAATGATGAGCACGTAGCGGCAGGTCAGTTGAAGGGGAGTTGCCGTTTATTGTGCGAGGAGTTACTTTGGCGGGAAAGGTTAATCATGCCTTGTTGGGCGAGTTTTTCGATGAAATAGA
>CAZJDN010000203.1:0-2919 GCA_964544775.1 uncultured Thiothrix sp.
AAAACCTTTGCGGAAGCCTTTGGTAAAGCGCAATACGCAGCGGGTGAAGTGTACCCAACCTCTGGCGTGGCGTTTATTAGCGTGCGTGAAGCGGATCGCAAGTACCTGACCGATGTTGGTACGATGTTAAGCAAACAAGGCTTTAAGCTGGTGGCAACACGCGGCACAGCTCGCGAATTGCAAGCAGCAGGCATTGCGTGCGAAGTGGTGAATAAAATGCGCGAAGGTCGCCCGAATATCGTCGACATGATCAAAAATGAAGAAATCGATTTGATTGTTAACACCACGGAAGGTGAGCAATCCACGCGTGATTCGTTTGAAATTCGCCGCGAAGCATTGCAACACAAAGTCACCTACACTACCACAATGGCTGGCGCATTAGCTTTGTGCGAAGCAATGGCACACACGGACAGTGAGCAGGTATATTGCTTGCAAGACTTACATCAAGGAATAACACAATAAGGGACGTGGATTAGCATGAGTACTAGACCACCTATTACCGCCAACGGGGCGGAGCGTTTAAAGCTAGAATTGCAACGTTTAAAAACCGAAGATCGCCCCCGCATTATTCAAGCGATTGCGGAAGCGCGTGAACACGGCGATTTGAAAGAAAATGCCGAATACCATGCCGCGCGTGAACAGCAAAGTTTCTGCGAAGGGCGCATCAAAGAGTTGGAAGGCATTTTGTCACTGGCGCAAGTCATTGATGTGGTAGCCGTTGGCGCATTAAATGCGGGTAAAGTCGTGTTTGGTGCAACCGTCGAGCTAGAAGAGCTGGAAAGTGGCGAAACCATTACCTACCAAATTGTGGGTGACATTGAAGCGGACATTAAGCAAAACCGTGTCGCGGTTTCTTCACCCATTGCTCGCGCGATGATTGGCAAGGAAGAGGGCGATGTTGCGGTAGTGCAAGCCCCTAGCGGCGTGCGTGAGTACGAAATTATCGAGATTCGTTACCAATAGTGCCTAGTAATACAACGTATATCGGTCTGCTACAACATGGAGAGGTAGAGATCGGTGATGTTTTCTGCGGTCATCTGGAAACATCGTTAAGTAAAGCGGGTTGGAAGCAACTAAAGCAAGCCTTCGGTACGGGTAAAACCACATGGGATGTGGTTGTTACTTCGCCCAAAGCGCAATGTGCAGCTTTTGCCGAGTGGTATGCCGAAAAGCACGGCATACCGCTGTCTATGGATGAGCGTTTGCAAGAATTGCATTTTGGTGCGTGGGAAGGCTGTTCACCGCGTCAGTTAATACAAACCGATGCTGAGCAATTAGCTAAGTGGTGGGTAAATCCAGCGCAAGTAACGTTAGCGGAAGGCGAGGCATTCTCTGCTTTTCGTGAGCGAGTAATTGCAGCTTGGGAAGATTTACGCAAGGCTTGGCGCGGTCAGCGGGTATTAGTTGTTACCCATGCGGGCGTGATTCGTTTATTGGTTGGGCAGGTATTGCACATACCGGATTCGCATTTATTATCCTTAAACATCGAGTTTGGCACATTAACCCGTTTACGGGTTTTGCGTGATCGTAGTGGTGAGTGGGTAAGTCTGCTAACACACGGTTGTTAGTAATGTGCTTCCTGTGCAAACTCAAGTTGCACAGGAGAGCCTTTAGTATACGCTGCTTAGGTAATTACGTCGGCTATTTCGCGCTCCGTAAAGGCTTGAATTTGCGCGACTTGTTGTGCAATATCGATCAAATCCGCTAAGGCTTCTTGCACGTCTTGATCGTGTTTGGCTGGATTCGCTTCGTATTTTTCCAGATACACCCGTAAGGTTGCGCCTTGTGTGCCCGTGCCAGACAGACGGAAAATAATGCGCGAACCGTCGGTAAATAAAATGCGAATACCTTGGTTTTTACTGACTGAGCCATCAACCGGATCCGTGTAGGCAAAATTATCGGCATTACCTACAGTTAAATCCCCAAAGGTTTTACCGGTTAATTCGGGTAGCTTCGCTTGTAATGCAGCCATTAATTCATTGGCGGCACGGGCTTCTACTTCTTCGTAATCATGGCGGGAGTAATAGTTACGCCCGTATTCTTGCCAATGTTGGCGCACAATGTTTTCGACGGAATCCTGTTTTTCTGCCAATAGATTTAACCAGAATAAAACGGCCCATAAGCCGTCTTTTTCACGTACATGGTTGGAACTTGTACCGAAACTTTCTTCACCACACAGGGTAATTTTGTCCGCATCCAATAAGTTGCCGAAAAACTTCCAGCCTGTTGGGGTTTCAAAGTGAGGAATCCCCAGTTTTTCCGCCACACGATCCGGTGCTTGGCTGGTTGGCATGGAACGCGCCACACCCGTGATACCTGCGCGGTAGCCCGGAATCAAGGTCGCATTGGCGGCTAAGACAGCAAGGCTATCGCTGGGGGTAACAAAGAAGTGCCGTCCTAAAATCATATTGCGGTCGCCATCCCCATCGGATGCAGCTCCAAAGTCCATTTCGCTGTGACGTGAATACATCACGTTCATGAGTTCTTTGGCATGGGCTTGGTTTGGGTCAGGGTGTCCGCCGCCAAAATCTGCTAACGGTTGTCCGTGCATGACTGTACCTTGAGGCGCACCCAAGCGTGTTTCTAAAATGCGTTCGGCGTAAGGTCCGGTGACTGCGTGCATGGCATCAAAGCGCATTTTGAATGTACCGGATTGAAACAGTGCCGCAATTTTATCGAAGTCGAATAGGCGTTCCATCAATGCCATGTAATCGGTTACAGGGTCGATTACCTCAATCCACATGCCAGCCATTTCGTAGCAACCGAGTTTGTCGAGCGGAATGGGGTTAATGGGCGCGATACAGTATTCGTGGATTTGTTGCGCCGTTGCGAAAATGGCTTCGGTAAGCGACTCTGGTGCGGGACCGCCATTGCGGATATTGAATTTGATGCCGAAATCGCCTTCAGGACCGCCCGGAT
>CAZJDN010000204.1:0-2914 GCA_964544775.1 uncultured Thiothrix sp.
TCTTTTCGGTAAGGGCATACAGCAATAACGCAGGCACAAACAGGTTGATGTTTAAGCGATTTGCCGCGTCGATATTGCCTCGGTTCAGTTTGCCGTACACAAAGCCGAGCAGAGCAATCCCAAACACGGGAACGGTGATGTAAAGCACTTCTTGGAGCACGCTATTTACCTTTTGACGCATAAAAAAAAGCCACAAACAAAGAGCGTATGTTGTGGCTAAAGGAGGAGTCAACCTTTCATCTAAGACATCGCATCTTATAGATGTTATGCATTATTATCGACATTAAGTAAAAATATCGATAATATGAGATTAAGCGATAGTTAAGCATTTTATCGAGTGTTTTATTGGGATATTGCACGACTTGATCAAATGCTCATGCCACGTAGTCGATTTCATCAATTAGTTATGCTTAAAAACGAATAATTGTTTTTAACTTGATGAAAATATTGGTTTTTTATCGTGGCATGACGCTTGCTATAGGTGTTAATAGGCGGGATTTCGGGAGGAAAGTCGGCCTACATCGCACGTTTCAATCTGCTTCTGTGGAGGAAGGCAAATGAAGAAAATGTTAGTCGCAGCGGTTCTAAGCTGCATTTCGGCGGGTGTTCATGCGGAAGGTCACTACGTTCCGGGTATTGAAGGGGTAAAAGCGGCGAGCGTTCCGCCTGCTGGTAACTATTACATCGGTTACGCCGTCAATTACGACTTTGACAAGGTAAAAGACAATAGCGGTAACAGTGCCGCTGCAAAAGGCAAAGTAACGGCATTAGCACACCGTTTTGTGCACATGACGACTAAAAAAGTCTTGGGTGCTGATTACGGGGTGGAAGCCATTGTGCCGATGATTAATAAAGATTTTGATTTCGCTAATTCATCCAGTTCGGGCATTGGTGATGTGTATGTTGGTCCTGTGGTTTTGGCTTGGCATGGCGAGCGTTGGGATACTGTCGGTGCAGCAGGTGTGTGGTTGGATAACGGCAGTACCAGCAAGCCTTCGTCACCGGGTAATGGCTACAAAGGCACAATGTTGACAGGTGGGGGTACGGTTTACCTGAATGCAGACAAGAGTTTATCCGCCTCCGGTTTAGCCCGTTATGAAATCAACGGCAAAAAAGACAGCGGTTTTGAACCGGGTGATCAAGCCACGTTGGAATGGGGTGTTGGCAAGAAAGTTAACGACACTACAGAACTGGGTTTAGTGGGTTACGAGCAGTGGCAAACAACCAAAGATAAAGGCACAGGGGCAAGCAATAACAAGTCCAGCAAACACGCACTGGGTTTAGAAGCCAGTCGTACTGTCAAGTCGCTCGGCGGCATTCTAAAAGCCGGGTATTACAACGAATACAGTGTTAAGGGGGGAACAAATCCTTCCCCTACGGGTAGCACTTTCCGCGTCAATTTCGTGAAGCCATTTTAAGCCTGTCAGTTTTGCCCTGTCGGTATTTTTCACAATGTTATCGATAGGGCGATTTTAGGAACGGAGGTTCACGATGTTAGCAATGTCCGCGCATACGGTGGCAATTCCTGAAACGGGGGAAAGTTTCACCTGTAAAGACGAAGAAGCCTTGCTAGCGGCAATGGTCAAGATTGGCAGAAAAGGTATTCCGGTTGGTTGCTTGAATGGCGGTTGCGGGGTTTGCAAGGTGCGCGTTTTACAAGGTGACGTGCATCCCACCGGGCCAATTAGCCGCGCTCATGTGTCGGCGGAGGAAGAGGCAAAGCACATTACTTTAGCTTGTCGTGCCACACCTACCAGCGATGTTGTGTTGGAAATCCTTGGCAAGATGAAAAAGTCATTCCTTACCCACTGCGGTAAAACCAAGGCAAGCTGAATTTCACCATTTTTCACGTAAGTGTTAGTTACAGAGAGAGGAGAGCGATTATGGGCGTAATGCGCATTGGGCACATTAGTGTCAAAGTCATGGATATGGCGGCGGCGGTATACCATTACGAAAAAGTACTGGGTTTGAAAACCGTTCATACCGACGCTGACGGCAATGTTTTCTTAAAGTGCTGGGACGAATGGGACAAGTTTTCCCTGATTCTGACCTTATCGGAACAAGCAGGTTTAAACCACGTTGCTTACAAGGTTGAAAAGGAAAGCGATTTAGACGCGCTGCAACAACGCATTGAAGCGGCGGGTACCAGCACTGAAATGCTGCCAGAAGGTACGATGCCGTTTACCGGACGCTTGCTGAAATTCCTTTTACCCAGTGGTCATGAAATGCGTTTGTACGCAACCAAAGAATGTGTGGGGACGGATGTTGGCTCAATCAACCCAGACCCGTGGCCGGATGATATTCGTGGCGCGGGGGCGCATTGGTTAGACCATTGCTTGTTGATGTGCGAAATGGACCCGGAAAAAGGCATTAACAAAGTCACGGAATCAACCAATTTCATGATGAATGTATTGGATTTCAATCTGGCAGAACAAGTCATGGTCGGACCTGAAGGTAATATTCAAGCAGCGACTTGGTTATTCCGCACCTCTACGCCGCACGACATTGCTTTCGTTGCAGGACCGCGCATGGGCTTGCATCACTTTGCCTTTTTCCTCGACGGTTGGAGCGATATTCTGAAAGCTGCCGATATTATGGCGAAAAACCGCGTTAAAGTTGACGTAGCCCCAACCCGTCACGGGATTACACGCGGCGAAACCATTTACTTCTTTGACCCATCTGGCAACCGTAATGAAACGTTCGCAGGCTTAGGTTACATGGCACAGCCAGACCGTCCGACTATTACGTGGACAGAAGACGAATTGTGGCGCGGTATTTTCTTCCATTCACGCGAAGAATCCGGTTCATTCACAACGGCTTACACCTAATCCTATGTCAACGATCAGTGTTACGCAAAAGCTGATTGATTGGGAAGCTGCTGCCATTGCCGTGAAAGCGGCGGTGGCGGAGGCTG
>CAZJDN010000205.1:0-2910 GCA_964544775.1 uncultured Thiothrix sp.
GCACGCAACGAAACTCTAGTTATTGTACGAAGCCTTTTTATTTTCCTTTAAAATATTAATTTCTCATTACTTATCCATTCATTTTCTTTATTCCAATTCCCACCACAATCATCCTGCATTTCGAGTAAAACTTTTTTATTATATAAGTCAATAATAACACAAGAATAATTTTCATATAAAGTTTTATTTGTACCATCATCGACATAACCTTTGGAAATATTATCTAAAATTATATATTTTTTATTAGGAGATATACTCAATATTTCTCCACCAGAATAACTATTATTAGTATCATAACCAATGATTTTGTATTTTTTCTTTCCTTTTAAAATGAAAGGATTTTGATAAAGTTGAAATTTTTTATCATACTTATAAAATCCAATTTTGTAAGTTTTATTAACAGGAATAAATAATGTTTTACTTTTTTGGGAAAATGTTTGGTTTGTTGATAGAAATATTATCAACAGAGCCAAAATTATTTTTCTTATCATAATCTTGCTTTTAGTTTAATATATCTTCCATTTGCGTCAGTCATTGTATACTTTCCTTTTCCTCGGAGAGGACCATAAATTTCTAAAATTGCTTTTTCATATAAATTATGTTTATCGCTCCAATCAGAAGGACTTTTTGAAACCTTTTTGTTTGATAAGAAAAACTCATTTAAAGCATCAGCAAAACAATTAGAAACGTGTCCTGGTCTATTTACATCGTGATCTAATACTAATGCTTTGCCTAATTTTGACTTGACAAAATCTTTTATTTTATTTGTATAACCAGTTGGTTTTTTATTAATAGCACTCTCAAGTCTTTTAATAAAATCTACAATTTGCTTTGCTTGAAAATCTTCATCCTTACAAGCATTAATAAATGGCTCCATTGGAATACATACAACCTTTTGCTTGTATTTTTTTTCTTCAAATCCTTTTCTTATCAATGCTTTTAAATCTTTTCCTGTTTTGTCATTGTAATAAGATTGATATTTTTTTATAACTTTTTTATCTTTTTGAATTTCTTCAATTTCTTTTACACTCCACCCACAATTTTCAAAAAGTTCTTTAAACTTATCGGGATAATCTTGTTTAAATTCCCAAAGTTGAATAGATAGTTCTCCATATCCTTCTGGATTAATTGTTTTTTGCATTGCACCAGCAGTTAATATCTCGCTATCATAAGATTGTACAGCATCCATATTGCCTTCATTGTCAGACATTGCTACAATTATTTCCTTATTTTCAGAGGTTAATTTTCCTGAAGAAACTATTGAATCCCACTTTTTATAGTGTGCTAATTTTATTGAACCATTGTATAATGGACCGTATACTGGATTTTTTGAACCATATTTCACACAAGTTATACTATTTCTAAATTGAATCCCACAATTTTCTTTTTCTTTTTTCTCCTCTTCTTTCTTCTTCACAGGCTCACTTGTTCCAGTTTTTACAGGAACTTGGCTGTCTTGTGGAACATCCATTTTGCCCATCTCGTTTTTTACTTTCAGTTCTTCTTCGTAGAAGTTGGCTTCGTTGTCGGTTTGCCAAATTTTCAGTTTGTAACTATGCTCACTTGCAGACATATCCTTTTGTGCATTTATTGGCATAAAAGGAGTGAGCATAATTGCTTGTTTGGTTTTTACAACACCGTTTTTCTGTATTATTTCTAAAGAAGTTGTGCTTTTGTAAACTTCTTTTTCTTCTCCGTTTACAATGTCGTAGATTTTGAAATCTACTTTTTTGCCAAACATATTGAGCGTAAAAATCTGTAAATTGAAATTATTAATGTACTTGAGATTATCTTTTTCTCTAATCTTATATTCTACGTCCAAAAAGAATACATCAATAATTTTTTCTGTACCATCACTTTTCGGAGTAATACGAAGTGCTATCGTTTCGTCTCTGTAAGTGGCTTGTACTTGCAAATTTTTGTTTAAAAGATTTTCATAAAATTGATATGTTACAGTTGTGCCTTTTTTCTGTTTAGATGTTGTGGTTGGGACTTTGGTATATTCATTTTCTTTGTTGTCTTTTGCCCAATATAATTGCCATATAATTTCGTCCTCTTTAACGGAAGAAATATCAACTCCCTCCGCAAAAATTATGCTGTACTTTTGGTTTGTTTTCAAATCAGGAAAACGCTCTCCATCTATTCCGTTTATTATCTTTCCCATAACTTATGAATAATATTGGTTTTCATCTTCTTCCGCCTGAATTTCCTGTAAATCCAATCCCGGCAAAATTTGATTCATTAGTTCTGCATCAGCTCTTTGCAAATTACTGTTCCCGATTTTTACACTTTGTCCGTGATGTTGTATCGTGATTTTTCCGCCAACAGAACACATTAAATAGGAAGTTTCCAAAAGAGCAGATTTTTCCATTATTTTCAGTTTTTCACGAGATTTTTCCCATTTTCCGACAGGAGCAAAACTGCAAGGTTGTCCGTTTTTCACGGAGCAGTTTCCGAAAGGGACAGCGACAGGATTGAATTGTACATCGTCTTCGGTAACCGCTAAATAATCTTCTTTTCCGTCTGCATCGTTCCAATAATGTTTTTGGTGGCTCGTTACTTTGAAGTTTGGAAAACTTGTTCCTTTATCACACACTGCTTTTCCTTTTTGAATAACAAAATGTTTTCCGTTGTGTTCTGTATTTGACATCTTTTATGTTTTTGTTTTTACGAATTTAAAAAATAAATTTTGAAACTACAACCACACTAAAAAGCGATGGAAAAAATCAGCTCTTTTGCAAAATAAGCGTTGGAATTTCCGTTGGCTTTTTGCAAATGTGCTGATGAGCGTTGGCAAAAAAGGTGCTGGAAAAAAGAATAAATTTTGGGGTGGGTGTGTTGTTTTTCATCTTTTGTTGTTTTTTATTTCGTTTTATGTACATCGTTTGTAAAAGCATAGCATATAACGGT
>CAZJDN010000206.1:0-1277 GCA_964544775.1 uncultured Thiothrix sp.
CAGGTGTTTCACGCAGGGTAGAAATAGGGAATCGGGATACTCGCATGGTGTTTTGTCTTACCGTGTGCCAAATAAACCTGCGATTATAGGGTGTCATTTTGCTTTATGAAACCCTTAATGCAGCACGGTGTCAGGGTGTTTTGCCCGTATTCTTGGCTTCTTTGCTCATGTCGTAAATTTCGGTACTAGCATCCAGCAATTGATAGCCAGCCTCGGCTAAATCGGTGTGTTTGGCATCGGTACTGAGCGTGCCATATACCCAGATGGGCGAATACATTTCTCCCATTCCCAATGTTTTGTCCGGCTTGGTTTTCACCAAAATGGTTTGATTTAATGGTGGCGGTGGGACGTGAATACACGCGCCAAAATAGGGGACAAGCAAAAATTCTTTAACGATACCCTGTTGTTCGTCGACTTCCAGCGGCGCAATGTAGCCGGGGATTTTGATCTTCTTCCCGTTCATCGCGGGGTTAATGGGGGCTGCATTGAGTTCGGCTTGTATTTGTGCCATGAGTTTGTCGTCTTCGACGCTGTTACGTTCACTAATGGCATCCAGTTGTTTTTGGTGTTTGCGCATAATGTCGGCTAAACCTTGACCGGGTAGTTCAAGGTTTTCCCATTCAATGCGGGTGTATTCGCCGTTTTGTTCGGTTGTGTTGCTTGGGCTAACGACGGTTGAAATGTTTGTTCCAACGGCGGGGGCATTGGCGGGTGGCGGTGTTTGTGCTGGCGTGTTTGCTGTGGCGGGTGTGTTGCCGTCACCGCAAGCCGTGAGCAAACTGCTGCACAGCAATAGAATGCGAAGGTAGTTGGTTTGCATCTTAAATCCTTACGGTTAAACCATCTTGCAATGAACGGCGGTAAGCAATCGCGCCCGGAATAAGGCTAAAAAGCACGGCTAAACCAGCGATTGCCCCTAACAACATGAGGTTGGATGCATCGGGCAACCATAGGCGTAAATACAGACCGTATTCCGCGATTACCCACGGACGCGCAATGAATAAACCAAGGTATACCAACCCCATGCCCAGCAAGCAGCCGAGCGTGGTGATGACAATGGCTTCCAACGCAAATAGTAAAAAAATATGCCAAGGGTGTGCGCCAACTGCACGTAAGATCGCCATTTCACGGCGGCGTTCGTTTAAGGTAGACAGTAGCGTCGTGAGCATTCCCAACAATCCGGCAAGCACGACAAAACCACTGATAATGCGTAATACCGTTTCAAACATGCCCAAGGCTTGCCATAACTCCGCCAATGCCACACCGGGGAGGGTTGC
>CAZJDN010000206.1:1377-2871 GCA_964544775.1 uncultured Thiothrix sp.
TGTTTGTCGCCATAGTGGTAAAACGTAAAGTAATCGGTATTTGTTCCCAGCACGCGAAAACCTCGGTGCGAATCTCCTAGCGATAACGGTACTGTCCATGCTACTTGTGGGTTGTGTGCAATGTCTTGGTAAGACTGCCAGCTAATATTATTGGTGGCATTGCCGATGCGAAATACACTATACAACAAAAGTTGTACAGAACCTGTACGCGCACCCACGACCAAATCCGTACCAGAAATGGTGCTTAAAAAATTTGCTTTTGCTTCCTTACGAATGTATTCCACGCCGAGCAACAAAGCGACGCTGATTGCCAGCGAAAACAGTGTCAGCAATAAACTAGCGCGGCGATTCCACAAGCTACGCAGCGTAAGTTTGAGTAAAATCATGCTTGATTGACCTGTTTTAAATCCATAACGCGGGGGAAATGATGGGCAATCGTGGGGTCGTGACTTACGAAGATGACGGTGCTTCCTTGCATTTTGGCTTCGGCGAATAACAAATCCAGAAACTCATCACGGGTTTCCGTATCCAATGCCGAGGTTGGTTCATCGGCAATGATCAATTCGGGGCAACCAATTAACGCCCGTGCTACCGCTACCCGCTGTTGTTGTCCCACGCTTAAATCCGTTACCGCCCGAATATGCAAGGCATCATCCAAACCTAAGTGTTCTAGTAAACGTTTCGCGCTGGTGTGTGTATTACCTGCTTGTTGTTTGCGGCGGGGTGAAAACTGACAAGGCAACTGGACATTTTCCACCATAGACAAATACGGCAATAGATTGAATTGTTGAAAAATAACCCCGATATGGTCTGCCCGAAACCGATCCCGTGCCGCACTTCCCATTGCGTGTAACGGCTTTCCCAGCAAGTTAAGGCTACCGCGATTGGGGGGTAAAATGCCTGCCAGTACGTTGAGTAAGGTGGTTTTACCGCTGCCGCTTGCGCCACGAATGAACAAATGCTCGCCTTGTGTGACCTGTAAATGGGGAATCGCCAAGGTATCGTGTAACTGCCCAGCCCAGCGGTAGTGTAAATCAGTTAATTCAATAACAGTCATGGGGTTAATGTTACCGCACCGTCTTGGCTGAGTTCCACGCTGGAACTGCCTTTGTCTGTGAGCCATTCAACATGCAATTGGTGGAAGCCAGTAAAGGTTGTAAACAGTTTAGTGCTAACCGTTTGCAGGGCATCCGGTTTTTCGCAGTGAAATGTCCACGCCATTTCAACATCGCTGTGAGTTTCGCCATTGCTTGCTTGATTGGCAGCGTTGTTAAGTTTTGCTGCCACTTGTTTGCATTCTGCATCCGCATCAAAGGTAAATAACTGGCTTCCAAGCCATAACTTTGCTTCAGCTTCCGCAACAGTTTGCTTGTCCGCAGGTGTTTTAGGCAGGTATTCAAAACCAAAGAGGTTCATTCCCGGTGTATCCAGCGCGATTTCGATTTCTTTGGCATTTTGCGCAAGGCTTAAATGCCCTGTGCCGTGCTCGTGTGC
>CAZJDN010000207.1:0-2863 GCA_964544775.1 uncultured Thiothrix sp.
ACGCGCTGAAAAACGATCTGGTCAACTTGGTGCGTAAAGAAATCGGTCCGATTGCGAAAATCAACCTGATTCAATGGGCACCGGGCTTACCGAAAACCCGTTCAGGTAAAATCATGCGCCGTATTTTGCGTAAGATTGCTGCCAACGAAATCGACGGTTTGGGCGATACTTCCACACTGGCAGATCCAAGCGTGGTTGAGAACCTGATTGATTGCCGCGAAAATCGCGCTTAATCAACAGCGACGCGAACAAGTATTTGTTCTCTGACAAAAACGGCGGGATTTTTCCTGCCGTTTTTTTGTTGCCGTTAGCGTTCTTGTACCAATACCCACGGTGCGACAACAACTGCCCATAAATTATCCGGTTGCTCAGCTACCCAACTTTTGGCGGTGTCATCGCTTAACGCACCGATTTGTTTACTCGTTAGCCATGCCTTAATCTGCGTTGCGTTGTCTTCCACAAAACACGCTGCAACCTCAATTAAATCTAATGCCGTTACTACTTGGATGACACGCCCACCTGCAAAATGGCGTTCTAATTCCGCCCACGTAATGCGAGCGGTTTCAAGGTTCATGCGGGTACGTAAAGGCAACAATGCTTCTTCCATCAGTCTGCTTCCATCGCGTGATAAAAGCGGCATTTTACCCTAAATCTTGATGATCCCCGGTTGTTCCTGCCCTTTTAAGGCTACTAAGTCGGCGAATACGTAAGGAATGTTATTTTGTTCATGCCATTCGGAAGGAAAGGCTTGCCACACGCGGGTATCTTGGAAACGACCGTTATAGTGCGGGATGTATTTGGCGTAACCGCTGTCGGTGTAATACCAAAAAGCATTGAGATTCCAGAAGGATTGATGCATCGGGTCTTGGAATGCTCCGCGTCCATCGGTTGATGCCGCACCGACCATTAACCAACCACCGGGAGCAAGTACGCGGTAAAATTCATTCATCATGCCAACGACACACAGGTCTTCGCCGTTTGTGCCGTGGCTGCATTTGTTTCCGCTGCACGGGCGTACATGCGGTAGAAAATCATACGCACGAATGCACCCCACTGAATTATCCGGTAACGGAATACCTTGGTGCAAATCGCATTCTATGTCTGCACCACGATAACCTGCTGTTTTGAATTCTTTAAATGGGTCATTGCTACTAATGTCTAGCATGAGGTAATCGTTGCGTTTACACCATTCCATTGTCATGCGGTAAATGTATTTGTTCGCAACTTCCTGCTGTATGGTTTGAATGTCGTCATTCATTTGCAGGTAGGAATTTTGATCGCCTGCTTGCAAGCGGTATAAATACAAGCACTTCGGAATGTGCGCAAATTCCACGCCAGCAAGGTACGTGCGACACAACAAGTCATGGTCATCCACAACATGCATGGAAGGATCATGCCCTCCGGCTTTGAAATAGGCTTCGCGTGACCACACACGTACATGATTTGGGGCGTAATAGATTTGGTGCAATGAGCTAGGGTAAGAACCAAATGCACGCATTGCGGTATAGCGTTTTCCTTTAAAGTCAAAGGGGTAGCTTTTCCAACCGTAAGCCGCGCCAAAAATTTGGCATGTGCCATCGGGGTAAAAATTAGTAAAGTCAGAATAAATAAACCCTGCTTGTGTTTCATCAGCAGTTTTAGCCATTTCTGCTAATGCGTCGGGGGTTAATAGATCATCGTGGTCGACTTCAACAAAGTAATCCCCTAAACATTGTTGGCAGGCGAATAATTTGAGTGCGCCAATGCCTTGTTGCGCGATTTCCTGCGTAGCAGGAATAACCCTGACTTGAGGGTGTGCGGCAATAGGTGCAGGAATCTCCACATGCAGACCCTTTGCACTGTTAGGGATAATAACCCATTCCCAATCGTGAAAAGATTGTTGCAATAAAGAATCAAAGAGTTCGTGGAGGTATTCTGGGCGATGGGTTGGGGTAAAAATACTAAAACGCATAATGAGTGACTTCCTCTCTATTGTTTTTAATTATGCTGGAGTCTGAAATTAGCCATATTGTTAAGCAGAGACTCTACGCTACTCCGTGCTAACCAGAAAGGTCAATAAAATGCTGATATTAGCTGACCGAAGGCGTTAACAACACAATAACAATGCTTTAAGGAAAAGCCCACAAAACGTGGACTTTCCCTTGTGATGCTTTCGTGATCGGTACAAGATTTCCAATCACTTCAGCATTTATCAACCATTGAAATGGTTGTTGCTGGTAAACGCTGTATCAAACAATCCACTCACACGGTATTGAGAAACTTGTGCTTGTGTTGCGTGATCGCCTTGTGTGCCATCCATCGCGCTACCTAACAGACCAGCAGGCAGAACACCGTCAGCATTGCTGTTTGGGCTAGAGATGTTAGTCAGATTAACTACCCAGCTATTTGCTTGCAGTTGAACTTGGTACTCAGGCGTTACGATACGGAGATCGTTGTTGTTTTTCACAACCGAAGTGCCGTTACCCAATTGGTAAGTACCGTTACCCATGATTGTGCCGTTCAGGGTCAATTGTCCGCTTTTATCAAATTGGATGCGGTTTGTGCCAACAGTTGCACCTACTGTTCCAATGTAGTCACCAGTGTCTGCACGCATTTGTGCATTCAATTGGAAACCTTTGTCACTGACGATGTTGTAAGTTTGACCCGCTTGACCTGATAACCAGTAAGTGCTGGAGCCGTCATTGGTGCCGTTGGTTGTAGTGGAAACGGTAAATTGTGGATCGCCGATGACTGAGCCGCAGTTTACTGCAATAACAGGACCGGTTTTAGTTCCACCTTGAGCACCTTGAGCACCTTGAGCACCTTGAGCGCCTTGAGCGCCTTGAGCGCCTTGAGCGCCTTGAGCGCCTTGAGCGCCTTGAGC
>CAZJDN010000208.1:0-1204 GCA_964544775.1 uncultured Thiothrix sp.
CCTGTAAATTGTAAACCGACACCGGGGCTAGTGCCGCGTTGTCCCATTCCACTTGATATCCACACTACGCGCCCCGGAATCAGGAGCTTTTTCCCCTCTTCGATCAAGCGTAATTGCAGAATAACTTCATCGTGTAATTCAAAGCGTTCGTTGGTTGGGACGAAAATACCGCCATCTTTGATGAAAGGCATGTAGTTAGCGTGTAAGGACTGCTTATCGGCGAGTGCCATAGAGAGGCTATTCAGTCCTCTTTTGTTTGCCGATTGCTGTGTGTCCATTACCCTCCCCTAACATAGGTTATTTGCTGAAAAATTCAATAGTTACCATTATATTATCAGTGTTTTGCCCACCACAAGATTAACATATTTTCCACGAATAAACGTGGGTTTAGTGGATGTGCTACCAGTTGCTTTAATTCCAGTAACTTTTCTTGAATATGCCACAACGTATTGCTGTTAATTTGCTCATAAATAAAGCGCAGTTCTTTATTTAAATCATCACTGAGGTACTGATAACGCAATAAATGGTGCACCCAATCTAATTGCCAGTCGAGCAATTGCGTTTTATCAAACTTTTCCCATTGGGAAGAAATTTGCGTAATATTCCCCTGCCCTTGTACGCATTGGTTAATATGTTGTAACCATTGCTGATAATGCCCTAAGGTTTCACTGGAGTCTAATAACAAAGCGTCTAACGGTCTACCCCGTGCAGTATTAAGCAACATTTCTGGAGCGTGTTGCAATGGCTGCTGCGTTAACCAAGTTAACGCCATTTTACGTTGTGGTACGGGTAAACGCATTTCCTGACAGCGACTACGAATTGTCGGTAATAAACTCGCAGGAGTTGCACTTAGTAATAATATATGCGTATCGGGTGCGGGTTCTTCCAGTGATTTGAGTAAACTATTGGCTGCATTGATATTCATTTTTTCAGCAGGTGAAATAATTACCAATCGTCGAGGGCTGTAACTGCGACTTAAGGTGAGAAAATGATTTAATTCGCGGATTTGCTCAATCAAAATAGACTGCCGCTCTTCTTGCAACATAACGCTCGTAAAATCAGGATGCGCTTGCGCGGCAAATACTTGGCAGCTTCGGCATTGCGTACATGCTGAACCATCAGAATGCGGTGTTAAACAAAGCAAACTTTTAGCTAAGGCTTGAACGAATACTAAATTACCGCAACCCTTTTCACCTGTGAATAG
>CAZJDN010000208.1:1304-2829 GCA_964544775.1 uncultured Thiothrix sp.
GCCATGCCCGTTTCAATGGCTAAATCGAATAAGATCACATAGTCTGGACGCAATTCCCCTTGTACCCATTGCTCCAATGCAGCAATGCGATGCAGCGAAATACCACGCCCATAACCTTGGTAAGCGTAGGTTGCGTCGGTAAAACGGTCGCAAATTACCCATGTTCCCTGCGCTAATGCAGGTAGGATTTTTTGCTGCAAATGCTCATTGCGAGCGGCAAACATGAGTAATAACTCAGTATCGAAGTGCATTCCCGGTAAATCGGGTGAAAGTAGTACGTTGCGGATAGCTTCCGAGACTTCCGTACCGCCGGGTTCACGGGTCACAAGGACATCTTTGCCTTGTGCTCGTAAATAATCGGCAATCCACGGTACGTTGGTGCTCTTTCCTGCCCCTTCGCCGCCTTCTAAGGTAATGAATTTCCCGCGTTTCATGGTGTTGCCTGCTCCTTGGCTTTATCACGATTTAAGATGTATTGTTGTACTGCGCGATTGTGCTCTTCCAATGTTTCGGAGAAATGCGAAGCCGCGCCCGGTGCTGTTGCGACGAAATACAAAACATTACTCTTAGCCGGATGCAAAACCGCATCAATGGCTGCTTTGCTGGGTGTTGCAATGGGTGTCGGTGGCAAACCAGCGCGTGTGTAAGTGTTGTATGGCGTATCAGTTTGTAAATCGGTTTTACGAATATTACCCGCGTATTTATCCCCCATGCCGTAAATAACGGTTGGGTCAGTTTGCAGCAACATATTTTTCGCTAAACGGTTGAGAAACACACGAGCAATTAAGGGGCGTTCTTCCGGTAAACCCGTTTCTTTTTCGACAATGGATGCCAGAATTAGCGCATCATAAGGCGTTTTAAGGTAAGGATTCGGTTCGCGTTTTTCCCATGCTTTATTTAAATAAGTCTGCATTTCTTTATAACTGCGTTGCAGAAATTCTAAGTCTGTGGTTTTACGCGGGAAATTATAGGTATCGGGGAAAAACCAGCCTTCAGGGGATGACCCCACTGCCCCACCCAATTTCTGCATGATATTGCTGTAATCTGCATCCGCAAGTGTTTTTACTAAGGTGGGGTGATTTTTTACACTTTCACGAATATCTTTAAACGTTTTCCCGTCAATAATGGTTAATTGATATTGCAACGTTTGCCCAGATATTAAACGTTGTAATACATCATCCGGTTTCATACCTATTTCCAATTGGTATTCACCTGCTTTGAGTTTATCGGCTTGATCGGTTAAACGCGCTAACGCAAAGAAAAACCAACTGTTTTCGATAATGCCTTTGGCTTCTAATTGATCAGAAACTTGGCGAATATTACTCCCAGTTTTTACTTCAAAAATCGCATTTTGTTCAGTAATGCTGACGGCTTTTTTTAGAAAATTATCGTATTGATACCACGCAAGAAACCCAACGGTTGCAACCGCAACAAGGGTTAACATTGCCAGTATAGAGAGAATCCGTTTCATGTAATCGCATCAACCTTTGTTTGTAATGTGCGAATCAATGCGGGAATGGGATAT
>CAZJDN010000209.1:0-2822 GCA_964544775.1 uncultured Thiothrix sp.
AATGCCACGCCCAAAATCGCGGGTTCATCGGGTGGTCGTCCGGTGTAAGTGCTGTGGTAGATCGGGTCTTTGCGGTGGGTAATGCGTTCAATCGTGAACACGGGGAAATTGTCCACCTCATTGTAATAACCCGTGTGGTCGCCAAATGGCCCTTCAGGCGCGAGGTCGTCGGGGTAAATATGCCCTTCCAGCACGAACTCGGCGAACGCAGGCACTTGCAAATCCGACCCTAACGCTTGCGCCAATTCAGTACGCGAGCCGCGTAATAATCCGGCAAAAGCATATTCGGACAAAGTATCGGGAACGGGTGTTACCGCGCCCAAAATCGTCGCGGGGTCTGCCCCTAATGCGACAGCGACAGGGAACGGTTTGCCGGGGTTGGCTTTTTGCCAATCGCGAAAGTCCAACGCGCCGCCACGATGCGATAACCAGCGCATGATCACGCGATTTTTGCCAATCACTTGCTGGCGGTAAATGCCCAAATTCTGGCGTTTCTTTTCCGGCCCTTTGGTAATGACTAATCCCCAAGTGATCAGCGGTGCGGCATCGCCCGGCCAACAATGTTGAATCGGTAAGCGGTTTAAATCGACTTGATCGCCTTCCACCACCACTTGTTGACACGCGGGTTTGCTCACCACTTTGGGGGCCATGTCCAACACTTTTTTGAAAATCGGCAAGGAACTGAAAGCGTCTTTGAAACCTTTGGGCGGTTCGGGCTGCTTGAGTAACGCGAGTAATTTGCCCACTTCGCGCAAGGCTTCGGTGGATTCTTCACCCATGCCCAAGGCCACACGGCGCGGCGTGCCGAACAAATTCGCCAGCACGGGCACGCGATGCCCTTTGGGATTTTCAAACAATAACGCCGGGCCACCAGAGCGCAATACGCGGTCGGCGATTTCGGTCATTTCAAGGTAAGGGTCAACCTCGGTTTTAATCCGTTTCAGTTCACCCATTTTTTCCAGTTGTTGGATAAAGTCGCGCAGGTCTTGGTATTTCATAGCCACGAATCATAGCGGAAAAGCCTTTACCCAAGCAGCATTTTCCCACCTTACCTCGGCTTACTTTTTACCACCTTTATCTTTTTCCTTACTCGCCGCATCGATAATCGCTTGCAGCGGCTTACTGTATTTACGGGAACTGCTTAACTCGGTATAAGCCGCTTTCATACCTTTTTTGTAGGCTTCCTCTGTTTCATCGGGACATTGTTTAAAGACTAAACCAAGCACAAAGCCGATTGCAGCACCAACCCAAAAGCCAGTGGGCATACGCTAGACTCCTTGTTTTGTTGTCGGGGTTTCATGGCGGTAATATTTTACACGCGATAAGTGGCTATTTTGCTTATAATATAGCCTGATAAAAATAATCTGCTCGAAAAAAGCACGTAACCTTAGGTGGCTGCTTCCACGCTGCTAAGGTGCTGTACTTATAATCTTAGTCTTCTTTACCTAGCGGAAAACAATAATGACACAAGAACCTAATGCACAGCTATTACAGAAACCTTTATTACGTTACTGGTTGGCAACTCGCCCCGGCTTCCTCGCTGCGAGTGTTGTGCCTGCTTTCCTCGGTGTCGCTGCGGCAGCGCAACAAGGCATTCTACCACATTGGGGGCTGTTTCTCTGGACACTCATTGGCATCATGTTAGTTCATGCGGGGGTGAATGTGCTAAACGATTATTACGATGAAAAAAACGGCACTGATCGTTGTAATACGCAACGGGTTTTCCCCTTTACAGGCGGCAGTCGTTTTATTCAAAACGGCGTATTCAGCGAGATGGAAACCTTGCTATTCGGTACATTACTCCTATCGGTGGCAATGTTTATCGGCTTGTGGCTGGCGTGGGAAAGCGGCACGCGATTACTGTGGATCGGAGCAATCGGCTTAGCACTGGGTTGGGGGTATTCCGCGCCGCCGTTAAGCCTGAATAGTCGCGGCTTAGGCGAACCCGCCGTTGCTATTGGATTTGGGGTACTGATTCCGTTGGGTGCGTGGTTCGTGCAAACAGGGGAAATGGCGGGGTATCCGGTACTCATTAGCTTGCCGCTTTCCTTGTTACTGATGAATATTTTAGTCATTAACCAATTCCCTGATCGAGCAGCGGATGCCGCTTGCGGCAAACACCATTGGGTCGTGCGCTTAGGCGTAGAAAAAGCCGCCAAAGGCTACCGTTACGTAGTGCTTACCGCAGGGTTGCTCCTGCTGGCATTGATCGTTACAGGAATCGTACCGTGGATTGCGATTTTCAGCGCATTGCCGTTGGGTATGGCGTGGCAAGCCAGTACGCTGCTATTACGCAATGTGCATCAACCGCAACAACTCGAACCTGCCATTAAACTCACCATCGGCAGTGCAGTTTTACACGGCGTATTACTCAGTGTGGGGTTGGGCTTCATGGCTCACTGACATACGGTGAACAACCCACCCGTTTAGGAATGGTGTTGGCATTCCTCATGCGGCAATCCAGCGGGTAAGGCATTCGCACGGTAAGCCGTAATCGCTGCGATAGGGTCAGGTTCTGCGGTGGTCAATAACAAGGTGTTACGCTCTTTTAAACGGCGCGTGACACCTTCACCCGCTGAACCCGCTAATGCCACATCAACGAAATGCAGCGGATGACGATTGCCATCGCCGCGCACATGCCATTCGTGCAAGCAACCCATTTCTGTTAGTTCCAACGCCCATGCAAAGGTAATATCCGTAGCGGTGACAACATACACTTGCCAATGTAATGCTCGCCCCGCGTGATCCGCCAATTGCCCATTTTGCTTTACCGCCACCGCGATTAATTGTTCTGTCATGATTGGGAAACCTTTATTGCCATA
>CAZJDN010000210.1:0-2805 GCA_964544775.1 uncultured Thiothrix sp.
AGAGACGCTAATCAGGGCGCGGGTTACGGGCAGGTTGGAAGCAGTCGTCATCGTGCGTGAATCCTATCGGCAAAAGCGAGGATTGTAGCACGAAGATTTACCCCCAGACATACGCATCCATTGCCAGACCGCTGTAGCAATATTCAGGGGTCAAACGCCGCATAGGTTCAGTTGCAAGGCTTGCTCCCAATGCCACAAACAAGGGCAGTAAATGTTCCTCGGTAGGGTGTGCGTCCGCGCCATACGGGGCTTGCAAGCGGTAATCCAGCAGGGCAGGAATGTCGCGTGCTAGCACTTTTTCCCCTAACCAATCGCTGAAAATTTGGGCTTTGTCTAACGGGGGGGCGTTGCGTGCCAGCCAGCCGAAATTGTGCGTCACCGCGCCGGATGCCATGATTAACACGCCTGCCTCCCGCAATGGGCGTAAGGCTTCCCCCAAACGCCAGTGCCATGCTGTTCCCGCGTGTGGTTGGATAGAAAGCTGTACCACTGGAATATCCGCTTGCGGGTACATACTGCGTAAAGGAATCCACGCGCCATGATCCAAGCCACGTTGTTGTGTGTTTAGTGCAATGCCTTGCGTCGCTAAACAATCCGCAACCAGCGGCGTTAATTCCGGCATTCCCGCTGCGGGGTAGTGCATTTGATACAACGGGCGCGGAAAACCACCAAAATCGTGGATAGTCTGCGGTTGAATCGCATTACTAATGGTCGGTTGCGTGGTTTCCCAATGCGCGGACAGCACTAAAATTGCCCGTGGACGCGCTAAGGTTGCGCCTAAAGTTTGCCAGCATTGCGTGGTTGCCCCATTGTGTAAGGCAACGTCGGGTGCACCGTGAGAAACGAAAACGACTGGGCTAAGCATGGTTGGATTCCCCTTAAAGTGTTATGAACCCATTGTAGACTTGAATCTTAAGTTGATAAACACAGTAAAGATCAAGGCTCATTTGATCTAAAGTTGAAAATTCAGGGTTGCGCAAGGGTGAAAATGTGCCCACTTAAAATATCGATATTATTTAAAATATCGATATATCTTGCATCTAGCTCGGATTCGATTATGCTAAAGACTCTGGAGAGAGCTAGCAGACATTGAGGAGTGGCTGTTAATGAGTCGTCATGGTAAGAAATGCACCACACCCAACAATCAGGATTTAAAAGCAATGATCCGTTTTGAGGGGGATTCAGGGAATATCTGGTTGGGTCAGCAACGCATGATTTTGTTACATGCGTCTGCGTTTGGCTCGATGCGTAGCGAATTAATTGAATCGTTTGGGGAACAATACGCACGCGGGATTTTAATGCGCATGGGGTTTGCTGCCGCGCAATCGGATGCGCAACTGGCAAAACACATTCGGGCGGATGCCGACATTATGGATACTTTCATGGTAGGTCCGCAGTTACACGCTCTTGAAGGTGTTGTCAGCGTAGAGCCTATATCGGTGGATATGGATATTGCCACTGGGCATTTCTACGGCGAGTTTACGTGGAAAAACTCGTTTGAAGCTGCGGAACACACGCGCTTGTACGGATTATCTTCTGAACCTGTGTGTTGGAAATTGTTGGGTTATGCGTCGGGGTATACCAGCACTTTCATGAGCAAGCCGATTTACTTTAAAGAAATTGAATGCACGGGCAAGGGCGATAAACAATGCCGGATTATCGGTAAACCGCTAGAAGCGTGGGAAGATGCGGATGCATTACGCCAGCTTTTTTCCCGTGATTCAATGGCGCAAAAACTGCATTCGTTGGAAGAAGAAGTGCAATTCCTGCGCAAAGAAATGACTGCTTACGCTCGCCCTGAAAACATCATTGCAGATTCCGTCCCCATCAAAGAAATCATGTACCTGTTACGCAAAGCCGCAGAAACGGACGTAACCGTGCTAATGCTGGGTGAAACGGGGGTGGGGAAAGAGGTTTTCTCCCAAGCCTTGCACCAAATCGGTAAACGCCGCAACGGGCCTTTTATTGCTGTTAACTGTGCCGCATTACCGCGTGATCTGGTGGAATCAGAATTGTTTGGGGTGGAAAAAGGCGGGTATACGGGGGCGGATAAATCACGCCCCGGACGGTTTGAACGCGCGAATGGCGGTACATTATTTTTGGATGAATTGGGTGAATTAAATCTGCGTGCGCAGGCGAAATTATTACGCGCCATTCAAACGGGGGAATTTGAGCGCGTCGGTGGCACAGAAAAAATCAAAGTCAATGTGCGTTTAATTGCTGCTACCAATGCCAATTTGTTGGAACGAGTACGCGAAGGTACATTCCGCGCGGATTTGTATTACCGTTTGAATGTGTTCCCCATTACCATTCCGCCATTACGCGAACGCCGCACCGATATTCCGGGCTTAATCCGTAAATTTATCGATAAATACAATAAAAAGTACGGTAAACACGTTTTAGGTGTTACCGACGATACCTTGCGTCGCTTTGCTGCTTATCAATGGCCTGGCAATATCCGTGAATTAGAAAATATTCTGGAACGCGGGGTTATTTTGGCGGATAGCCATTCGCGTATCGAGTCCAACCAAATTTGTTTGGGAATGCCATTACCCACGGATAAATTCATGGTAATCGGTAAAGACGGCGGTTTAGAGCCGGGGGGTACAAAAGCCGACGTATTAGATGACTTACTAAATCGCATGGTGCAATCGGGGGTGGATTTCGAGACGCTCGAAAAGCAAATCCTCGAAAAAGCCCTGCAACGTGCTAGCGGCAATGTGCTAGAAGCAGCGCGGATTCTGGGAATTAGCGGTCCACAATGCCGTTACCGCTTGAAAAAACTGGGGTTGGCGTAAGGTGCTG
>CAZJDN010000211.1:0-2758 GCA_964544775.1 uncultured Thiothrix sp.
TGACCCAATTCGTTCATTTGCGTTTACACACTGAATATTCGTTGATTGATAGCACGATTCGCATTAAGCCGTTGATGAAGGCGGTGGAAAAAAGCGGAATGCCTGCGATTGCGATTACCGACTTGAATAATTTCTTTGGGTTGGTGAAGTTCTATAAAGCAGCTACGGGGGCAGGTATTAAGCCTTTGTTTGGTGCGGATATTTTGCTGGTTGATGAAACGGGCAGCGATACGCTGTTTCACCTGATTTTATTGTGCCAGAACAATACGGGCTACCGGAATGTGACTAAACTGATTTCCCGCGCTTGGCAACAAGGGCAGGTATTGGGTGTGCCGCGTGTGCAACGCAGTTGGCTTGCGGAATTTAGCGACGGCGTAATTGTGCTTTCGGGTGGGCGCGAGGGCGACGTAGGGCAGGCGTTGCTGGCGGGTAATACAGAATTGGCAGAAAAACGTTTACGCGAATGGCAGCAGCATTTTCCTGATCGTTATTACCTTGAATTGCAGCGTACAGGGCGCGAAGGTGAGGAAGAATATATTCACGCGGCAGTGGAGCTTGCATTGGCGCACGATTTACCTGTTGTTGCGACCAATGATGTACGGTTTGTTGCGGAAAGCGACTTCCATTCGCACGAAGCCCGTGTGTGCATCAACAGCGGCAATGTGTTGGCTGACCCCAAACGCCCGAAACTGTACAGCCCACAGCAATATTTGCGTACAGCAGTAGAAATGCAGGAATTATTCGCCGATATTCCCAGCGCGATTAGCAATACGGTGGAAATTGCCAAGCGTTGCAATGTGTCGCTGACCTTGGGCAAAAACTATTTGCCGCAATTCCCGATTCCAGACGGCATGACCGAGGCGGAGTATTTTTGTCACGTTAGCCAAAAAGGGTTGGAAGAGCGGCTGGATTTCTTATTCGGTGAGCAATTTCCACGCGGTACGCCCGAATTTGCGGAAAAACGTCAAGTTTATGATGAGCGTTTGCGCGTTGAACTCGACGTTATCAATAAGATGGGATTTCCCGGTTACTTCTTAATCGTTGCGGACTTTATTCAGTGGGCAAAAGATAATGGCATTCCGGTCGGGCCGGGGCGGGGTTCGGGTGCAGGTTCATTAGTGGCGTATGCGTTGAAAATTACCGACCTTGATCCGCTGGCGTATGATTTGCTGTTTGAACGTTTTTTGAACCCTGAGCGGGTTTCCATGCCGGACTTTGACATCGACTTTTGCATGGATAACCGCGATAAAGTGATTGATTATGTAGCGCAAACTTACGGGCGTAATCAGGTGTCGCAAATCATTACTTTCGGTTCGATGGCAGCTAAAGCGGTGGTGCGTGACGTGGGGCGGGTGTTGGGGCATCCGTATGGATTTGTGGATCGGGTGGCGAAACTGATTCCCTTTGTGCTTGGCATTACGTTGGAAGACGCGCTGGGGCGTACTAAAAAAGCCCAAGATGATCCAGAGCGTGTTTCCCCCGACCTGATTGAATTGTATGAAAAAGATGAAGAAGTCAAAGCCTTACTGGACATGGCGATTTCATTGGAGGGTTTGACGCGCAACACGGGCAAACACGCGGGTGGGGTATTAATTTCGCCGTCGGATTTGACCGATTTCACCCCGATTGCCTGCGACGAACAAGGTAATGGTGTCGTTTCGCAATACGATAAAGACGACGTGGAAGGCGTGGGGCTAGTTAAATTCGACTTTTTGGGCTTGCGTAACCTCACCATCATCGATTGGGCATTACAAACCATTAATCGCCAGAACGCGGCGAAGGGCTTGCCACCTGTCGACATTAACCGCATTCCGTTGGATGACAAAGCCAGTTTTGACTTATTAAAAGCGCAAAAAACCACGGCCGTTTTCCAGCTCGAATCACGCGGTATGAAGGACTTGATTCGCCGCTTGCAACCCGATGTGTTTGAAGACGTGGTGGCATTGGTTGCACTGTTCCGCCCTGGACCATTGCAATCGGGGATGGTGGACGATTTCATCAACCGTAAAAAGGGCATTGCCAAGGTCGAATACCCGCATCCGAGTTTGGAACAAATCCTCAAGCCGACTTACGGGGTCATCGTTTACCAAGAACAGGTGATGCAGATTGCGCAGGTGCTGGCGCAATACACGCTCGGTGGCGCGGACATGCTACGTCGGGCAATGGGTAAAAAGAAACCGGAGGAAATGGCTAAGCAACGTTCCATTTTCATGGACGGGGCGCGAAATAACCAAATCGATGAAAATCAAGCTGGCTATATCTTTGATTTAATGGAGAAATTCGCGGAATACGGTTTCAACAAATCGCATTCAGCCGCGTATGCATTGGTAGCGTTTCAAACCGCATGGTTGAAAGCGCATTATCCGGCAGCATTCATGGCGGCAGTATTGTCGGCGGATATGGATAACACCGATAAGGTGGTAACGTTGTTGGATGATTGCCGTCAGTTGAACTTGCAGGTATTGCCGCCGGATATTAACCGTTCCGATTTTCAATTTACGGTCGATGATAAAAACCGCATTATCTATGGTTTAGGTGCGGTTAAAGGTGCTGGGGAAGCGGCTTTAAGTGTCATGGTGGAAGAACGTAATCAACACGGTGCGTTCACCTCGCTGGCGGATTTATGCAAGCGGTGCAGTTCGCAAAAGGTTAACCGCCGTGTGTTGGAAACGCTGATTAAATCCGGTGCGTTTGATTCGTTAGGGGGAACGCGCCGTGCCATGTTGGAATTTTTACCCGAAGCCTTGCGCATGGCAGA
>CAZJDN010000212.1:0-2754 GCA_964544775.1 uncultured Thiothrix sp.
GGGCGCATTTACTGATACATGGTTTGTTGCATTTGCAAGGCTATGATCATATAACAGACGACGAAGCCGAAGAAATGGAAGCGTTAGAAACGCAGATTTTGGCTTCCCTTGGATTTCCCGACCCTTATCAATAACCTTTAAGAGGAAAAATGAAAAGCGATATAGGTGACTCGCGACCTCGACCGCGATGGAAGCAATGGCTCATTAAAAAACTCGACCTGACTTCGCAAAGCCGCGAAGAATTAATGGAAGATTTACAACGTGTTAATCAGAAAAATCTATTCTCCGACGACACGGTGGGAATGATTCAGGGGGTGTTGGAATTCGGTGAGTTGCAAGTACGCGACATCATGGTTCCACGTTCACAAATTAATTTTGTCTACCACGAAGATGATTTCAGCAAGATTCTACAACGGATTGCAGAAACCGAGCATTCGCGTTACCCCGTGGTGGACGAAGACCGCGATGATTTAGTCGGCATTTTGCTGGCGAAAGACATGCTCAAATACATCGGGCGCGAAACCGAGTTCAAAATTGACGATATTATTCGCCCCGCGCTGATTATCCCCGAAAGCCAACGCTTGAATAAACTCCTGACGGAATTCCGCAATACCCGCAACCACATGGCGGTGGTGATTGATGAGTATTCGGGAATTTCCGGTTTGGTAACGTTTGAAGACGTATTAGAACAAATCGTTGGTGACATTGATGACGAGCACGACGATGAAGAAGATATCTCCAGCAATGTCGTGATCCAAGAAGGGGGGCGTTTTGTTGTCGAAGCTACCACGCCGATTGATGAATTCAATGAAATCGTGGGAACAACGTTTGATACCGATGAATTCGATACCATTGCTGGCATTATAATCAATCGTTTGGGTAAGATTCCGCGCCAAGGCGAGGAAATTGTGCTGGATGAATGGTTATTCCGTATATTACGCAGTGATAACCGTCGGATTTTGTTGTTGGAAGTTTTACCAAGCACGGAAAATTCATATCCCGCACAGACTGCTGCGCTATAATGCGCGGCAGTTTTGTTGGCTGGATGTTTTTCGATGCTTTCATTCCGAGATTCTTTATCTAAATTCGATTACCTGCTGGCGTTGCTGGCAGGTGCATTGCTTGTTCTCGCCTTCGCACCGTTTGAGTTGCGCCCTTTTGCTTGGTTATCTCCTGCAATTTTATTTTGGTTAAATTTGAAAGCCTTACCTTTGGGGCAGCGGTTACGTTTGGCATGGGTATTTGGCATTGGCATGTTTGCCGCAGGGGCGCACTGGATTTACGTCAGTATTCATTTTTTTGGCGGTGCAAATAATTTCATCGCAGCATTAATGGTGACGTTGTTTGTGTTGTTTGTCAGTTTGCCATTGATGTTATTTGGTTGGCTGGTTTCTTTGGCGGCGAATTTATCCCTGATTCTACGGTTATTGCTGATTTATCCGGCGGCTTGGGTATTAACCGAATGGTTTCGGGGTTGGTTTTTGACTGGCTTCCCGTGGTTGCAATTGGGGACGACGCAAGTGGATACCTTGCTGGCGCATTACGCCCCTGTGACTGGCGTATTGGGTGTCAGTTGGCTCGTGGCGTTGGGCGCGGGAATGTTGGTGCTGCTGTTTTTAGGCAAAATGCGCGAACGGCTTATTGTGGTCTCGCTTGCTTTGGTGTGCATCGCAGGTGGGTACGGTTTAGCACAGGTGAATTGGACGCAAAAAACGGGTGAACCGTTGTTTGTCAGTATGTTGCAAGGCAACGTTGACCAATTGACCAAGTGGGACCCGCAATTCCGTAATGAGAATGTGCAAGCCTATTTGAATTTAATGGACGGGGATAAATACCCCAATGTTGAAAGCTCGCATTTGGTGATTTGGCCTGAAACCGCTTTGGCTGATTTCTTTCATTTTTCCAAAGATGACGTGATGTTACCGTTGCAAGACTGGGCGCGGGAGGCGGAAACGGATTTATTGGTGGGGGGCTTTTTCCATGATGCAGATAAAGACGTGGTGCATAATGCTGTCATGGCGATAGGTAAAGGGCATGATGTTGAAAAGTCGATTGCTACAGGTGTGGATATTTACGGCAAACAACATTTAGTGCCGTTTAGCGAATACATTCCCCTGCTGAAGTACCTGCGTTTCTTGGAAAACATTATCAAGCTGCCGTATGACAATGTAACACCGTGGAGTGGCGCAAATACTTTGACAGTGGCAGGGCAGCCAGTACGGATGTCGGTGTGTTACGAAGATGTTTACGCGGAAGAAATGATAAAAGGTTTACCCGCCGCGACTTTATTGGTCAATGTTAGCAATGATGGTTGGTTTACGGGGTCAATTGAACCGCAACAACACGCGGAAATTGCGCGGATGCGTGCGTTGGAAGTAGGGCGTTACTTATTACGCGCTACCAATAACGGTGTCAGTGCGGTGATTAATGAAAAAGGCAAGGTGGTTAAGTCGATTCCACAATACGAAGCCAATGTGTTGTCTGAATACGCCCAGCCAATGACAGGTGCAACGCCGTTCGTCATGGTAGGTAATTGGTTGATTGTGTCGCTCATGTTGGCGTTATTTGGGCTACCTTTAATCATCTTGCGCGGCAAATTCTACTAATTCAGCCAGCAACTTTACTTGATGACAGGTTGTTGCTTAAATCTGTCATCTTCCAATTGATAATTTGCTAAGGATTCCTATGCCAAACACCACTTTTACCCGTTGGTTTGCGGGTTTTGCGCTATGTGCTACGGTTGCTATGCCTGCT
>CAZJDN010000213.1:0-2729 GCA_964544775.1 uncultured Thiothrix sp.
GTGAAGGCGGTCGTACCGTTGGTGCGGGCGTTGTTGCTAAAATTATTGAGTAATAAAACTCTTGCATCTTAAAGGAACGGAAGGTATCCTTTCGTTCCTTGTCACATATACAGGGCAATAGCTCAATTGGCAGAGCGGCGGTCTCCAAAACCGCAGGTTGGGGGTTCGATTCCCTCTTGCCCTGCCATCTTTTAAAGATGGCTTTGGGTAGTGGATTGTATGTTTAAAAGTATTGCAGTGGATTACCCAAAGTCATACAGCTATCAAGTTGGTGAATAAAAACATGTCAGTAAACACCCAAGAACAGGGCTCCTCCTTTGATACGGTAAAGCTCATTATATCCCTCGCGCTGTTAATTACAGGTATCGCGGGGTTTTACTATTTTGAGAGTTGGCAAGGTGCGCCTGTTTCATTGCTGTTGCGCGTACTAGGTTTGTTGGCAGTTGTGGCTGTCGCGGTCGTTGTTGCGTTGACAACCTTAACGGGTAAGCGATTGCTGGGCTTTATGCGTGATTCCCGCCTTGAAGTGCGTAAAATGGTTTGGCCAACGCGTGCTGAGACTATTCAAACCACGCTGATGGTGATGGTAATCGTCGTAATCTTGGCGATTTTTCTCTGGGGTGTTGACTCTCTGCTTGGCTGGGGTGTTAAAACGCTGCTTGGTGGAGGTGCCTGATGGCAAAGCGTTGGTATGTCGTTCAAGCCTATTCTGGGTTTGAAAATCAGGTCAAACGTTCTTTAGAAGAGCGTATTGGGCGTTTTGGTTTGCAGGATTCCTTTGGTTTGGTGCTTGTCCCTACTGAAGAAGTAGTGGAAATGCGTGACGGGCATAAACGCAAAAGTGAACGCAAATTCTTTCCGGGCTATGTTTTAGTCGAAATGGAAATGAATGACGAAACGTGGCACATGGTTAAAGAGACACCTAAGGTGCTGGGTTTCATCGGTGGCAAGGCAGATAAGCCTGCGCCGATTACGCAAAAAGAAGTCGACAATATTATGCGTCGGGTGGAAGAAGGGGCTGAAAAACCACGTCCAAAAATCCTCTTTGATGCAGGTGAAGTTGTGCGTGTCGCGGATGGTCCTTTCAAAGATTTTAATGGCGTAGTTGAAGAAGTTAACTACGACAAAAACCGTTTATTAGTCGCGGTACAAATTTTTGGTCGCTCAACGCCTGTTGAGCTTGAGTTCTATCAAGTTGAAAAGGCTTGATTAGAGAATATTGCGGGAAGCCGTAAGGCGTTATTACCCCTATTTAGGTAGAAATCATGGCAAAGAAAGTCATCGGCTATATCAAGCTGCAAGTTCCTGCTGGTAAAGCAAACCCAAGCCCACCAATTGGCCCTGCATTAGGTCAACGTGGTTTGAACATTATGGAGTTCTGCAAAGCATTCAATGCGGCTACTCAAGGCATTGAAGTTGGTTTGCCTACTCCAGTTGTTATTACTGCTTACAGCGATAAAAGTTTCACCTTTATTCTGAAAACACCACCTGCTTCTGTTTTATTGAAAAAAGCAGTGGGTATTAAATCAGGCAGTGCGCGTCCAAACAGCAATAAAGTCGGTAAAGTGACTTTGGAACAGTTGGAAGAAATTGCAAAAACCAAAACTCCAGACTTAACGGCTGCTTCAATGGAAGCTGCGGTGCGTACTATTGCAGGTACTGCGCGTAGTATGGGTCTTGAAGTGGAGGGTGTGTAAGATGGCAAAGCTGACTAAACGTCAAAAAGCAATCCGTGCAGTATTGGGCGAAACTAAAGTTTACGCGCTGGCGGATGCACTTAATACATTGAAATCACTGCCGCGTGCAAAGTTCGTTGAGAGTTTAGATGTAAGCATTAACCTCGGCGTTGACCCGCGTAAATCTGATCAAGTTGTGCGTGGTTCTACCGTACTGCCAAATGGCAATGGTAAAACAGTACGTGTTGCCGTGTTTGCACAAGGTGCAAACGTTGAAGCAGCGAAAGCAGCAGGTGCAGACATCGTTGGTTTTGATGATCTGGCTGCTGAAATCAAAGCAGGCAAAATGGATTTCGATGTTGTTATCGCTAGCCCTGATGCCATGCGTGTGGTTGGTCAATTAGGTCAAATTTTAGGTCCGCGTGGTTTAATGCCTAACCCGAAAGTGGGTACTGTGACTCCAGACGTAGCTGGCGCAGTACGCAATGCGAAAGCGGGTCAAGTCCGTTACCGTACTGATAAAGCGGGTATCATTCACTGCTCAGTAGGCAACGTTGATTTTGATACAGATAAACTGGTCGGCAACATCAATGCATTGGTCGCTGATTTAGTAAAACTCAAGCCATCAACGTCTAAAGGTGTTTACCTGAAGAAAGTTTCTGTATCTACCACAATGGGTACAGGTTTGGCAGTAGACAGTTCTTCACTGTCTTACTAAAAAATTTGGGGTAACACTATTACCCCATTTCTCTGTTCTCATGGATGAGAGCAGCCGCAAGGCAAAAAGATATACAAGGATTGTATGTCGTCAAAGACCGCAGGTGTTTCTGTGGGAAACTTAATGGTTCTGCCCTTTACTGAAAGAGTAGAGAACCTGCGTAGATGGCGTTACCCGAGTCAGTAAGATGGTTTGGGACGCTGTTTCCTTCATTGGCTGTTAACAATTGTTAGCAGGCTTATGATCTAAATGGTGGTTTATCCGCCAAACCAGGAGTAGAAACGTGGCATTAACACTGCAAGAGAAAAAAGAGATTGTCTCTGAAGTGGCCGCAG
>CAZJDN010000214.1:0-2671 GCA_964544775.1 uncultured Thiothrix sp.
GGTTGGTGCATGTGCCAACATAAAACGACGTTTAAACGGCCATCCGCCATAACATATCCCGATCTTGTTCACTATTCCCTGTGCGCAGCTTTTGCCCCATCATTTCCGCCGTTACCAGCACAATGCCTTCATCGGTAACGTGGAAACGCTTGCGATCAAGCTCTAAATCTTCCCCGATATGCATACCATCGGGGATCACCGTACCCTTGTCGATAATCGCTTTGGTAATGCGGCAACCCTCGCCAATGCTCACTTTCGGCAAAATGACACTGTCAGTAATCGTGCTGTATTTCTCAATTGTGGTCGCAAAGAACACCACAGAACGGCGTACTTGCGCCCCAGAAATAATACACCCTGCTGAAATCAGCGAGTCCACCGCAGCACCGCGACAACCGTCGTCATTGAAGACGAATTTCGCAGGTGGGTATTGCGGCTGGTAAGTCCAAATCGGCCATTCCCGATCATACAAGTTCAACTCTGGCTCGACAGCGCACAGCTCCATATTCGCTTGCCAGTAAGAATGCACCGTCCCCACATCGCGCCAATACCCCGGCTCACCTGTTTTATCACGGAACGGGTAAGCCATTGCTTTAGCGTGGTGAATATTCGAGGGGATAATGTCCTTACCGAAATCACGCGAGGAATGCACTTTCATCGCATCCTCGTACAATACTTTATACAAGAAATCGCGCGAGAAGATATAAATCCCCATTGATGCTAATGCTACTCCCGGTTTGCCCGGAATTTCGTCAGGGAAAGCAGGTTTCTCCACGAATTTGGTAATGCGCATGTTTTCGTCGGTGGACATTACGCCAAAGCCTTTCGCATCCGCTACCGGAACTTCAATGCAACCCACGGTGAAATCCGCCCCGCTATTGGCGTGTTGCAACAACATGCGCGAATAATCCATCGTGTAAATGTGGTCGCCGCCCAATACCAGCACGTATTCGGGGTCATGGCGTTGCAAAATGTCGATGTTTTGAAATAGCGCGTCCGCCGTACCCTGATACCATTCCTTTTTCACAGTACGCTGTTGCGCAGGCAAAATTTCCACGAATTCGCCAATTTCAGCACGCATGAAACCCCACGCACGCTGCAAATGGCGGATCAAGGAATGCGATTTGTACTGGGTTAAAACACCCACGCGCCGAATGCCCGAATTCACGCAATTCGACAGTGCGAAATCGACAATGCGGTATTTACCGCCAAACGGTACGGCGGGCTTGGCTCGCCATAGGGTCAAATCTTTCAACCGCGCTCCTTCACCGCCTGCTAGTACAAGGGCGAGGGTTTTGCGGGTGAGTTCCGTCACCATTTTCGGTTCGGTGTAATAGCGGTATAGCTTCGCCTGCTGGTGTTTATCCAATGTCATAATTATTCCTTCCTCAATCGCGTAATGCTCAATGTGTGGTGTCAAGCGCGGCTGCCAATGCCCCTTGTAAGCCAAGCCGCGTATTGGTAATTAAGTAAATGGGCATTTGTTGTACTAATCCTGCCATGCGCCCCTTATCCAAACAGCCTGCGAGGAAACGGGGGCTTTGTAACCACGGCTGAATACGAGCGGAAATCCCCCCCGCTAAATACAAACCGCCGCGTGGTTGGTATAACAGCGCGGTATTTCCGACCCAATTCGCGTACACGTCGGTAAATAATGCCATTGCGCTGTGTGCAATCGGGTCGCCTGCTTGCGCGGCTGCATTCACTTCAGCACCGTTGCGGTTAGCAAACTCGGTGGGAATTTCCCCGGTTACATCCTGTAAACAAAACTGGTAAACCTGATTCACCCCCGGACCTGATAACACCCGTTCCCACGATACGTGCGCAAACCGTTGGCGCATAAATGCCAGTAAACGTTCTTGTTGCGCATTGGCTGGAGCAAAGTCGGTATGTCCACCTTCCGTTGCAAAGGGGTGGTAATGTCCGCTGCTATCCGCTTGCATCCATGCCAAGCCCAAACCTGTTCCCGCCCCTGTAATCACACGGGTGGCGTTGGCTAACGGTTCGGCAGGGTTTAACACGCAATAATCGCTTGCTTGCAAACTAGCTACGCCTAACGCTGCCGCTTGGAAATCATTGATGAATAATAGCTTGGGTGTATCAAGCAAGGTTTGTAAGGGGGCTTTTTCCAGCGTCCACGCTAAATTAGTTAAACGGATCGGTTGCTGGTCTTGTACTGGACCAGGTAACGCAAGGCAAACCGCCACTGGGGAACGTGACGGGTTAGCATCGGTCATGAATTGTTGCAGTAAACTTTCCGCGCTGGGGAAATCGGCACTGGCGTAAACGTGTTCAAAACACACTTGCGGCGTACCATCCGTGCCTAGCGTTGCCCACGCCAGCCAGCTTTTCGTTCCGCCAATGTCACCAGCAATTATGTCCATGTAATACCTTATGCTTTCTATGATTGTGCTTACCGCACTTGTTATGCCGCCATATTACCTGTTTGTAACCCCATTTATAGCGGAGCACATCAAGCTATTGTGCTTTTGCTGCAAGGTTAAGCAGGGTGTAAACGTCGGTAGTAATTGATTAAGCCGTTGGTTGAGGCATCGTGTGACTGTACTTCGGTGCTTGCGTGCAATTCCGGCAAAATGCGTTTGGCTAATTGTTTGCCTAATTCCACGCCCCATTGGTCATAGGAGTTCAGATTCCACACAATGCCTTGCACAAA
>CAZJDN010000215.1:0-2671 GCA_964544775.1 uncultured Thiothrix sp.
AGCGGGTGCGAAATTCGTAGCGTTCGTAGAGTTCGCGCAGTTTGGCGGTATCGGGTGGGTTAAAGGCCAGCGTTTCGGGGGTAATACTCAATTCCACGTCGCATTTGATCGTCACCAGTTCATACGACAGCGGTAAATGTGCCACGGCTTCGCGCAAGTTATCGCCAATTTTGCCTTTGAACGCTGCCGCACGTTCGATAATGGTTTGCAGCGAACCGTATTCGTCCAGCCATTTCACTGCTGTTTTCGGCCCCACTTTCGCCACACCGGGGACGTTATCCACGGTGTCGCCAATCAACGCGAGGTAATCGCGAATGCGTTCGGGCGGTACGCCAAACTTTTCCACCACACCCGCAGGGTCGGAATACAAGCCTGACATGGTATTGATCAAATGCACCCGCTCGTCGACCAGTTGCGCCATGTCTTTGTCGCCCGTGGAAATGATCACCTTGCCCGCGTATTCGCGTGCCAATGTGCCGATTACGTCGTCGGCTTCCACGCCATCAATGATCAGCAGCGGATAACCTTGGGCACGAATAATGGCTAACAAGGGTTCGATTTGACCGCGTAAATCCTCCGGCATGGGTGGGCGGTTGGCTTTGTATTGCGGGTATAAATCATCGCGGAAGGTTTTGCCTGCGGCATCAAACACCACCGCCATGTGTTCGGGGGCGTAATCCTTGCGTAACTTGTCGAGCATATTCAATACGCCGTGCATTGCCCCAGTAGGTTCGCCGTGCGAGTTAGTCAAGGGCGGTAATGCGTGAAAAGCGCGGAATAAATACGATGAACCGTCGACAAGGACGAGGGGTTTGCTGCTGGTCATGCCTTGTTTCCTTGCAACACATACACTTTTTCGCGCATGGCACGCAAACCGCGTTGACGGAATTGTGGGTTCGCCGCCAACACTTCAGCATCAAACAACAGCTTGACAGTGAAAGCGGTATACAGTGCGCGGACTTCCTCCTCATGCACCGCAAATGGCGGACCTTTCATTTCCGCTTGGTCGTATTCCATTGTAATCAGCAAGGTTTGGCTAGCAGTCGGCACAATGCTGGCAAAATGTTGTGTGTAACGCTGGCGCATTGCAGGAGGCAAGGCAATCAACGAAGCACGGTCAAATACGCCTGCACAAGCGGCAATGTCTGTCGCCGTCAAATCAAAGAAGTCACCTTGTAAAATGACTAAGCCATCGGTTTCCCAACGTTGGAATTTACCTTGCGTTGTTACCGTAGCATCAAGACTATTTTCAGTGAAAAAATCTCGAACCGCAATGGCGCTTAACTCAATGCCAAACACTTGCAAACCTTGCGCTCGCAACCACAGCATATCAAGACTTTTACCACATAAAGGCACGAAAATTTGACGGCCTTCAGGAATTTTTAATGCACGCCAAAAGGTTTGCAATTGATTGTTGAATTCGTCTTGATGGAACGCAATTTGATTTTTTTCCCAACGTTCCAACCAGAAATCTGTATGCATCCTTAATCTCCAAGGAAAAACCGATGAAAGGAGCAGTAAATCTGCTTATAGGGGTTAAAAAACTTTGTCTTATATTTACCACAGCAACCTGTGTAGTATGAGCAACAAGTGAGTATCATCAATCCGTTGTTAAGGGGAACAAACACATGGGCGGCGCAAATATTTCCCATTTTCCCGATAATGTGCGCGTAGCCAGCGTGCAATATCGGCAGCAAGGCATCAGTGCTTTTGACGATTTTAATCAGCAAGTTGCGCATTGGGTTAGCACAGCGGCGGAACAACAGGCAGATTTCATCCTACTGCCGGAATTGTTTACCCTGCAATTGCTCAGCCTATCACCGCGTAAACCCAGCGTGGGCGAAGCTCTCGCCATTCTCAACCATTATACGTTTAAGATTGAAAAAAGCCTGCGTCGTTTAGCCTGCAAACACCGTATTAACATTATCGGTGGCTCGCATTTACGCAGCCGTCCGAATGGGCAGGTGGAAAACGTTTGCATTATCGCCTTACGCGACGGCAGTTTGCATCATCAAGCTAAAATTCACATTCCAACGCACGAAAGTAACCAATGGAGCACCTGCTCCGGCGACAGCAGCCAAGTTATTGCCAGTGACTGCGGTTTAATCGGGGTTTTGGTCGGGCAAGATGTGGAACGCCCCGAATTGGCACGGCGTTTGGTTAACCAAGGGGCTGGCTTGTTGTTTAACCCGTACAATACCAATTTACGTGGGCAATACCTGCGGATTCGCCATGCTGCACAAGCGCGGGCGTTAGAAAATGCGGCTTACCTTGTTTTAGGCGGGAATGTAGGGCACTTGCAAGGCATCGCAGGTATGGGCAGTTTGTATGCACAAAACGCGGTGTTAAGTGCGTGTGATTTCAGCTATTCGCACGATGGCGTAGTCAGCGAAGCAACGGCGAATGCGGAAATGCTGCTGCTAGCAGATTTACAACCCAACAAATTGTTGGAAACGCATACCCCCAGTGCCCGTCCTGCATGGGCGTTGGAAGTAGACCCACCCGCCAATTTGTTTACTGCAAGACCACGTTATAAGCGCGTAAACCCGCAACTCCCGGGCGCTCAACCGACACTTGCACCTGTTGCCCCGGCTTACACCGCGCCAGCATCAGCATTAGGTCGCTAGCGTGCGCAATGGTAGTGCCATTGATGCCTGCGAGTCGGTCGCCG
>CAZJDN010000216.1:0-2638 GCA_964544775.1 uncultured Thiothrix sp.
ATGGTGGACAAAAAGTGGAAAGTCACCAGTGCCAAACAATTGGATAATGCCACGGTTTGCGTGCAATCTGGCACAACCACTGAGAAGAATCTCACCGATTATGCGCGTGCAAATAACTTAAAAATCAAACCCTTGGTATTTGAAAAGAACGAAGCGGCAACCGCAGCGTATCACAGCGGACGTTGCCAAGCGTACACCACCGATGCTTCCGGTTTAGCTTCCGAACGCACAATAGCGAAAACGCCTGATGATCATGTCATTCTGCCGGAAATCATTTCCAAAGAACCGTTAGGACCATTGGTACGCCGTGGCGATGATGAGTTTTTTGCAATCAGTAAATGGGTATTGAACGCGCTGATCGAAGGCGAAGAATACGGTATTACCCAAGCCAATGTGGATGAGAAAAAAGCCAGCACCGACCCGAACGTACAACGCATTCTCGGCACAGCCGAAGACATGGGCGCGTTATTGGGTTTGGATAAAGAATGGGCATATCGCGCATTGAAAGCCACGGGTAACTACGGCGAAGTTTTCGAGCGCAATGTTGGTAAAGATTCCCCGCTGAAATTAGAACGCGGCTTGAATAAGCTGTGGAATCAAGGCGGTATTTTGTACGCACCACCGATTCGCTAAAGATTAAAGGCTAAAAAGCTGCATGAGTTTCTGGCGTAACCAAAAGTTTCGTGGGTGGCTGTATCAAGCTGCCGCCGTATTGCTGATTGTGGTGGTAGTGGCAATGCTTGCCCACAATACTTTATTAAATATGCAAGTGCGTGGTATTCAAAGCGGCTTTGGCTTTTTGACACAGCCCGCTGGTTTTGATATTAGCGAAAGTTTATTTGGTTATGAACCCTCACAGCCGTATTGGCAAGCGTTTTTAACCGGATTAGGTAATACGCTGCGTGTCGCGGTGATTGGGATTTTCCTAACCACGTTACTCGGTACATTATTAGGGGTAGGGCGATTTTCGGCGAATGCTTTGATTCGTGGGATTTGCCTGACCTATGTGGAAATCATCCGTAATATTCCGCTGCTGCTGCAATTATTATTGTGGTATTTATTGTGTGTGGAATGGTTGCCAGATGCCATGACTGCCGAACCTTTTCTTGGTATGTATCTCACTAAAGGTGGTTTAGCCATTCCGTGGTTTGGCGATTTACCGGAAAAATCCGGTTTCGGGATTAATGGCGGTTTGCACATTTCGCCGGAGTTTTTGGCATTATTGCTGGGTTTAACGCTGTATACCGCGTCGTATATTGCTGAAATCGTGCGTTTAGGGATTGCATCCGTGCCGCGTGGGCAACGCGAAGCCGCTTTGTCATTGGGGTTAAGTCGGGCGCAAACCATGCGTTTGGTTTTATTGCCGCAAGCCTTGCGCGTGATTATTCCACCGCTGACTAATCAATATTTGAATCTCACTAAAAACTCTTCGTTGGCGGTGGCAGTGGGTTATCCCGAATTAATTTCGATTGCCAATACCTCCATTAACCAAACCGGACGCGCGGTGGAATGCATTGCCGTTGTCATGGCGGTGTATTTGACGCTTTCTTTGCTCACTTCATTATTGATGAGTATTTACAATCGCCATGCCGCGATTAAGGAGCGTTAGAATGCAATGGATTCGCGCTAATTTATTCAGTTCGTGGTTCAATAGCAGCATTACCTTGTTACTCGGTGCGGTGTTGTTAGCGATATTGCCACAAATATTGTCGTGGGGAATGGTGCACGCGGTGTGGACGGCGGATGCAGATCAATGCAATGCAGCGCGTGGTACGGGGGCGTGTTGGGGCGTGATTGCAGAAAAGTATCGCTCGATTATTTTCGGACGTTACCCATTCGAGGAACAATGGCGACCATTCCTTGCCACTTTGTTATTAATGGCTTTATTAATCGTTAGTTGTGTGCGCCAATTTTGGCGGATATGGTTGGCGGGTGCGTGGATGATCGGTTTAAGTGTATTTTTGCTCATCATGCACGGCGGTATATTCGGTTTAAGTAAAGTTGAAACCGGATTATGGGGCGGTTTACCACTGACTTTATTATTATCGACATTATCGTTAGCCGCGTGCTTTCCATTAGCTGTCTTATTAGCATTGGGGCGCATTTCGGCTTTACCTGTCATTCGTAGTCTATGCACTGTTTATGTGGAACTGATTCGCGGTGTGCCGTTAGTTTCGGTGTTATTCATGGCATCGTTTTTATTCCCGCTATTCATGCCGGAAGGTTTTTCGATTGATGTGTTAGTGCGAGTATTAGTGGCAATGGCATTATTCGCCGCCGCGTATTTATCGGAAGTGATTCGTGGTGGTTTGCAAAGTATTCCATGTGGGCAATACGAAGCATCGGCAGCTTTGGGTTTAAGTTATTGGCAAACGCAACGTAAGATTATTTTGCCGCAAGCCTTAGCCACGGTTGTACCGGGGATTATGAATAATTTCATTTCCACCTTTAAAGACACATCTCTAGTAACCATTGTTAGTTTGTATGAATTAACGGGTTCATTGGATATTGCGGTGAATAGTGACCCGACGTGGATGCCGTATAAACTCGAAGGCTATTTGTTTATTGCTGCCATTTATTTCGTATTCTGTTTCAGCCTGTCACGCTACAGCCAATGGATTGAGCAACAGGTTAATCG
>CAZJDN010000217.1:0-2632 GCA_964544775.1 uncultured Thiothrix sp.
AACGGTGGCGATGGCAGCGGAAATGTTTGAAGGCTCGATTACCGACCTCATTCCAACGAAGAAAAAACACTAAACTGACAAGGTTTAAGTGAAGGAAAGGGCGGGGAAACTCGCCCTTTTTTATTTTGAGTCCATATTATTATCTAGCATCATTTTCACTTCGCTAATGCTATATGCAGGGCTGCGCATGTGTAAAACCGCATGACAGTTGGGGCAGACAGGTCTTAAATCTTTGATAGGATTCACATCATGCTGACTTTTGATTTCTGAAAGAGGACGTAAATGGTGAATGTGAATGTAGCCTTCAGCAACTTTCCCATAAACATTGCCAAAATTAAAACCGCAAAGACAACAAGTTGTTCCATGTGCAGCGATACACTGGCGACGAGCTTTTATGTTACGTTCATAAGCGTTTACTGTTACACGATATAATCCACCTTCAAGCAAGACTTCATTGGAAATGATTTCATCTGTAGAAGCAAAAAATACTGTTTCGACCCAGCCCAATTGTTCAAACGCTTCAACTACTGGTGGTAATAGCTTCCAGATGAATCCCTTGGGTGTTTGCCATCCTGATGACCAAACCGACCACCAGCGATAAGAGCTATCAGGGCGTAGCTCAGGTTTTATGCCTAATTCATCACATAATTTATGCCCTAATTTTCCGTAAAGTGAATTGATTTGAGCATGTCCACCTGAAATACCAGCCATAAGTGCAAGTTGTTTAGCTGTTGCGGAATAATTAGGAGCTTGGTAATGCGCTTGAAAGGCTTTAATGTGTAGATCAGTGATTGATGAGTAGATTCTTGTGAGTCCAGTTACATATTGATCAACAGAGGGAATATTTTGCATTTCATATAAGCGTGTCATTCAACAATACTCGTTTGGATAGGGTAGTTTGAAGTTAAGGTAATTTCATGAACGAACAGATTCTAACCATTAAAGTCGGTACTGGTATTCAATCATCCTTGGCGTTGGCACAGCAGATGATGGAGCGCTTGGAGCTTGGCGAAGAACCAGCCACTTATTTCGGCGTGGGGTTCAAGGATATGAGCCAGATGCTGAGCGTGTTTACGCCAAAACGTTGGGAGTTGCTGGCAACATTGCGGGAACAAGGTGCTATGAGCATTGCCGAACTTGCACGGGTTTTGCAGCGTGATTACAAGAACGTGTATAACGATGTGGAGCGTTTGATGGAGTGGTTGGCAATCGAGCGCGACGCGCAGGGCAAGGTGTTTACGCCTTATGCTGAAATCGTGGTGGATGTGCATTTACCGCAGCAGCGAGCGGCGTAAAATTATCGACTTCAGCTTGTATTTCTTCAACACTTCGGATGCGTGTAAACAGTGCAAAGGTGAATGTGAAGACTGCATCAGAAATCACGGCTGTCCAACCTTGGCGTACTGGACACTAAAAAAGCAGCGTAGCCCTACGACACGCCTGCTGTGGCGAATATGACGATAAAGCTGGCACCATCGGTTGCTTAATAAGTCACAGTAAGATGGAGATGATGCTGGATTTGGAGAAATTCGTAGCGAAATGACGGCAAAAGACGCAGGTTATTTGCCGCGTCGGTTCGTGCCATTGTGGTTTGGTTTCTTACTATTCCCATCCGCTCGTGGCTTCGGAGGCAAACCTGTGTGTTGTGTGAGGATTTTCCCGCCCTGTGGCTTGCCGTTTTGGGCATTGGGTTTAGCCGCTGATTGACTGCCTTTGCTCGCTGCCGTTTGCGCGGGTTTGCCGTTGTTAGTAGCGGGTGAATGGGTTTTTCCGGTGCGTTTTTGGTGTTCGCCACCTTTGTTTTTGCGGCGATGCGCTTCGTAAACGAGGTTTTCTTCGCCTGCTTTGTAGTGGGGAATCAGTTGGTTAGGACCGTCGCCGATGAGTTCTTGCCGCCCCATTGCGGCGATGGCTTTGCGCAGTAATGGCCAGTTTTTCGGGTCATGCCAGCGTAAAAACGCTTTGTGCAGGCGGCGTTGTTCGGGTGATTTGGCGGTGGCGACTTTTTCGCTTTTGTAGGTGACGGGGCGCAGCGGATTCTTTTCGCTGTGGTACATGGTGGTGGCGGATGCCATTGGCGAGGGGTAAAACGCTTGTACTTGGTCGGCGCGGAAGCCATTTTTCTTCAGCCACAGCGCGAGGTTGAGCATGTCTTCGTCGGACGTGCCGGGGTGTGCGGCGATGAAATACGGGATCAAATATTGTTCTTTGCCCGCTTCTTTGGTGTATTTCTCGAACAGTTGCTTGAATTGGTCGTAAGTGCCAATCCCCGGTTTCATCATTTTCGACAGCGGGGCTTGTTCGGTGTGTTCGGGTGCGATTTTTAAATAGCCGCCGACGTGGTGCGTGACCAATTCTTTAATGTATTCGGGGTCTTTCACCGCCAAGTCGTAACGCAAGCCCGAACCAATCAGTACCTTTTTAATGCCGGGTAAATTACGCGCGGTACGGTACAGTTCTTTTAACGCGGCGTGGTCGGTGTTGAGGTTTTGGCAAATGTTGGGGTAAACACAGGCGGGTTTACGGCACGAGGCTTCGATTTTTGGGTCTTTGCACGCAAGGCGGTACATATTCGCCGTAGGGCCGCCAAGGTCGGAAATAACGCCCGTAAAGCCGGGGACTTTATCGCGGA
>CAZJDN010000218.1:0-2617 GCA_964544775.1 uncultured Thiothrix sp.
TGCCCGTATTCGCGCATGGCGTAACGGTCTGTCATACCTGCGATAAAATCGGCAATTGCCCGCGCTCTGCCCACTTCTCCGCTTTCACTTTCGTAACGCTTGGCAAAGGCTTGGTATTTCGGCGTAAGTAAGCGCGTGTCTTGCATATAGGCTTCAAACAAGGCTCGTACCACCTTTCGCGCTCGCCATGTCATGCGGTAAACCGTGGGGTGGAAGTACAAATTTTCGCGTAAGAATTTCTTCAGCACGTTTTTATCATGGCGCATAGTATCGCTGTAACGCATTAAAGCAACCGATTGGCTGCGCACATCTTCGATGCTTTGCACGCCCGAAGCCTGAATCGCAGCCTGACTGCTTTCAATCAGGTCGATTACCATTTGCCCAATCATACGACGCAAAACTTCCCGAATTAACCGCCGCCCTTGCAAATCGGGGTAACGCGCCAGCACTGCCCGGTATTCAGTGACAAAAACAGGGACAGCCTGCAACTGCGCCAGCGTAATCAACCCTGACCGCAAGCCATCTTCTATATCGTGGTTGTTATAAGCAATTTCATCCGCAAGATTAGTCAGTTGTGCTTCTAAGCTAGGTTGCGTTTTATTGAGAAAGCGTTCCCCAACATCGCCCAAAACAGCCGCGTGTTTGAGGGCGCAATGTTTCAAAATCCCTTCACGGGTTTCAAAAGTAAGATTAATCCCAGCGAAATCAGCGTAACTGTCTTCCAATAAATCCACTACCCGCAACGACTGAATATTGTGCTCAAAACCACCGTAGGCTTGCATACACGCATTGAGTTCGTCCTGCCCTGCGTGCCCAAACGGGGTATGCCCCAAATCGTGGGAAAGCGCGATAGCTTCGGTAAGGTCTTCATTCAACCCCATGCTACGTGCCACTGAACGGGCGATTTGTGCCACTTCCAAGGAATGGGTTAAGCGTGTGCGGTACAAATCGCCTTCGTGATTGACGAAAACTTGCGTCTTATATTCCAACCGACGGAAGGCTTTAGCATGAATAATTCGATCCCGATCACGCTGAAACTCAGTACGGTATTGCGGTGGTGATTCGACATAATGCCGTCCGCGACTGTGTGCAGGGTTTGCAGCGTAATTGGCAAGTTTATTCATGCGTAATCTCTTCTATTCAGCCATGCCTAAACGGCTAGCACGCAAGGCTTGACGCGCTTGCTCCGGTAATTGGCGAAAACCTTGCGCCTCACGTTCAAGCAATTTATCCCCCACAATAGGCGGTAAACGCGACAAATTCAACGCCCGTTGTTGCGCTGCAACCGTATCACTGTTGTCACTTGGGGAAACACTATCCACACTGTCTGCTGAGGATGCAGTAATGGTGCTCGTGGTTGCGCTAGTCGTGGTCGTTCTTTTACCTTTTTTGCTTGTCGTTGTTGTCGGTGTGGTCGTTAACGGGGTAAATGTTCCTGTGTAATAACTGTTGGTAATCAGACTATTGTAAGCTGTTAAGCCTGTATTACCCGCCCCGTTTAATGCCCAGCTTAATTCCTTATTGGTATTAAACCAAGCAATCGCACGAATAGCGGGGTACTCGGTTAAAATGCGAGTGTACATGTCTTGCACCCACACTTCCTTGCTTTGCCCTGCATCTGAGTCATTGCCGTCCATACCGTAGGCAAGATTGGGTACGTCGTTGGGTTCTGCCGAAGCAACTTCCGCGAGTAATACGGGCTTAGTTGGGTAAGTTGTAACCAATTGGGTATAAGGCAAACTGAACGTTTCAGCGAATGTTTTCCACTGACTAAAACTATAATTACTACCCCAGTTATAACCGTCCAGTGCTGTCCATTGCACCACATCATCGCCCGGATAATACAAGGTAATATTGTTGTAATTATCGACACTGGCGTTATTAGCGCACCACACCCATTCAACATTCGTCACACCCGCTTGGGCAAAACGGTTATACACATAACGCCACGCTGCTTTTAAGCCGTTGGGGTCATTGCCCCACGGATACCAATTGCCGTTAAATTCGTGGGCAAAACGCAGTAAAACCGTTGGGCGTTTATCAATGGCATAATTAGCCTGCCATTTTTTTAAACCTGCAATCCATGCATCAATGTATGTATTCCATTGCCCTGTCGTAATTTCATTGAATAAGTTGGCATTGGGACGCACTGACGTGCTTGGCATCCACGTAATCATAGGTGCGGCATTACGCGATACAATGTTGCTTGCCTGTGTTGCCAAACCACCGTTCCACGTTTGGTCAAAGCCAGAGAACAGGTTGATAACCGCTAAAGGTTTCACAGAATCGGTATTGAATTGATCAATCGTGCCTGTATTCCACCCGTCATAATCCACGTAAGCACCTAACATTGCTCCTGCATGAACGGTATTGACGGATAACCCAAACGTGACGCACAAAGCACACAATGCAGTTATTGGTTTCATACGTTAACCTCCCTCGCGTTATAAAAATTTTTCTTATTACAAGGTGAGTCTGGCAGATAACCGACGAAACACAATAACCGCTCGACGAATGGTTGCTTGCATTCAGTTTGCAACAAGCAACCAATGCCTAAAAATCAAACCTCGCGCATTAATACCCGTTTTAATGCGTCGGGGTCAAAATCAGCCGTGAC
>CAZJDN010000219.1:0-2601 GCA_964544775.1 uncultured Thiothrix sp.
GGGAGTTTATGAAACACATTACACAATTGCGCGTTCACCTTGCTGGCACAACGGTTCGCCCGGTGGCGCACGTCCCAAAGTTACGGTGGCATTATCGGAAAATACGACAGAATGTTTATCCGGTTTTCAAGCATTACCTGCGGGTTATGCACATTGGTTGGTCAAGTTCCGTGCGAAAACCACCGCGTACCGTGCTGGCGCGAGATACTTGCACAAGTCCGTACTGCAACACAGCAGTGGCAAGCCATCGCCGCACAAGAAGGCGTTTCAGAGGAACAAACACACATCATCGGTAATGCTTTGATTGCTATTGATAAACGTCTGGGTTAAATAACCATTCAACTCAGCATCAGCGGTTTGCTTTTAAGGTTTCCCACGCGGCAATAACATCAATGTCGTAATATTTTAGGTGTTTGGCATACAGTCCCACGATGGTTTCTTCAAAAACCGTAGCGTATTGCAGGCGCGGTAGCATACCCCAATGGCGTTCTTCATCTGTTAACGGTGACGCGAATTCTGCTTGGCAGGCGTATTGGTTCGCCATGCGTTGCAACGCCGTGGGGAATAATTCGTGTAACCAAGTGCGGGTTTCAGACCACGCTTCATCCGCCCATGCAAGGGTTAACCAACCAAAACTGGCGTGACGCGGTTCGTCTTGAAGAATGCGTTCGTAGGCACGTAACGCGCTGGCTTGCTGCGTGTTTTTGCGCATGGCTGCGAATAATGGCACGGCAGCCGTTTCACCCAGACAATAAAAATCCAGCAATGCCGCACACAAGTTTTTGCGCAAATCGGCGTGAATTTGTGGAAAGCGTAGGCTGAAATTGTCATCAGCAATCGCCCCCGCACTTCCGGCTTCCGCAGCCACAGCGTAACAAACGGCGGCGTGGTCAACTTCATCCTGCGCAATGCACAAGGCTTGCCGAATCAAGTCGGGCGGTGCGCCGAGTTGCAACAACCAGTGCGCGAACTCGGCGGTAACAGCGGCAGAGGCGTATTCTGCCATGACTTGCCCCTGCCAAAAGGCTTGCACGCGCTGCATTATTTGCTCGTGGTTGCCGGTGTCGCTGGCTGTGGCATCGGCGGATTCAGTGGCGGTTTCGGCATAACAACCGGTGGTGGCGGCGGTGGATTCACCGATACTTGCGGTGTGCTGGTGTCAGGTTTGGTCGCGGGAACTTTCGCGTCTTCTTTTACCGCGTCGTGGCAGGCACTAACGCCCGCAACGGTGACAAAAGATACCGCTAATGCTGCTAACTTGGTTTTATACGGATTCTGCATGGGTGTTTACCTTGTTGACCTATTACGGGTGAAAACCGCAGTCTAACAAAGCCGTTCTGGAACACAAGCGCGGACACTTTACCAACTTCACAAAACTTTACATTCGCGCCACATTGCAGCAATGTCCGCACCGCATGATATGCCCATACCCAAACGGGTTACACCGATAACAGATTGATCGTATGGAGTATTTAGCATGACTGACGAAATCAAAAACCCAGAAACTAACGCAGCCGAAAGCGCGAACGCTGGCAACACCACTGACGAATGCCGCTGGGGTCGTTGCCGTCCGTTTGGTCGCTTTTGTGGCGGCGAGCACCGCGACTGGCACGGTAAGCACGGTAAACATTGCTGCAAAAAGAAAGCGATTTTGGGCGTAGTGGCGATTGCGTTACTGGCATTTTTTGCGGGAAAAGGTTGCAGCCACCACCACGAGGAACACCAACGCATGGGCTACATGGAACAACCCGCTGTTACCCAATCATTCAACGGACAAGTGCAACAAATGCCGCTGAGCACCGTATTGGATGGTATTGCCGCAACACCTGAGCAACGCGCTAAAGCGGTCAGCTTGCTGCACTAAACCTTCTCTCTCTCACCAACTTTCAACGATAATGCACTGGCGTTACTCCGCGTGGGGTAACGCTTTGCGTCTTGGGAGGATTCATGCCAGAACCATTGCTATTGATTGATGATGACGTGCGTTTAAGCCAAATGCTGGTGCAATATTTGGCGGAAGCGGGTTACGCCGTGACCTGCGCTCACTGTTCTGGTCTAATGAAACCAGACACTTCGAGATTGTAATGGTCAAGTAAATTAGGACAGTTCGTTAAGCCTGTTTCAAGCCATATTGCTCGTATTGGTTAGGGTTCATCGTGCCATTGGCGGAATGAAGGCGTTTGGTATTGTAAAAGTGGAGGTATTTTTTCACCGCCCACGCGAGCTGCTCAGCAGTTTGGTAACGCTCACGGCTAATGGCTTCGACTTTGAGGGTTCTGAAAAAGCGTTCCATGACGGCGTTATCCCAGCAGTTACCGCGTCGACTCATGCTGGCTTGAATACCCAAGGTGGTGAGTCGCTCTTGGAAAGCATGGCTGGTGTATTGGCATCCTTGATCGGAGTGAAACAGTAAGCCGCTGTTAGTATGAATTTGGCGTAACGTCACGGCTTGGTTGAGTGCTGCGAGTACCAGTGCCGTATCGGGTGAGTCGGACAACTGCCAGCCGACGACTTTGCGTGAGAATAAATCCAGCACCACCGCGAGATACATCCAGCCCGTCGCTGTCCACAAGTAGGTGATGTCACCCACCCATTTTTGAT
>CAZJDN010000220.1:0-2593 GCA_964544775.1 uncultured Thiothrix sp.
TATCTTCTCCCAAGTCAATTTCTTTGAGCAAAGCGTCTTCTAAAATCACTAACGTAGCGGCATCCACACGGCATTCAAATACCGACTTTTGCACGCGCTGCCCATAGTTTTGACAAACTTTTGCCACACGCCGCAACCGCCGCCGCCCCGCTGCTTCCAACGTTGACACGTCATAACTCACCAAAATCAACATAATACGTTCTCATTTGTTAAGGAACGGGACGTATCCCCCTACATCCCCACGTAAATAACGTGCCAGCATTCGCGCCTGTAAAAACGGTAGTAAACCAATTTCTACCTGCGATTCCAAAACTGGATGCTGTAACGTCTCTTTTTTACGTTCTTGATACGCTACAAGAACGGTTTTACGCCCCGCATCGTTCAATAAAACTGCACCACCGGGACGAAAATCGAAATCTTTTTTACGCAATTGCCCCCGATTAATCAGAGTCAACGCCAAACGATCCCCTATTGCGGCTCGGAATTCTTCCAGTAAATCCAAGGCTAACGCAGGTCTTCCGGGACGAACCACATGAAAAAAACCCAATTGAGGGTCAAGCCCCACCGTTTCCAACGCACTACGACAATCATGCAACAACAAAGTGTATAAAAAGGAAATCAACGCATTCACCGTATCGCGTGGTGGACGGCGACTACGCCCTTTGTATTCAAACTCCTCACGCATCTGCGGCTTGATCATGGTATTAAACTGCTCGAAATACACCCGCGCCGCATCGCCTTCCAAACCTAATACCGAATCTGCCGATTCCGCATAAGCCAGATTGCGTAAATTAACTGCTAATGCTTTCGCCGCGCGGATTAAGGCGGTTTTTTCTGCGTCATCCTTGCTATCACGCGCACTACGCAATAACACATTACGACTATTGCGCAATTTACCCGCAATGAATGCTTTGCTCAATGCCAATGCCGTCTCTACCCGATCTGCCGCCCTAAACTGCGCTTGGCGTAACAAAATATTCCCGCTGACTGCCCCTTCAACCCGCGCCTGAAATCGCCCGTATTCGTTCAACCACACGAGCTTACGTCCATCTTCCATGCATCGCGCCATCAATGCCGGACTCACTCCCACACGTCCGATACACACAATCGAGCTAAAATGGTGCAACGGAATTTGGCGCACTTTCACTTTATCCACCGACATGACGATAGTTTCGCCTTCCAACCGCAGATAGGCATTTTCTGTCGAAACATACAACGTATTGAGTAACTGCGTCATGCCGCTTCATCCTCATTCACATCAAATAAAGTCGCCTGCAAACGCCGAATACGCGCTTGGCTTCCCACTAAATCCGGCTGGCAACTGTCCTGCAAAGAACACTCCTTACACAAAGCACGGTCTTCGGTCGGCGGTGGCATTTGCCCAGACTCCAACAACGCTCGCACCTGCTGAGTTAAACGAATGGTAAACTCACGCAGTTCGGGTGAAATCGCCACCACACGTCGCCGTCGACTTTTATGATGGAAAATCGCACCTTCCGGCACAGCCAGCCCCGTCATTTCTTCCAAACACAAGGCTTGCCCCACCAATTGCACATCGTCGTGCGCTTTTTTCTGGCGTTTACCTTGTTTGTATTCCACGGGATAAGGCGTACCATCGGCTAAAAATTCCACCGCATCCGCCTTCCCCACCAAACCGTAACGCTCGCTGTACAACGGTAGCGCGCGCTCCACGCGCACGCCGTATTCCACACCGCTTTCGCCACTGTCCACCCGCTCATGCGCCAAATGCCCCCGCACCGTATGCACATTGTCATCAAACGTCTGTTCGAGGTGAATCAACGCACACTGACGCGGACAATAACTAAAATGCTGCAATGCAGACAGCATGATTGGGTGAAGTGGTTCAGACATCGGGTAATAATAAGTTCTCAAAAGGTTGACGGTTTTTCCAACGGTAACAATCAAAATCCCGCTGGTCAGTGGAAAGAATACGTCCATGTCCCAAGGCTTCAGTCAGTAACACCATCGAAGCATCTGCCAAATCCATTGGCAAATCGGCATACTTTTCCATCAATGTGGCAACGTGTTGTAATTGCTCAACTTCCAACGGCACGATCACAAAATACCCCTGCGCTCCCATATCCAGAAATTGCCGAACCGCCTGCATCCCGCGACGGCTCAACAACAGGTAACAAACCTCCGTCACCACAGGCCACGTTGTCACTAAGGTTTGGCGACAACCTGCCAGATACGTGGTTGCTTGCGCGTGAAAAGCATCTTCCTTGTTGAGTAAGGCGACCCAGAATCCCGTATCAGCGATGACTGAATTTTTCATCCAGATACCCTTTCACGTACTGTTTGTAATTCACAGAACTATCTGCCGGAGCAGACATAATGCCGCCCAACATTTGCAACAATTGCTGGTTTTTCGCAAAGGCTTCGTCCTCATCTTGGCGAAGTTTGGTAGCAAAATAGCTATCCAAGGCTTCTTTCAAAATATCGGAACGGTTCTTGCGTTCACGCTGCTGCACAAGCTGAAACTTGCGCTCATAGCTATCATCCAACCTTGCATTAATTCGCATGGCAATACCCTTTTGTATGACAAGTCATACTCCAGAGTGTACCAGCTTCA
>CAZJDN010000221.1:0-2572 GCA_964544775.1 uncultured Thiothrix sp.
GTATCGCCTAACACTCGCGCTGCCATATCCAACAGCTTCAAGCACAGGTTTACACCGACACTCATATTCGGGGCACACATAATCGCTATTTTTTCAGCAGCTTTGGCAATTTCTGCCTTACCTGCATCATCAAATCCGGTTGTACCAATTACCATCTTCTTGCCGTGTGCGACACACCAATGCAGGTGTTGTAAGCACGGTTCTGGGCGGGTGAAATCAATCAGTACATCGAAATCATTCCCCGCTTCATCTAACGTCGGGGCAATTAACACACCGTTTTTACCAATACCAGCCACTTCGCCAGCATCTGCCCCCAGCAGGGAACTCGCGGGGTGTTCGGTGGCAACGCTTAATTCAATACCATCGGCTTGGGCGCAGGCTTCGACCAAGGCTTTACCCATGCGTCCACCAGCACCTACTACTGCAATTTTGGTCATTTTTTATCACCTTCAAACAGGTCTTTAAAGAAGCTCTTGGCTTTATCTGTCCAACCGTGTTCTTGTGGACTGTGTTTTTTGCCGCCTTCATGCATGGAAGCATCCAATTCTTCCAACAATTCGCGTTGACGCTTGGTCAAATTGACAGGTGTTTCAATCGTTACGCGGCAAATCAAATCACCTACCGTTGAACTGCGTACCGATTTTACACCTTTGCCACGCAGACGGAATTGCTTGCCTGTTTGGGTTTCGGGTGGAATCTTTAGGCTCATTTTCGAGCCGTCCAATACTGGCACTTCCAATTCGCCGCCTAATGCAGCAGTGGCGAAACGAATGGGAACTTCGCAATATAGGTTATCGCCTTCACGCTGGAATAAGGCATGGGCTTTAACGAATACTTGCACGTACAAATCGCCCGCAGGTCCACCGTTAAGCCCTGCTTCGCCCTCACCCGCTAACCGCACGCGGTCGCCGTTGTCGACACCTGCGGGGATACGCACAGAAAGCGTTTTTTGCTTTTCCTTACGCCCTTGACCACGACAGTCATTACACGGGTCGGTAATGATTTTGCCCGTACCTTGACAATGTGGGCAGGTTTGCTGAATGGCGAAGAAACCTTGCTGAATGCGTACTTGCCCTTGCCCATGACAAGTTGAGCACGTTTGCGGGTGTGTGCCCGGTTTTGCCCCTGTGCCGTTACAAGTATCACAGGTTTGCATGGAGGGTACGCGAATGTCGGTAGTTGTACCAAACACCGCTTCTTCCAACGATAATTCGAGGTTGTATTGCAGATCGTTGCCGCGATAGGCACGACTACCACCGCTGCCGCCACGATTACCACGACCACCACCGCCGAAAATATCCCCGAAAATATCTTCAAAAATATCGCCGAAACCGCTTTGACCACCTCGCGCACCGCCGCCAAAACCGCCAGCGGAAGGGTCTACGCCTGCATGACCAAATTGATCGTAAGCCGCCCGTTTTTGTGAATCACTGAGGATTTCATAGGCTTCTTTGGCTTCTTTGAACTTGGCTTCCGCTTCTGGATTATCGGGGTTGCGGTCTGGATGGTATTTCATGGCTAAGCGACGGAATGCCTTTTTCAGGTCATCGTCACTGGCATTCTTTTGCACCCCAAGGATTTCGTAGTAATCCCGTTTGGACATGGTTCAGTTCCTGTAGATACGAAATCAGGCACAGCAGGAGAAATCCCACTGCGCCTGCATTTTCAAAGGACTAAAAAATTTACTTTTTAACTTCTTCAAACTCAGCGTCAACGATGTCATCACCCGCTTTACCGGATGTACCGCAAGAGCCGTCTGCACAACCTTCCGTGCCACAACCACCCGCTTGACCTGACATTGCTTGCATCAGTTTGCCAGAAGCCTCCAGCAACGCTTCCGATTTGCGCTCAATGATCTCTTTATTGTCACCTTTGATCGCGTCTTTGAGTTCGCTGATTAAAGACTCAATATTGGCACGATCTGCACCGCTGACTTTCTCGCCGTATTCTTTCAGCGATTTTTCGGTGGCGTGAATCATGCCATCTGCTTGGTTACGTGCGTCAATCAATTCACGTTGTTTTTTGTCTTCTTCCGCGTGCGCTTCGGCATCTTTCACCATTTTTTCAACTTCAGCATCGGACAGACCGGAAGAAGCCTTGATCACGATGTTTTGTTGTTTGCCAGTCGCTTTGTCTTTGGCGGTAACATTCAAAATACCGTTGGCATCAATGTCAAATGTCACTTCGATTTGTGGCATACCGCGTGGTGCTGGCGGAATGTCTTGTAAGTCAAAACGTCCCAGTGACTTGTTGTCACGCGCCATTTCGCGTTCACCTTGGATGACGTGCACGGTAACAGCGGTTTGATTGTCATCAGCGGTGGAGAACACTTGCGATGCTTTGGTTGGAATCGTGGTGTTCTTTTGAATCAGCTTGGTGGAAACACCACCCATTGTTTCAATACCCAATGACAGCGGGGTAACGTCCAACAACAGAATGTCGGTAACACCACCGCTTAATACACCACCTTGGATTGCTGCACCCGCTGCAACCGCTTCGTCTGGGTTCACGTCACGGCGTGGTTCTTTGCCGAAGAAGTTTTTCACCGCTTCTTGCACTTTTGGCATACGGG
>CAZJDN010000222.1:0-2570 GCA_964544775.1 uncultured Thiothrix sp.
TTTTTGCCTTTCTTTTTGCCTTTGGCATCTTTTTCGGCGCGTAAACGGGCGCGTTCCGCACGATACAAAACGTAACTGCGTGCAACTTTGTGTTCTCCTGCCCGCATCATTGCCAACTCTACCTGATCTTGAATATCTTCAATGTGTACCATGCCACCCTCTGGTGTGCGCCGTAATAAGGCTTCAATGACTTGTTCGGTTAATTTGTGTACCGTGTCGTGAATTCGCGCCGAACCGGAGGCTTGACTTCCTTCCACATCCAAAAACGCTTTGGTCATGGCAATCTGAATTTTGCTACCGTCGAAATCCGTCACCTGACCATTACGGCGAATTACCTTACAATGGATTTTTGTTTGCACGGATGGAATAGCGTGCAGGGTTGTACTTTTCGGGGTTATATCCGGTGCGCTGGCAGATTGCATGATGATCCTCAGTAAACAGAAAACGGCTTGACAAGACGATTAAAATTTGATTTCGTCCAAAATGACATTATTTTGGGAAAATACTATAGGATGTGTCTTTGCTACAGGTCAAGCACAAGATATTGCCAAGAAATTTTTTCTGATAGGCTTGGTCTAAGCATTGTATTTTTTAACTGGAGAAACAACACATGACGACTAAAACATCACTGAAACTCGCTTTGGGCACAACCATTGCCGCAGGTATCGCACTGGGCACAGCCGCACTGGCTGACAACCCGTTTTCTGCCGATAAACTAAGCAGCGGCTACCTGCAATTGGCAGAGAATAAAGCGGGTGGTGAAATGAAATGCGGTGCTGGCATGTGCGGCAACAGCATGAAAACCGAAAAAACAGCGAGCACAACGGAAAGCGACACTTGCCCAGCCGATACCGACAAAGACGGCAAAGTGACCAAAGAAGAATTCCTGAAACACCACGAAGCCATGTTTGATGAAGCCGATGCCAATAAAGACGGGGCGTTAGATGCGGATGAACGCCAAGCCTTGCACAAAAAAATGGGCGAAGGCAAATGCGGCGCAAAAACCCCAGCGAACACTGCTGCTCCCGAAAAAGCGGCTGAAGAGAAAAAATAAGCCATGTTATGTCCAGCCTTACACGGGGCTGGACTCGGTTTCCGGCGTGAACATCTCGACGCGCTGGAAAACCAAGTTCCTGCCTGCATTGACTTCTTTGAAATAGCCCCCGAAAACTGGATCGGCACAGACCCACGCAATGCCCGCCGCTTACGTGCTTTCACGGAACGTTACCCCTTTACCTGCCACGGTTTATCGCTGTCGTTAGGCGGCTTAAATCCGCTGAATGTGGAACTACTGCGCAGCATTAAACACTTCATGCGCGAACATAACGCTCCGCTGTACACCGAACATTTAGCGTGGTGTTCGGATCACGGGCAACTTTACGATTTATTGCCCTTACCCTTTACTGAAGATGCGGTAAAACACGTTGCGGCACGCATTCGTCAAACCCAAGATATACTCGAACAGCGGATTGGAATTGAAAACGCTTCGTTTTATTTACAAGCCCCAATTAATGAAATGGACGAAGCCACCTTTATCCAAGCGGTTTTAACGGAGGCAGATTGTTGGCTGCATTTAGACGTAAATAATGTGTACGTAAATAGCGTCAACCACGCTTATGACCCTTACGCTTTTTTACAGCAATTACCCAAAGAACGTATCGTGTATTTACACACCGCAGGGCATTATCAACAAGCCCCCGATTTATTAATTGATACGCACGGGGAAGCGGTGATTGATCCGGTGTGGAAACTGCTGGATTTTACCTACCAACATTTTGGTATTTTACCTACCTTATTAGAGCGCGATTATAATATTCCACCGCTGGAAACCTTATTACCTGAAGTCGAATGCATTGCCGCTTTACAAGGGAAATACACATGAATGCTACCGTGCAATATCAACGCGCATTTGCCGCGCATTTACGTGACCCCGTAAATAACCCCGCACCGCAAACTGTCAATACGCAACGCATGGAGGTATACGTTAATCTGCTATTTAACAACATTAATGACGTATTAAGTAACAGTTTTCCCGTATTGCATCATTTATTATCCAGCGCAGAATGGTACAAATTAACCCGTCAATTTTACGCCGAACATGCTTGCCAAACGCCCTACTTCCGCGAAATTTCCGCAGAATTCATACAATGGCTCACACCGCGCTTTAACCGTTTGGAATTAGCCACGACTTACCCGTTTTTACTGGAATTAGCCCATTACGAATGGGTAGAAGTCCCTCTATTACTGGATGCAACGGTAATCGATTGGTCGCAAATCATCCAAGATGGTGATTTACTGCATACGCCATTGGTATTGAACCCGGTTATGTTACTGCAAAGCTACCAATACCCCGTCCACACCATTACATCAGCCCATATACCACGCGAACCAAAACCTACCCATCTGATTTTATTGCGTAATCAGGCAGGAACAGTGGACTTCATCGAATTAAACGCCAGCACCGCCCGTTTAATCGCGCTATTGCAAGCCAACCCCATTGCACACACCGCTTTAGTGCAATTAGCCCACGAAATGCAACACCCTAACCCCGCGCAATTGCTTGTATTTGG
>CAZJDN010000223.1:0-2563 GCA_964544775.1 uncultured Thiothrix sp.
GAAGGGCGCGAAGTGGATTGCTCACTGAAGGTTCAAGGCAAAACCTACCTCAAGGGTACGTGCATGTACGAGGCTGATGCGGACGGTTCTTTCCGCTTGTTTGGGGATAAGTATTTTGTTTACCTGAATATGCTGGAAAAAGGTGTGGTGGGTGCTTCGTGGAATGGCAAGTCGCAGGCATCCCATGCAGAGGAGTTATTGGGTGAAGATTTCAAACGCAAGGGGGGTTGCTGGATTGGTAAACAGGCTGAAATTTGTGCTTTGGACAAAACCAAGTCTAGCAGCAAAGCCGCCGCCCCAACGCGCATCAAATTTGCCAGAGGTGCGAGCAGTGCGATTGTGAGTGGCTCATTGAGCAACTTTGACAGTGAACAAAATTACCTCATTGGCGTGGGTAAAGGTCAGACCATGACAGTGGAACAGTTGGGTAACAAAAGTGCTGGTTCTGTTTCCATTTATATCGCTGATCCTACGGGTGAGAATGCCAATGACATGGATTTGTCTTGCCACAGCAATGCAACAGTAGCACCCACTGTGGCAGGTGATTACGAAATTCAGGTGGCTGAGTGTCAGAAGGCAGACCCGTGGAAAGGGAAGTTTTCCTTTAAGGTAACGGTGAAATAAGTGTGTTAAGGGTTACGGTGGTGGGGCACATATCGTAGCACCGGGTCAAACCGAAGTGACCGCGCAGTAAAACTGGAAAACCCCGCGAAGTGAAGCGGGGTTTTCTGTGGACGTTGTTGTGTTGGTGATGGCAATTTATTTCCGGTTCAAGAAACAGTCATTGAAAAAGGGTATGTTATGAAAAGATGGCTATGTTTGGGTTTGGCGTTGGTTATGTTTAATCAGGTTCAGGCGGCAACCATTTACGCCCCGTATACCGGCGTACAGAATGGGGTGGGAATATTTGCTGAGGATTTATCTGCGGCTAGCGATCTGCCCGTGTCCTTTGTTCCCGGTGCAGTCGCGGATGGCATGGATGATACGTTTTATGTTTTGTCAAAAAACAATATCTATCACTATGGTACAGACGGCAACGAATTAGCCCATTTTGCCTGGGAGGATTCCACCATCAAATACACCGGGGTGGCGTTGCATGGCATGAATATCTACGTGACCTACACGGGTTCGCAAACGGGTATCAGTGTGCGTGATGCGGGAACTTTGGAGCAATCGGATGTATTCCCGACACCGTTTGCACCGAGTGCGATTGCAGTGGATGATAATGGCATTATTTATTTGGCGGCGCGTAACCATTTGTACAAGTACAGCAATGATGGAAAATTGTTGGTTGACATGAATTTCCCGGATAAAGGCATCAATTATTCCGGCATCACGGTTAACGGTGACAAGGTATATGCCAGTTACAATGGCTCGCAAATGGGTTTCACCATTCGTGATAATAAGCTGGAACAAGAAGACTTTGTGGAGACTAGTTTCAGCCCGACAGGGATTGCGGCAGGTGACAGCAATGACGTTTATCTTTCCACTAAAAACAACTTGTTCCGTTACGGTCTTGAAGGGAAACAGTTGAAGAAAATGAATTTCCCAGAAATCACTTATACGGGCGTAACTTTTGATGCTAACTGAAAGGTTATGCCGTCCTCGCTAAATGTGCCGGAAAATCCCTCGCTTGTCGGGGGATTTTTCTGTGGGGTGTAAATTAGGAACAAAGGGAGGGGCGAATGCCACAACCGAGTAAAATTTTTAACGTAGCGCGGAGATTATTTATTTTTTCGGCGTGGTGTGCGGGCTTTTCGCTATTATCATGGCTTGTGTTTGGAATAATCGACGCATTTTTTGTACCTAATGTGCTTGCATCTGCGGGTTCATTTGAGACGATGCCACAAGCATTGTTGAGCTTGTATTTTGGGCTGGTAATGATTGCAGTTCCTGTACTGCTACCCTTTTTCTCTTTGTTTTATTTGATCGTTGCGCTATTTTTCGGTGATGGGCTGGATAATGTGGCTCTGCGTTTGAGTACATTTGCGGTATTGACGTGTGCGCTTGCTATATTGCTTGCTGTGCCGGATGAAGCGTGTAAGGCATTAACTGACGATGGCGGCGTTTGTTTGGGGTATAAACTGGGTTTTTTGTTTGACCAGCTTTCCAAAGGTATTTTTGCTGATATATTTGATGTGTTTAGCCTGAAATTATCACCATTGAGCTTAGACGATATGGGGACACTCGTTAAAATCTACGTGCTAAATTTCAGGATGTTAAGCGCATTATATGTTGTAGCATTGGTAATGGCATTTTATCAGCGGTTTAAGAAAAAGCCAGACCAAACAATGGCGACGGTTGAGTAGTGCTATCCGTCAAAAAATGGTTGCTATGAATACGTGGATGCGAAAAGCTATGATGCTGCTTTCTGGGTTTGCTTCCAGTAATGTGGTGGTACGGTGGGTGTCGTGAAAAACTAATGTTGGAGTCTATTGCATGAAAAAAATGGTGTGTCTGATCCTTGCTTTAATGTTATCCACCTCGGTTGTTGAGGCTGTGGGTGTCAAATGCAATCACGATGGTAATCAGATGGAAATGAACCAGTGTGCTGCTGATGATT
>CAZJDN010000224.1:0-2544 GCA_964544775.1 uncultured Thiothrix sp.
AAAGTGAGGGTAATCATTAATGGCACATTCACGCCAAAGCCTTGCAAAATACGGGAGTTTTCTGTACCTGCGCGTAAATACGAACCCAGTCGGGTTTTTTCAATCGTCCACCACGTTGCAAAACACACAACCAATGAAACGACAATAATCCAGCCACGGTAAATGGGTAAATAGACAAAACCCAAGTTTACCCCGCCACTTAATGCCTCTGGAATTTGATAAGGTAAACCAGAAGAACCAAACAGGTGAGTAAAAGTACCTTGAATAATTAATGCAATACCAAATGTTAGTAATAAACCGTATAAATGATCCTCGTGTGCAATGGGACGAATCAGGAACTTTTCAATTAAAATCCCGACAATACCAACCGCCACTGGCACAATTAATAATGCCAGCCAATAATTAATCCCGAAGTGTTGTAAACCCAGCCAAGCTAAAAAAGCCCCGACCATGTATAAAGCACCTTGGGCAAAATTGATAATTCGCAACAGTCCAAAAATAATTGCCAAGCCGAGGCTTAATAAAGCGTAAAATGAGCCGTTAATTAAACCCACCAACAATTGACCAAACAACGCCATCGGGTTAATCCCGAAGAATGTTTCCATAACACACCTTTGATTACATGACAGGGGTAAGGTAGGGGCAAGCCAGCCTCACCCCCACCCGTGGCATTACTTCTTCTTGCTAAAGTCACACTCTGGCGACATGGGCAGGAATACGTCTTTACCCGCAAGTGTCTGTTTCACTTCAAAGATGTCATCATCACTTTTGCGTTCGTCGGCTTTCTTCACACGCACAAAATACATGTCATGTACCATGCGCCCATCGGCACGCAGTTCGGCATTACGCGCAAAGAAATCGTCAGGTTTGGTTTCTTTCATTTTTGCCATTACCGCTTCGCCATCATCCGTACCCGCTGCTTTCACCGCATTCAGGTAATGCATGACGGAGGAGTAAGCACCTGCTTGCCCCATGCCCGGCGTTTTGCCAAATTTCTCCTTGTAACGTTTTGACCATTCTTTGGTTTTATCGTCCATTTCGCCGTAGAAACCTGTGGTCAAATTCATGTTTGCAATCACTGCCGGATCAATCGCTTGCACATCGGAAGCAAACACCAGCAAACCTACCATTGTCGCACTCTTATCCAAGCCAAACTCGTGCGCGGCTTTCAACGAGTTGACGAAATCTTTACCCGCATTCGCGAACGCTACCGCATCAGCACCCGCTGATTGCGCTTGCAGGATGTAAGAGGAAAAGTCGGTTGTACCCAATGGCACTTTCACGCCACCAACCACTTTCCCGCCATTTTTCTCAATCACGCCCGTGGAGGCTTTTTCCAAAGCATTACCAAACTCGTAGTCCGCAGTAATGAAGAACCACTTCTTCTTACCTTCGGCTACCAGCGGTTTCACTGTACCGTTGGCTAATGCCACTACGTCGTAAGTCCAATGCGCGTTAAACGGTGAGCACGCTTTGGTGTAGAACGCTGGGCTACCTGCGGTGGAAATCAGCATCGGCTTTTTCGCTTCGTTTAACACTTGCCCCGCAGCCAAACCTACTGCTGAAGAAACAATCCCGCCGACGGCATCGATTTTTTCTTTATCCACCCACTCACGCGCCGTCGCCGAGCCAATATCCGGCTTGTTTTGGTCGTCCGCTGAAATCACTTCAATCGGCTTATCCAACACTTTGCCACCAAAGTCCGCGACCGCCATTTCCACCGCCGTGACGCAACCTTTGCCACATGCGTCGGCGTAAGTGCCGCTCATGTCCGCCATCACACCGATTTTGACTTTATCGTCAGAAATACCCGCCGCTTGCGCTGCACTCATTGCCAAAGCCAAAGCGACGCTCGTCGTCAACAGTAAAGGTTTCATTACTTTCATCAGTTCTCTCCTCTATAAACTCCAAACTGAACACAACAGGGGGTGTAAGACCTTCCTCTTCCTACACGCCTAAATAGGTGTGTAACAAACCGCTCTTTTCCTCCAGTTCGGCTTGTTTCACTTCTTCCACAATGTGACCGTGCTCCATGACGTAATGGCGGTCAGCAATCGGTGCAGCAAAACGGAAGTTCTGTTCCACCAATAAAATCGTTAAGTTACGTTGTTTGAGCTTGGTTAAGACCTCGCCCAACTTTTTCACAATCACGGGGGCAAGCCCTTCGGTGATTTCATCCAACAACAAAATGTTCGCGCCTGTGCGTAAGATGCGTGCCATTGCCAACATTTGCTGTTCGCCACCTGACAAGCGCGTGCCTTGGCTCATACGCCGCTCATACAAATTGGGGAACATGTCGTAGATTTCGTCGACACTCATGCCATCGCTGCGCACCGCTGGCGGCAACATGAGGTTTTCTTCCACATTCAGGCTGGAAAAAATCGCGCGTTCTTCGGGGCAAAAACCGATCCCCAAATGCGCGATACGGTGTGCGGGTACACCAATGGTTTCCGTGCCGTTGACCATAATGCTGCCGCTGCGCCGCCCCACCATGTTCATCACGGCTTTGAGCGTGGTGGAACGCCCCGAACCATTACGCCCTAA
>CAZJDN010000225.1:0-2493 GCA_964544775.1 uncultured Thiothrix sp.
TCTGGTTTAACGATTTTTGCCAACGCATCCAAACGCGAGTCAGGCATGGGCACAATGCCCACATTCGGCTCAATGGTACAGAAAGGGTAGTTTGCTGCTTCGATGCCTGCTTTGGTCAGGGCGTTAAACAGAGTGGATTTACCAACGTTCGGCAAACCAACAATTCCGCACTTGAATCCCATGTGTCGTACCTTGTCTTGTGTCTTAGAGTCGATTAACGGCTGTGCAGCTTTTGCATGGCTTGCTGCATTTCCCCGCTTAAGATTAATTCAATTTGCGCGGCGGCGGTATCAATAGTCCGCAAAATCACCGCCTCATCAGCCACACTAGGGCGTGATAAAACGTAATCCACCACTTGATTGCGATCACCGGGATGCCCAATGCCTAAACGCAATCGCCAATAATTTGCCGTCATGTGTGCATGAATATCGCGCAAACCATTATGCCCGCCATGCCCACCCGCTTGCTTAAGTCGCACATCACCCGCTGGAATATCCAGTTCGTCATGTGCCACTAAAATTTGCTCTACCGGAATTTGGTAGAAATTCGCCAGTTGGCTTACTGCTAAACCACTGCGATTCATGAAAGTCATCGGTTTCAGCAACCACACCGTGTGGCTACCCACTTGCAACTTACACGCTTCACCAGAAAAACGTTTCTCGCTTGCCAATCTGCCTGAGTAACGCCGTGCCAGTTCGTCAACAAACCAAAACCCGGCATTGTGCCGGGTTTTGTCGTACTGGCTGCCCGGGTTGCCCAAGCCTACAATGAGGCGTATGGGTGTTCCCATCAGTCGTTACCTTAGTGGCAAGCAGCAACAGGTTGGTCGTGGTCTTCACCCAGAGCCAACTGTGTCAAGCTAACACCTTCTGGCAGTTTCAGATCAGACATGTGCAGAATTTGACCTTTTTCGATGTCGATCAGATCAACTTCGATGAATTCTGGCAGGAATTTAGGCAAGCAAGAAATTTCAACTTCCGTCAGGTTATGGCTGATTACAGCACCTTGCTCTTTCACGCCTTTAGAATTCTCTTCATTGAGGAAGTGCAGCGAAACGTGAACGTTGATTTCTTCGTCATCTTTAATGCGTTGCAGGTCAACGTGCATAACGATAGGTTTTGCTGGGTGACGTTGCAAGTCACGCAGAACGACTTGCTCTTTACGATCACCGAAATCAACGGTAATGATTTGTGAGTAGAAGGCTTCTTCTTGCAAGTTACGGATCATTTCATTGTGGCGCAAAGAAATGGATTGCGCATCTTGACCTGCACCGTAAACAACCGCTGGCACTAAACCTTGGTTACGCAGGCGGCGGCTCGCACCCTTACCCTGCAATTCACGTGCCTGCGCTTGCAGAACGAATTGTTTTGACATGATATTACTCCAGATTAATGGCTGCCGAACCGCGACCAGTCGACAACCGAACTAAACCCCAACACGGGGAGCGAAAAACTTATAAACCTTCAAACAGAGAGCTAACAGACTCATCCTGATTGATACGTAAGATTGTTTTTGCTAGAACGCCTGCCACCGAAAGCTGACGAATTTTAGCGCAATCTTTCGCAGATTGACTTAATGGAATGGTGTCAGTCACAACCACTTCATCCAGTTGAGAATTTTCAATGTTGCTAACCGCTTTACCAGAGAATACCGCGTGAGTTGCATAAGCCGACACGCTTAATGCACCATGCTGTTTCAAAGCTGCCGCCGCATTACACAACGTACCGCCCGTATCAATCAAGTCATCAATGAGGATGCAATGACGACCTTCGACATGACCGATAATGTTCATGATTTCGGATTTATTTGGCTCAGGGCGACGTTTATCGATGATAGCTAAATCCGCATCACCAAGACCTTTCGCTAATGCACGCGCACGCACTACACCGCCCACGTCTGGGGAAACGACCATTGTATGTGGTAAATTCTTTGACAGAATGTCATTCAACAGCACACCAGAGGCGTAGATATTGTCAACGGGCAGGTCGAAGAAGCCTTGAACTTGATCCGAGTGCAGGTCAATGGTTAATACACGGTCAACACGGGCGGTGGAGATCATATCCGCCACTAATTTCGCCGAAATGGGCACGCGGCGTGAACGCACACGACGGTCTTGACGCGCATAACCGTAGTAAGGAATCACTGCTGTAACACGACCAGCGGATGCACGGTATAGTGCGTCAACGATGATCAACAATTCCATGAGGTTATCGTTGGTTGGAGCGCAGGTAGACTGCACCACGAACACATCCCGACCACGCACGTTTTCCAAAATCTCAACATGCACTTCGCCATCGCTGAAGCGTTCTGCTTTGATTTTACCTAAAGGGATTCCGAGGTGATCGACGACTTTGTGGGCTAAATCCGGGTTGGCTGTACCCGTGAATACCATCATTCTATCGTCAGACATGATATATCCGTACTAGAGTTTGGAAGGCGGATGGCAGGGCTGCCAGGATTCGAACCTGGGAATGCTGGAATCAAAATCCAGTG
>CAZJDN010000226.1:0-2478 GCA_964544775.1 uncultured Thiothrix sp.
AGTTCGGCGATTTTACTTGGATGTGGTACGCAGACATGGCTTTGGCAGGTTTGGCGGCATTACTGAATTTGCCGATTAAAGAAGCTCCGGTTGCGAAACCAGCAACGGCGGCATAGGTAATGGGTAGCCAGCACATTTCTGGCTACCCCTACAGATTACATGCGTTCCATCACGCCGATGCCCAGCAAGTTCAAGCCCGTTTGCAGGGTTTGCGCGGTTAAATCGGCTAAACGCAAGCGGCTATTGCGCACGTCTTGCGCCACGCCGTCTTTCAGGATGGGGCAGGCTTCGTAGAAACTCATGAAGTTGCCCGCCAATTCGTACAAATAAGTACACAAATGGTTGGGCAAGCCTTCTTTTGCCACGCTGTCGGTAGCTTCGGTGAATTGCAGCAATTTCATTGCCAGGGTACGTTCAGCCGTTTCTTGCAACGTCAGTGTGGCTTGTGCGTCGTAGCTTTCCACGCGGCGGAAGATACTTTTAATTCGTGCGTAAGCGTATTGCAGGTACGGCGCGGTATTGCCTTCAAAACTGAGCATGGCATCCCAGTTGAAGATGTAATCCGAGTTGCGGTTTTTGGAAAGGTCGGCGTATTTCACCGCACCAATACCGACGGTATGCGCAATGGCGTGGCGTTCGGCTTCGGGTAATTCGGGGTTTTTCGCGCTGACCAAAGCAAAAGCGCGTTCTTCGGCTTCGGCTAACACTTCGACCAATTTGACCGTGCCGCCCGTGCGCGTTTTGAATGGTTTGCCATCTTCGCCGAGCATATTGCCAAATGGCATGTGTTCGAGCGCGACTTCAGGGCGCACGAATCCGGCTTTGCGAGCCAAGGTAAACACTTGTTGGAAATGCAGTGATTGACGTGCATCGGTGAAATACAGCACACGATCTGCACTTAACACACCGCTGCGGTAACGCAATGCCGCCAAATCGGTGGTTGCATACAAATAACCACCACCCGTTTTTTGCACAATAATCGGGGTAATGCTGCCGTCTTTGTTTTTGAATTCGTCTAAGAATGCACATTGCGCCCCGTTGTCTTCTACCAGCAAACCTTGCGCTTGCAAATCGCTAACAATCACAGGCAAATCAGCATTGTACGCGCTTTCTGGTTTCACATCGGCACGGGTTAAATTCACGCCCAACTGTGCGTAAACTTCTTCGCAGTGGTGCAACGAAATGTCGATGAATTGCTGCCACAGTTGCAAACATTCGGCATCACCTGATTGCAATTTCACCACATAATGCCGCGCATTATCGGCAAAACTCGATTCATTATCGAAACGCTGTTTAGCGGCACGGTAGAAGGTTTCCAAATCCGCCAACTGCATGGACAATTCGCCGCCTTGCGCTTGCAAACTGACCATGTGCGCAATCAACATGCCGAATTGCGTGCCCCAATCGCCAACGTGGTTTTGACGAATCACGTTATGCCCTTGGAACACTAACACCCGCGCCACGGCATCGCCAATAATGGTGGAGCGCAAATGCCCGACGTGCATTTCCTTCGCCAAGTTAGGACCGGAATAATCCACCACAATGCTCTTACGCTCCTCCCCTGATAAGGGGAGGCTGGGAGGGGTTTTGTCCAGTGCCTGCACCAACCAGCCGTTTTTCAGGTGAATGTTGATGAAACCGGGGCCTGCAACTTCGAGCTTTTCCGCCACATCGGACAAATCCAGCGCGTCAAGCAAACGGGTAGCGAGTTCGCGGGGGTTGGTTTTCAACTGCTTGGCAGCCGCCATCACCCCATTGGCTTGGTAATCACCAAATTCAGGGCGGGCAGAAGGTTTCACAATAGCAGAGATAGTTTCGGGCGCACCCAAAGAATGCAGGGTGGCAGTAATGCGATCATCAAGCAGTTGGCGAATATTCATAGACAGTGTGAACAGTAATCAAAACGCGGATTTTAGGCGGGTTGCACAGTAGAATCCACTCCATACCAATAAATCGGAACTACGCGGAATCAATCCCCCGCCATTGCGGTTTCGTAGGCTTCGCTGGCTTCCATCCACGCCACCTCGACTTCCTCTAACTGCGCATCAACCGTGCTTTTATCCAGCAATAATTGCTTGAGTTTGTTTTTGTTGGCTTCGCTGTAAATGTCGGGTTCGGACAATTGCGCTTCCAATACGGTTTTGCGCTGGTTGAGCTTGTCCATTTCCTTTTCGAGCTTGTCGACTTTTTGCTTTAACGGTTGTAAGCGTTTGCGCTTTTCGGCGGATTCACGACGCTGGTCTTTGCGTCCGGCGGCACTGTGCGCGGCAGCGGGTTCGTCGGCGGATTGGCTGGCGGCTTCTTCGGCACGGAAACGGTTTTGTAACCACACCGCGTAATCGTCTAAATCGCCTTCAAACTCCGTAGCTTTACCGCTATCGACCAAAATCAGTTTGTCGGTCACAGTTTTCAGCATGTGGCGATCATGCGAAACAATCACCATCGCCCCCGTGAATTCCTGCAACGCCATGCTCAACG
>CAZJDN010000227.1:0-2470 GCA_964544775.1 uncultured Thiothrix sp.
CCTACTTGTTGTAACCAAGGGCGCACGGCATGACCCGCCGCGACGTAAACCGGATGCCCCGCGAGACGGATTCCCCTTGCTTGCTGTTGTTGGTTGTAATAATCGACGGCATTACGCCATTGCGGTAGGGATTGCAGAGCATACAATTCGTCTGCATTCGGGAGCGGAAAGTGGTTGGCGAGCAGGGTTTGCCAACTGCTTTCGGTGTATTCGGGTTCTTGGCTAATGGTTACGGCAAGACCTTCGTTAAACCATTGCGGCACATTACGCCACGCGGCGGGTTGAATACGGGCGAAAAGTTCGGCGTGTGTCCATTCATGGGCGAGGAAATGCCGATTCAAACTGCTGGGCGAAAGCAGTATGCGGTCATCCAGCGTTTCTGCCACTGAACCTTGCGTACCGCCCATGCGGGTGTAACAGTTTTCCGTTAAACAGGTGTAAATCGGTGGGTGGGTAATAACGCTGCCAAACGCATCGCGCAGCATCTGTTCCGCTTGTGTAATGGCTTGCAGAAGTTGGGTGCGTTCGGCGGGGTTAATGCTGGGTTCGGCGTAAATGTTCGGTGCGAGTGTGACCATTCCGGCTTCTTGCGGGGTGGGAAGTTGATGACACCCGCTCATAAATACCCATCCAACTATTAGTACCAGCCGCCGCATGATTGCCTCCACTATGCCAATATTTGAGGCTTATCATACGCGCAAATGGCTGAATGCTGGCAAGCCTTACCAGCGTTTTCCCCACGCAATCCCTTGACTGTTGATGACCCAATCGCCTGTTTGCACACCAGCATACGCGCCTAACGCATCCCACGCTAAATCTTTACCGCTGAAATGATTATTGGCTTTTTGGCTGTCGGAAATTTCTTTCAAAACCCCCGGTGCGAGGGCAATGCCAAAGGCTTTGAGTTTATTTTTGGAATACGCATACGCGCCAAAACCGATAATGGATGAAACGGCAAAGTGTTTGGTTTTATCGCTACCCGTCCACTGGTCTTCTTCGGCGTGTACGGTGCTAGTGCAAATCACCAGTGCAGCGAGGAGTAAATATTTCATGCTGTTAGCCCTATGTGGTAAATCGTTCCCACAGTATAAAAACGAACCATTGAGTCGCAAACGCTTTTAGGGATAAATGGCAATTGGTTTTAAGACACCGCCACACGCCGTTACGGGTGACGGTGCGGGGGAATGTTTAGTGTTTTTCTGGCATTGCGGAGGAGTGATGGCTGCTAATCAACCAGTCTTTACCATCCCAACGGTAGGTATAGCTGTAACGTGCTTTTACCGAATCCCCTGTGCTGCCCAGCGTAAAGGTGTATAAACCCGCATCAATTGCGGTATTACAGCCTAATTCAATGTGGCGCATATCGATTTTACCAACAGGTTTCTTGGCTAAGAAATGATGGAAGTAATCTTCTTTCGCTTCCGGTGTTAAGCGCGGTTTGTTAGACACCGTTGGCAATAGGATGGAATTTGGAGCGTAATTTGCTACCACTTTTTTCGGATCGCCCGTTTGCAATGCTTGATTCCAACGGTCAAACAGGGCGGCAATTTCTGCTTGCGTAACGTCTTTACACGTTTCGGTGTGCATACCCGTTTTTGCCGCTGGCGTGGTTTTAGTTTCCGGTGTTGATGCAGGCGCGGTTGTCGCCGTGGTTGAGCAACCTGTCAGAATAAAAGCTGCCACGCCAGCCAGTGATAAGATTTTGTTCATACTATCCTTCCGTCTATTTTTGATACTGCGTTGTATGTTGTGAAAAACTGCCCGAATCGCAACGCGCAATGCGGGGCACATACTGTACAAAAATGGCGAATGAACTGCGTTATTCACTTGGGAAAGCGGGGGGTTTTGGCAGAAGGTTTAATTTGCATGAAAAGAGGAAACGATGGTGGCAACCCGTTTCCTCACGTTGTAATGCGGTGACGCAAGTATTACTCGAATGGATTATCTACGGCATCGGTAGCGGCTAAGGTGATTTGTGCAGGCAATTCGCCGCGTGTTTGTTCTTCTGTCAGTACCGCTATTGTACCATCCAGCAGGGTTTTGAGTTGCAAGGCGAGGGCTAAACCCGCTTCATCGTGGGTAATATCCAAACTACCGAATAATGAGACGCGATCCAAACGATTTTCAATATTCAAATCGTGGATGATTTGGGTTTCAGATTCATTTTTAAAAAAATCCATAGTCACTGTACTCATGGTTTTGGTAGGGGCATTACTTTGTTCTTGCTAGTTGCACTGATGCTGGGGAAGGGGTCTATCCCCGCGATTTTACTCAACTCGGTAATACTGACGGTTTTATAATCTGGGCTGTCATTATTGGTGACGAGGTACGCGCCACTTTCGCCCGTTTTCGCATCAAAAATGGCTTTGAAGTAGTTTGCAGGCACGAACACGCGGTTGTTTACCCGTTTGATAGCCGAGCCAGCGAAAATAACGCCCGATACGACATACAATTCGCCGCGTTGTTTGGT
>CAZJDN010000228.1:0-2448 GCA_964544775.1 uncultured Thiothrix sp.
CCTGTGAGTTACCAGTCGCTGGTTGAGGCTGTGGTGAAGAAGACCACCGCTGAGGCACTGGCAACATACAACGCTCTGCTATACGGTGGTATTGCCCCTGAGATGGCACGTATGGTACTTCCCCAGAACACCATGACTGAGTGGTACTGGACTGGCTCCCTGATGTTCTGGGCGCGTGTCTGTCGCCAGCGTCTGGATGCTCATGCTCAGGCGGAGTCTCGACAGGTTGCCCTATTGGTATCCCAGCACATGCGTAAGCTCTTCCCTGTGTCGTGGGATGTTTTGATGAACCCTAACAAGAAGGATTGACATGACAACTGCTCTTGTTGATGCTGACATCCTTGCCTATCAGGCGGCTGCTGCATCTGAACAACCCATTCAATGGGACGATGATCTATGGACACTCCACGCTTTCGAGTGCGAAGGGGAGCGCCGCTTCGATGAGATGCTGGATAACATCACCAAGGCTGTTGAAGCAGACAAGGTGGTCCTCGCTCTGAGTGACTCTGAGAACTGGCGCAAGGCTGTGCTGCCAACCTACAAGAGTAATCGTGCTGCAACCCGTAAGCCGTTGCTCCTGAAGCACCTGAAGGACCGTGCGCTGGATAAGTATGAAGCCTTCCTGCGTCCGACCCTCGAAGGGGATGACTGCCTCGGTATCCTTAGCACCATGAAGAAGACTGGTGACTCCATCATTTGCAGCATCGACAAGGACTTCAAGACCATACCAGGGCGTCACTACAACTTTGGCCGCAAGGAGTTCTTTGATGTAACCCCGCAACAGGCTGACTACTGGCACATGATGCAGACCCTCACTGGCGATACCACCGATGGTTACACTGGCTGTCCCAGTATTGGACCAAAGACCGCTGAGAAGATTCTCCAAGCGGCTCTCGATGAGGGAACCACAGGGGCCACCCCAGCACAACTTCGTGAAATCTACTGGCAGCATGTGGTCAAGGCGTATGCCAAGGCCGGTCTGTCGGAAGAGGAAGCTCTCACTCAGGCTCGTGTCGCGCGGATTTGTCGGAGTAGCGACTACGATTTTAAAACCAAGCAAGTCATTCTGTGGAGTCCTAACAATGGGTAGCCCTTGCTTTGACATTGTATCTCAGGAATGCGAAGAGCGCCCCCAATCCAAACAGGTTGGGGGTTCCCACTACCTCAAGGCGATTCAGCCTTGGGACATCATTCGTGCATGGGGTCTGGGATTCCACAGGGGGAACATCCTCAAGTATGTCCTCCGAGCACCCCTCAAGAATGGTAAGGAAGACTTGGAGAAAGCCAAACACTACCTCGAATACCTCATTGATAACTATGATGATTTGAAGAAGGAAAACATTTTGTGATCTGCTCCTATTCAGCCAATGGCTTCACGATTCAGCTAGACCTCTCTCGTGACGAATTACTCACTGAGTTTGGTGTCGCTACCCTGAAAGACCGCTACATGACGGGCGAAGAGGCTTCCCCTCAAGAGGCTTTCGCACGGGCAGCTTGTGCGTTCGCCTCGGATGCCTCCCATGCACAACGGCTGTACGACTACGCTTCGCAACTGTGGTTCATGTTCTCTACCCCGATCCTTTCTAACGGAGGGACAAAGCGGGGGATGCCTATTAGCTGCTTCCTCAATTATGTCCCTGACTCTCGTGGTGGTCTCACTGACCACTACACTGAGAACGCTTGGTTGTCCTCGATGGGTGGTGGTATTGGAGGCTATTGGGGTGCTGTACGTACCAATGGTATTGCTACTTCTGGGGGTTCCAAGTCTTCTGGGGCTATCCCGTTCATGAAGGTGGTGGACAGCGAAGTACTGGCGTTTGCTCAAGGAGTAACCCGTCGAGCCTCTTACGCTGCCTACCTAGACATCTCTCACCCTGAGATCGAAGAGTTCCTAGAGCTGCGTAAGCCAACGGGGGGAGATGCCAACCGCAAGTGTCTGAACCTACATCAAGGGGTAAACATCCCTGACGCCTTCATGCGTATCATTGAGGGATGCACCAATGGAACCATGAAAGATGACTCGTGGAACCTGATTGATCCGCACACCAAAGCATTCGTAAAGACTGTCTCTGCCCGTGAGTTGTGGCAGCGCCTGTTGGGAATCCGAGTGCAGCAAGGTGAGCCTTACCTGCATTTCATTGATACGTCTAACCGCGCTCTCCCCGTAATTCAGCAGGCGTTAGGCCTACGAGTCAACCAGTCGAACCTGTGCTCTGAGATTACCCTAGCGACCAACGAGGAGCGTACCGCTGTGTGCTGCCTTTCGTCTGTCAATCTTGAGAAGTGGGATGATTGGCGCTCCTGTGAGATGTTCATCCCAGACCTCGTGGAGATGTTGGACAACGTGTTGGAGTTCTTTATCCAGAACGCTCCTGTGGCTCTCTCCAAGGCTGTTTATTCGGCAATGCGTGAGCGTTCCATTGGTATTGGTGCTATGGGCTTTCACGC
>CAZJDN010000229.1:0-2429 GCA_964544775.1 uncultured Thiothrix sp.
AAATCTTGCACATCCGCTGGGCTGAGTCGTCCACCATTCACAGCGGTAAACGGCGGACGCACGGTAACGCTGGATTGGAACACTGTTGGCAAATCGTTATACGCAATATCCGCTGTACCATTGGCTTTTTTGTAGATTAATTGCGGATTGGTGTCACGATTCAGATAGAAATCCAGCACTTGATTGAGCGAGGAGTACACACCGTTATGGAAGTACGAACCTTTTAAAGCCACATTGCGTAATGCTGGCGTGCGGAATGCACCACACAAAGTTGGGTCAAGTAAGGAATCGGTACGCATTGGTCCACAAAAACCCATGTCATAGTAAAGATGGTCAGGCGTGCCTAAACCATTGCCATTCAAGAAATTAGCAAAACCCAAAATGCTTAACGCATTCGCCGCTAATGCATCATTGTTATACGGCAAAGCCCAGTTACGTGGCACACCGATCACGCGGTAATCGCCATCACTAAACATGGCGGGTTGTTGCGCGGAACGTGCCACACTGAATGGCGTATGACAGCCAAAACACGCGCCTTTGTGAGCATCAAAGAATAATAATTGCCCGTGTGCTTCTTGGTTTGTAAAACTAGCTGTTCCGGTCTGTACCGCATCGTACTTACTGCTAAATGGCATGAATGAACGGTCTTCCGTTTCAAACTGCCCAAGCGCATTCGCCATATTATTCACCACCGCATCCGCATTACTGCTGGCAGTAGTCGCACCGTAAAGCGCATTAAACGCGGCTAAATACGGGCGGGTGAGTAGCTTATTCAAAACAGCGGTGCTATCCGCATTCGCCATTTCTTGCGAGGCGAGCAATGGGCCTTTCGCTTGTTGGAACACATCCATTTGCCGCCCATCCCACATCACCCCGCCAAAGGGCGTGCCTAACTTACCATTAGCAACGGTATCCGTTGTGCCTGCTTTGTTAGTTGTGGATAAAAACCGAAATGCCGGAGCAAGTGCCGCATACGCTGCCGAAGGCGCGGAACGGAAACCCACCGCTTGCCCATTTACCCCACCCAACTGCGTCGGCAAGGCATTGGGCGAAAGGTATTGCCGTGCTGGGGAATGGCACGTTGCACACGACTGTTTGCCATTAGCCGACAAGGCAGGGTCAAAGAACATTAACTTGCCCAACGCGGCTTTGGGCGATAATGCTGCCGCCGTACTAACGACGACATTAGTAGCCGCACTCAAAGTTGACCCCGCTACGGTTGCCGTGACGTTATCCGCCCCCGTACAACCTTTGGGTTGGTAAACGGCTTCTGCTACCCCATTGATGAGCGGAACATTGTTAGTTAGCGTAGCTGTGCCTGCCGCTGTACAACGCGACGTGAACGTTATGGTTAAATTTGACCCGCTGTATAATGCACCATTAGCCGTTTTAACTTGCGCAATCACTCCCGTTGTACCATCCGCCGCCAACGATGGTACGGTAGCTGACACCACAACCGCCGTAGCAGGCTCGACTTTATTGCTCAAACTGGCAGAAGGCATGACCGAAGTAGCATTAGCAGCAAGGCTATTACCGTAAAGATTGGTAGCCACTACGGAACAGCCATAACTCACGCCATTGCTCAAACCCGTCACCACAATCGGGCTGTTTAACGCACTGTTACTCACATTGCGCGTTCCCACACCATTGTTACAGGTTGCGGCATAGCTGGTAATCGGCGAACCGCCCGTACTACTCGGTGCGGTAAAATTCAACGTTACTTGCCCATTACCCGCCACCGCACTAACCGCTTGCGGCGCATTGGGTACAGTCGCACCGCCTGCACTGGCTAACGGGGTAGCCGTCACAGCGACGGAATCCGTTCCCGCCCCTTGCGCATTAATCGCTGCCACCGTACAGGTGTAACTTTTACCGTTTTTCAAGCCACCCACCACAATCGGGCTGGCTAATGCCTCTTTATTCACCCCGCCGGAACAACTCGCGCTATAACCCACGACAGCGAAACCGCCATCCGTTACAGGCTTAGTAAAACTCAGGCGAATACTGCCATTACCTGCTGTGGCGGTTACATTCTGCGGCGCACTGGGAAAAACCGTAAACGGCGGTGGCGATGGTAAATTGACCGTTACCGCCGTAGATTCAGGGCTATTAAGCTGGCTATTCGACGCACTCACAGAACATGTGTAATTCACCTGCTGAGTCAAACCGGAAACCATCACAGGGCTAGCTGCCGCCCCACCCACGAATTTCAACTTACCATCCGTACAAGTTGCGGTGTACCACACCACCGCCGAACTCCCCAGCGTTGTCGGCGGCACAAACGATAATGCCACATGATTCGCGCCGAGTTTCGCACTCAACCCTGTCGGCGCAGACGGAGCGGTAGCAGCCGCAAAAGCAGGCGAATGCCCTGCCCCACACACGCCCAATAACAATAGCCCCCACCACCGTCGTGGTGCTGCGGATAA
>CAZJDN010000230.1:0-2424 GCA_964544775.1 uncultured Thiothrix sp.
TACACCACGGAAGATGCCTACGCCCGTGCATTGGGTGTGCATTTGCTGTAACACTACTTCAAGATTAAAACGGATGAGTAACGCATAAGGGCATGAAAAACATGCCCTTACTTTTACGTATTAGGCTTGGTTAATACGTGTTGCGATGAGTTGTTTCCATTTCGCAGGACCAGTGGTGTGAACGGATTCACCATTGGCATCCACAGCAACGGTAACAGGCATGTCTTTGACTTCAAATTCGTAAATCGCTTCCATACCCAATTCTGGGAACGCCAGCACTTTCGCGCCAGTAATCGCTTTGGAAACCAAGTACGCCGCGCCGCCTACTGCCATTAAATACACCGCACCGAATTCTTTAATCGCTTCGATAGCAATCGGGCCGCGTTCGGATTTACCGATCATGCCCAATAAACCCGTTTCAGCGAGGATTTGGCGGGTGAATTTATCCATACGGGTGGAAGTGGTTGGACCCGCAGGACCGACAACTTCATCACGCACAGGGTCAACCGGACCGACGTAGTAAATGAAGCGACCTTGCAAATCAACGGGTAACTTTTCGCCTTTGTTGAGCATGTCGACCATGCGTTTGTGGGCTGCGTCACGACCCGTCAACATTTTGCCAGACAGTAATACGGTTTCACCCGGTTTCAGGTTGCGTACCTCTTCAGGGGTAATGGTGTCGAGGTTGACGCGGGTGGCTTGCGCACCGCCTTCCAAAGAAATTTGTGGCCAGTTGGAAATGTCTGGAGGGGTTTGTAATGCCGCGCCTGAACCATCCAGCACGAAATGCGTATGGCGGGTTGCTGCACAGTTAGGAATCATGCACACAGGCAAGGAAGCCGCGTGGGTTGGGTAGTCTTTGATTTTGATGTCAAGTACCGTGGTCAAACCGCCCAAACCTTGCGCACCCAAACCGAGATTATTCACTTTCTCGAACAGTTCCAGACGCAATTCTTCAACACGGTTTTGCGCACCACGCGCTTGTAACTCGTGAATGTCGATGTGTTCCATCAGAGCTTCTTTTGCCATCAGCGCGGCTTTCTCGGCTGTACCGCCGATACCAATGCCCAACATGCCCGGTGGACACCAGCCCGCACCCATTTCTGGTACGGTTTTCAGTACCCAATCCACAATGCTGTCGGATGGGTTGAGCATCGCCATTTTGGATTTGTTTTCTGAACCGCCGCCTTTGGCTGCTACGTCAAATTCGACTTTATCGCCTGGGACGATTTCGTAGTGAATCACCGCTGGGGTGTTGTCTTTGGTGTTTTTACGCGCACCTGCGGGGTCAGCGAGGATGGAAGCACGCAGTACGTTGTCAGGGTGCATGTACGCACGGCGCACGCCTTCGTTGATCATGTCAGCGAGGCTCATTTCGCCTTCCCATTGCACGTTCATACCGACCTTAACAAACACGGTGACAATGCCTGTATCTTGGCAAATCGGGCGATGACCTTCCGCGCACATGCGGGAGTTCACCAGAATTTGGGCGATGGAATCTTTTGCCGCTGGTGATTCTTCACGCTCCCATGCTTTGTGCATGGCTTCGATGAAGTCAACCGGATGGTAATAGGAAATGAATTGCAGCGCGTCAGCAACACTGGCAATTACATCGTCTTGCTTAATGACAGTCATGGTTCTCTATCTCTCCTCTGGAAGTAAAGCTACTGCGGGCAAAACCGTTACTTATTTTGGCGCACAAGCGTATGCGAAACCGGAGGCTAACAGCAAGTTTTGCGTGTAAAAATGTTGCTTTCTAAGCCGCCCATACGGCGGTTAATGTGGCTTAAATATCAGCGGTTTTAAATTAATCTTTCTAAGCCGCCCATACGGCGGTTAATACGCTTGTACATAAATTTAGCTTTGTGCGGTATTTCTAAGCCGCCCATACGGCGGTTAATAAATTTAACAAAGGCAAATACAGCTATACATGTTTCTAAGCCGCCCATACGGCGGTTAATTGCGTTTTGAGCAGACAAGGAGAGCGTCTTAATTTCTAAGCCGCCCATACGGCGGTTAATATACTGGTTAATTGCCGACGTTAGGTCGAAGTTTTCTAAGCCGCCCATACGGCGGTTAATCCTGCCAAAAACGCTACAAGTCACAGTATATCAGTAACTTGCAGCGTTTTCGATAGCGTACCCTTCGTTTTTCGATTGTTAAAGAACCACATTGTTAAATCAACAAGTTAGCCACTACGCAAAAAATCGAAGGGTCAGCTTTCCCTTACGAAGACACCAGTATCCACACACGCATCTTTTAGCCCCTTGCTCACTTGCGGGGGAAGGGGTTGGGGATGGGGGGGGGTATCTCACCCAAACCACGGTACGGTTGCCAGCGGCGCATCCTTACATCTGACCGCTAAACCATAGTGCGAAAACTTACCCACTTGCGCTTGCTGAGTCGGTGCAGAGGCTTGAATCA
>CAZJDN010000231.1:0-2386 GCA_964544775.1 uncultured Thiothrix sp.
AGGGAGTTTGGCATGGCTTCGGTAATGCGTACATCGACGAATTTTCCTATTAGGCGCGAATGCCCGTCAAAGTTCACCACGCGGTTGTTTTCGGTGCGTCCGGCAAGTTGTTTGGGGTCTTTACGCGCAGGGCGTTCGACCAATACGCGCTGTACCGTGCCAATCATCGCGTGGCTAATGGCGTTGGCTTGTTCGAAGATGCGGCTTTGTAAGTGCTGTAAACGCGCTTTTTTCACTTCTTGCGAGACATCATCTGGTAAGTTTGCCGCTGGTGTGCCGGGGCGTGCGCTGTAAATAAAGCTAAAACTGGTATCAAAGCCAATGTCTTCGATCAGTTTCATAGTATCGGCGAAGTCTTGTTCGGTTTCGCCGGGGAAGCCAATAATGAAATCGGATGAAAAGCTGATAGTGGGACGGATTGCACGCAGTTTACGCAATTTGGATTTGTATTCGATTGCCATGTGGTTGCGTTTCATTGCGGCTAAAATACGATCTGAACCGCTTTGTACAGGCAAATGCAAATGGCTGACCAATTCAGGTACATCGGCATACACTTGAATTAAGTTGTCACCGAATTCATTCGGGTGGGAAGTGGTGTAACGAATCCGGTCAATGCCGTCAATTGCGGCAACATAGGTAATCAGTAAGGCTAAGTCCGCAATCGAGCCATCATCCATTTTGCCACGGTAAGCATTGACGTTTTGCCCCAGCAAATTGACTTCACGCACGCCTTGTTCCGCCAGTTGCGCAATTTCCGCCAATACATCGTCGAAAGGGCGGGAAATTTCTTCGCCGCGTGTGTAAGGTACAACGCAGAACGTACAGTATTTACTGCAACCTTCCATCACCGATACGAATGCTGTAGGACCTTCGGCGCGGGGTTCGGGCAGGTTGTCGAATTTCTCAATTTCGGGGAATGAAATATCCACCACGGGTTTGTGTTCCGTGCGTACTTGGCGAATCATGTCGGGTAAACGGTGCAGGGTTTGTGGACCGAAAACCATGTCAACGACGGGGGCGCGTGCGCGTAAGGCTTCGCCTTCTTGGCTGGCAACACAACCACCGACACCGATAACGACGTGCGGTTTTTTGTCTTTAAGTTTTTTCCAGCGTCCGAGTTGTGAGAAGACCTTTTCCTGCGCTTTTTCGCGGATAGAGCAGGTATTCATCAGTAATACATCCGCTTGTTCGGGGTCGTCCGTGAGTTCCATGCCTTGTGCGTGATGCAGTACGTCCAGCATTTTGGCGGAATCGTACTCGTTCATTTGGCAACCGTGGGTTTCGATAAAGATTTTGCCTGCCATCGTATCCGTCGTGTAAGCGTCTAAAAACGCGCTATTATCCGTCCTCTATTGCGTGCAAACAACCTGCAAATGCTGCGGATATTTCCGCATAATTTGTGCATACTGTCCGTTTTAACGAAAAAACGAACTAAACTCTGGCTTACTTGGTCAAAAAATTCAGGAAATTGGGTTTAATTTTTGTGGAGGTTGTATGAAAAAGCCCTTATTGGTCGCAGTTTCAGCATTAGTTTTGTCATTATCGGTTGCAAATGTAGCAATTCAGCCTGTGCAAGCCGCAGAGGTGAAAGTTTATTCTGTGACAGGTGTTACACTGGGGCAGTTTTTAAATATGCGTTCTGCACCCGGAACAAGCAGTTCGATTGTGACGAAAATCCCAGCGGATAGCACGGGTGTCGTTGCTACGGGTGAGGAAAAAAAGCTCGGTGCGGTAACGTGGGCGAAAGTTTATTGGGCAGGTAAAGGCGGTTGGGTAAGTAAAGTCTACCTAAAAAGCGGTTTGAATATGTCGGGTGGTTCAACGGGTACGCCGCCACGCCCGACGACTAACGGTGTGGTAATGCGTTGTACCGGGACTGAACCTTTCTGGGGTATCACGATTACCGAACGTGAAATGAAAGTGGACATCGCCGACGGTGCAAATTACTCCGTGCCAGTGACTTTCCGTCAAACTTCCGCCAATAATCAAACCATTGCCGTTATTGCGGGGGCAAATGGGGCGAATACGACCCAAACTTTCTTGCAGAAAGTGGCTTCTTGTAGCGACGGTATGTCGGACATTAAATACCCTTACGCCGTAGCAGCGGTGGTGAATAATCGCAATGTTTATTCCGGTTGCTGTGGTGTACAGCGTTGATTAAAGACAGGGGCGGGGTAAATATCCCGCTCCTATCCGCTTGCATGTTACTATTCCTGCTTTGTGCCTAACCACGTCTGTGGTAGGATGCGCCCGCATAATGTGACTGACACAGGTGCATATTCTTCCTTTATGGCTCGATATATCTTTATTACGGGCGGCGTGGTTTCCTCTTTGGGGAAAGGCATTGCTGCTGCGTCACTCGGCGCAATTCTTGAAGCGCGTGGCT
>CAZJDN010000232.1:0-2376 GCA_964544775.1 uncultured Thiothrix sp.
GTCTGCTGGGTCGCAAAGTAGGTATGACCCGGATATACGGTGAAGATGGTGGTTCTACCCCCGTCACTGTGCTTGAGATTGCTGCAAACCGCGTTTCCCAAATCAAGACAGTGGAAACTGATGGTTACGAATCCATTCAGTTGTCCGTGGGTGAGAAAAAGTCTTCCCGTGTTTCCAAGTCGGAAGCTGGTCATTTTGCCAAGGCCGGTGTGCCAGCGGGTACTTTCGTCCGTGAGTCGCGTGTGGAAAATGCGTCAGGCTACGAACTGGGTGCTGAACTTGCAGTAAGCATGTTCGAGGTTGGTCAGCAAGTGGATGTAACAGGTGTAAGCAAAGGTAAAGGCTTTGCTGGCGTTCTGAAACGTTATCACTTCGCGGGGCAAGACCGCACACACGGTAACTCTTTGTCACACCGTGCACCGGGTTCCATCGGTCAAAACCAATCACCTGGTCGTGTATTCCCAGGTAAAAAGATGGCTGGTCACTTGGGTGCAAAGCAACGTACTGCGCAAAACTTAGAAGTCGTGCGTGTAGATGCAGAGCGCAATCTGTTGTTGGTTAAAGGCTCCGTTCCGGGTGCTAATAACGGCGACGTGGTTGTCAAGCTGTCTGTTAAGGCATAAGGGTGGCAGCAATGGAATTACAAGTTGCAAATGGCAGCACTGTCACGGTAAGCGAAGAAATCTTTGCGCGTGACTTTAACGAAGGCTTGGTGCATCAAGCAGTAGTGGCTTATATGGCTGCTGGTCGCTCTGGTACTAAAGCACAAAAAAATCGTTCAGATGTAAGCGGTGGTGGTGCGAAACCCTTCCGTCAAAAAGGTACAGGTCGTGCTCGTGCTGGTAGTACTCGTAGCCCATTGTGGCGTTCAGGCGGTACAACTTTCGCCGCGCGTCCACGGAACTATGAGCAAAAGCTGAATAAAAAAATGTATCGTGCAGCGATGCGTTCTATTTTTTCAGAGTTGGTGCGTCAAGAGCGTTTGGTTGTTGTTAACGGTTTTGATGTTGCTGAACCAAAAACCAAATTAATGTTGGCGAAACTGAAAGAATACGGCTCAAATGATGCGCTGCTGGTTTCTGATGTTGATGATGTCAACGTTTTGTTGTCTGCGCGTAACATCCCTTATTGTGAAGTTGCGACCGTTGCTGGCCTGAATCCGGTTAGCTTGGTAGGTCACGAGAAAGTTGTTGTGACTGCGGCTGCAATCGAGAAAATCCAGGAGTGGCTGGCATGAGTGCTGAGCGTCTTTATCACGTTCTGGTTGCTCCGCGTGTAACTGAGAAAACAGTTGCGGCGGTTGAAAAAGCAAACCAATACGTATTCAAAGTTGCAAAAACTGCAACTAAGCAAGAAATCAAAGAAGCTGTCGAGACTTTATTTGAAGTCAAAGTTGATAAGGTTCGTACCATCAACATGAAAGGCAAGCAGAAAAACTTTGGTCGTCGTGGCGGTCAACGCAACGACTGGAAAAAGGCTTACGTAAGCCTGGCTGAAGGTTTCTCTCTGGATGCGGCAGCAGAATAAGGTAAGGGTGAATCATGGCAGTCGTTAAGGCAAAACCAACTTCTCCCGGTCGTCGTTTCCAGGTAAAAGTTGTAAATACTGAATTGCACAAAGGTGCACCTTGGAAAGGGCTGGTTGAGAATAAGCGCAAAACTGGTGGGCGTAATAATACCGGTCGCATCACTACACGTCATGTGGGTGGTGGTCATCGTCAACATTACCGTCTTGTTGACTTTAAACGTCGTAAAGATGACATCCCAGCGAAAGTTGAACGTCTGGAATACGATCCAAACCGCAGTGCAAACATTGCACTGTTGTTGTATGCAGACGGCGAACGTCGTTACATTATTGCGCCAAAAGGTTTAAGTGCTGGTGCGGAAGTTACTTCCGGTCTGCATGCGCCGATTGCTGTTGGTAACTCACTGCCGATGCGTAATATCCCTGTTGGTACAGTAATCCATTGTATCGAAATGCGTGCGGGTAAAGGTGCACAGTTAGCTCGCTCAGCGGGTGCTTCTGCACAATTGATTGCGCGTGAAGGTGCTTATGCAACGATTCGTCTGCGTTCTGGCGAAATGCGTAAAGTACCCATTGATTGCCGTGCAACCATCGGTGAGGTGGGTAACTCTGAACACGGTTTGATCAAACTGGGTAAGGCTGGTGCAAAACGCTGGCGTGGTGTTCGTCCAACCGTTCGCGGTGTGGTCATGAACCCGGTAGACCATCCACACGGTGGTGGTGAAGGTCGTACCTCTGGTGGTCGTCATCCGGTTACACCTTGGGGTGTTCCGACCAAGGGTTACAAAACTCGTAGCAATAAACGCACTGACAATATGATTGTCCGTCGCCGGAACAAGAAGTAAGAGGATT
>CAZJDN010000233.1:0-2352 GCA_964544775.1 uncultured Thiothrix sp.
CTTCGCTAAACCCAGACCCCGTATCGCTAACGCTAATCGCAATGTAATCACCAACGGGTACGAGTTCGTCATAGGTGAGGGTTTCGCTGACGGTTTGACGGTAAATGTGGAAGCGCAATAAACCGCCATTCGGCATGGCATCGCGGGCATTTAATGCCAAATTCACCAACGCATTTTCCATGTGACTGGGGTCAAGGTTCGCAACGCCATGAGTGTCATCGGCTTGGTAATCCAGTTGAAGATTGCTTGGCAACGAACCGCGCAACAATTCCAAGGTTTCACGCATCAGTTGGTCGATATTCACTGCGACGGGTTGCAACGGTTGGCGACGCGAAAATGCCAGCAAACGGTGGGTAATATCCGCGCCACGACGGGTTGCGCGAATCGCGGGGGTAAGGAAATTTTCCAAGCCCTGCGTGTGTTGGTATTGATCTTGCGCGAGTAATAAATTCCCCAAAATAATTGACAACAAATTATTGAAATCGTGGGCTAAGCCGCCCGCTAATTGCCCGACCGCGCTCATGCGTTGTGCTTCAGTGAGTTGGCGTTCGGCTTGTTTTTCGGCGGTAATATCCAGCGAGAGGTTAAGAATGCCTTTCACTTGCCCATCACTGCCTTTTTCGGGAATTAAAATACGTTTGGTAATAATGTCGCGCTCGCCGTGTTTAAAGGCGTAAATGTAGGTGGTTTCTTGCCCCGCAATCGCGGTTTGTAGTTCTGGGTAAATCGCGTCGTACATTGTGCCGCCCAAAATTTCGCGCAAATGTTTACCAATGACTTCGGTTATGGTGTGTTGGAACTGTTGCGCATAAGCCTGATTTACAAATAAATAATGCAATTCTGGCGTGAAATACGCGACTTGCGCGGGTAGGGCATCCAAAATCAACCGCTGGCGTTCTTGCGTGGCTTCGAGTTGCGCGGTGCGGCGTTTGACTTTGGTATCGAGCGTATTGATATTCTCCTTAAGGCGTTCGACCATGCCATCGAAACTGCGTGCCAAAATCCCCAATTCATCATCGCGTTGAATGCCACTTTTCGCCGATAAATCACCACTACTGACTTTGAGTGCAGTTTGTGCCAGTCGTGTAATGGGTTGCATGACAGTGTGTGCGAAAAAGGCCGCTAGTAGCAATGCACCTAACATTGTGATGCTAGCAAGCCACACAATGCGGTTGCTTAGGGTTTCGGAACTGCTGCGTAATTCATCCAAATACACCGACGAACAAATGTACCAGTCAAAACTCGGCATGTAACGTACTAACGACAGCTTTTCATAGACATAATTACCGGGGTCATCGGGTTTGTCCCATTTATAATGCAATTCTTGACCTGTGTTAGCTACTTGTTTGAGATCATCAGTAATTGGGTTATGGGTAACAGGGTTCTCTAATTTTTCAATGCGTTTACCGTCAATATTGCTATTGGGGTGGATTAAAATATTGCTATTGGAGTCGAAAATAAATAAGTAACCTGTTTTCGCCACTTTAATTTGCTGTAAAGCATTGCGTAGCTCGGTCAGTGCACGTTTTTTACGGTGTTCTACTTCGTGTTCGAGATCATCTAAGTAAACGCCTGAGCCAATCACAAACCCCCATTGTGGGTAATTTTTAAAGTAAGAAACTTTGTCGTATTTTTGGGTTTGTGCAAGCCGATTCCACTGGTAGCCGTGAAAACCTTCGCCATCTTTAATCGCTTGTTGAATCATCGTGCCAATGATTGGTTCACCATTTTTATCCAAAATATTATTGGTGGATTGACCGTGATAGCGTGGGTCAGGGTGTGACAATAGCACCCCATTATAATCTGCAATCCAGACGTAATCGCCGTTACCGTAGCGGAAGTTTCTAATGGCGGTAAACGCGCGTTGGCGTGCTTGAGTAAGCGGAATGCCGTATTGCTTCGCTTCCGCAAAGTAGGTCGTTAAATAAGATTCCGTAAGTGCCACGGCGACTTTCAATTGTTGCTGATGTGATTTCAGGGCTTGGGTTTGGTATTCCTCAACATTCGCCGACATGCGGCTGGCAATTTCAAATACATTATTTAAGGCTAAACGGCTGGAATTTTGTTCAATTTCAAATACCTTCTGTTTGATCATGGGCACGGTATAGAAATAAATAACCGTGAAAATGGCGCACACTAATACCAGCATGGCAACGAAAAACTGGCGCGACAGTTTGGATTGCAACGGTTGAAAGCGGTACACGCACAACACCTTCGACAAACGGAAAAAGTCAGTGTAACACAGTGAGTTATCGTCGATTCTTTCTGCAACAATTCGTTACATTCTTGCAATATTGCAGCAAAATTGCCTTGTTACCTTGCATCGCAATTGATCTGGGAGGAGTCAATTTG
>CAZJDN010000234.1:0-2337 GCA_964544775.1 uncultured Thiothrix sp.
GTAAACGGTGCTGCGTGCCCTGTTTTCGCTAAGCGACGAATTGCCCCTTCGTATTTTGCACGGTGTACACTTTGCGCTACATTTATCTGTTCTTGCATGGCTTGCAAAGCATTGGCACGAAAACGGCTTTCTATTGGTCCTGGTTCAATCAAACACACTTTGATGTCAGTATCTGCTAGCTCTAAGCGTAAGGTGTCTGCCAAGCCTTCTACTGCGTATTTACTGGCATTGTACGCCCCGCGAAATGGTAAACTGACATACCCTAGCAAAGAACTATTGTAGATAATTCGTCCTTCATTACGTTGGCGTAAAATAGGCAGTAACATAACCGTTAGTTGATGCCAACCGAACACATTGGTGGCGAATTGCTTTTCTAACGCTGCGCGAGACAGGTCTTCTAACGCGCCTGCTTGCCCGTAAGCACCGTTATGGAATACCGCATACAATTCGCTATTGGTACGTAACATCAGCTCGTAAACGGCATCTTTAACGCTTTCAGGGTCAGCTAAATCAAGCTGTAATGCCTTAAAACCTTCGCTTTCCAAACGTGCCACATCTTCAGCTTTACGTGCTGATGCAAAGACTTGATAACCACGTTCACGCAAGCCTTTTGCCACACAATAACCAATGCCGCTCGAACAGCCTGTAATCAACACATTGCGCATGATTGCTTTTGTTTCCTCTTCCTCTCAATAACGCGAATGTAACGTGATTTATTGAATTCAAGCAATCACATCCTTATTATCGCAGCCTAACCAGATTTAAGCCTTTATCAGGGAGAATGCGTTTCAATGCCTATTTATGCCTACCAATGCAGTTCATGTGGTCACGAACTTGAAGCTCTGCAAAAAATGTCCGATGCACTGTTAACAGACTGCCCTGCTTGCAACCAATCTAATCTGACAAAAAAAGTGGCAGCAGCAGCTTTCCGCTTAAGCGGTGCAGGTTGGTATGAAACCGATTTTAAAAGCGGTAATAAAAAGAATGTAGTAAGTAAAGACTCAGCACCCTCTTCAGCTTGTGGCACAGGTGCTTGTCCCGCTTGTCAGTAAGCAACTTCCCTATCCGCATTTGCCCAGTATTTATCCGCTGGGCACTGCCCTTTTCCATTTATCGGCTAGCTTTGCTTAGCATGTAAATACAAGCATAGAATCTTTACCATTGGTTGCGTAAATACAACAATAAAAGGATTCTACTCGCTATGAAACAACAATTTCTATTGGCAACACTCGTTGCTATTTCCTCTACTTCCGTAATGGCAGAAGGCTTATTTGATTCATCCAGCAGTTCTGATAAAACAGGTGCAATGTATGCAGGCGTTAGTTTGGGGAAATCTTCATTAAAAGGCGATACTTTTGGTGATGGTGATACTTCCTCCAACTGGAAAATTTACGGTGGTTATCAATTAACGCCGGAAATTTCTGCCGAAGCGGCTTACCATAAAATTGGTGTCGTTGATAAGGCAATATCCAATGGTGATGATCTTAAACTTACTGGTCTGAGTGCTTCAGGTGTTTATACTATGCCCGTAGCAGATAAACTATCCGCCTTTGGTAAGGCAGGTTTCATGGCATGGGACAGTAATGCTGTCCGTGTTCGTGCTGATAAAACAACAACCCCATTCGATGGTACAGACGTTTTATTAGGGGCTGGTGCAACGTATAAACTGGATGATAATTGGGGTGTCCGTGGTGAGTACGAACACGTTGGTGGCGATTTAAAAGCCAATATGTATTCTGTTGGTGCAACCTTCTCTAGCTTCTAAAAGCACCAGACTTCATCGGCTAAAGCGGTGAGATTTTCTCACCGCCCTACCCGCTCAAACGCTGATTCTAGCTTGCGTATAAGCCTTTCAGGGCTTAACATTCCCGCCTTTATAATCATAAATCACTTGGATTTTCAGGAATAAACAATGCGTAGCCATTATTGCGGGCAGGTGGATGAAGCCCTGCTGGATCAGCAAGTTACTTTGTGTGGATGGGTAAACCGTCGTCGTGACCACGGTGGGGTTATCTTCATTGATTTGCGTGACCGTGAAGGTTTAGTTCAAGTTGTATTTGACCCTGATCGTGCTGACGTATTCAAAAATGCAGAACGCGCCCGTAATGAATACGTATTACAGGTCGTCGGTAAAGTCCGTAGTCGTCCTGCGGGTACTGAAAATGCCAATTTACGCAGCGGAAAAATTGAAGTTCTGGGTTTAGAACTGAATGTGCTGAATGCTGCTGAAACGCCACCATTCCAATTAGACGAAGAAAACGTCGGTGAAGAAACTCGTTTAACGTACCGTTATATCGACTTGCGTCGCCCTGAAATGCAACGCCGGATGCAAATGCG
>CAZJDN010000235.1:0-2335 GCA_964544775.1 uncultured Thiothrix sp.
CTACCCCCAAGCGCGTGCGCGAAAATGCCACCGCCGACCACATCGTCGTCCAACCAAGCCAAAGAAAATAACGCCGTTTTTTTACACAAATCATACCCATTGTGTTACCCCCTAGTTTGCCGCATAATCATCGTGTGACGTGCCGGAAACGCAATGGCAGTCGCATAAAATTCCAAGTTAAATCAATACCTAAAGGGAGCACATAGCATGGCAGAATGGCGTAAAGTAGCAAAAGGTTTCGCGCTGGGTGACGGTCATGTGAGCATTAAAGAAGTTAACTTGCTGCGCGAGCTGGTTTTGAAAGACGGCGAGGTTAGCAAAAGCGAATTGGACTTCCTGAAAGAAATCAAAGCAGAAGCGAAATCAGCCGTCCAAGTACTGGATGACCTGATTGCTGACTGCGAAAAAATCGTCAACGGCGGCTAATCCCCCAAAATTTACTTTCGATCTGACAAAGACGGCGGTGTGTCCTGCATCGCCGCTCTTAATCCTCCCGCCATATTTATCCGCTCAACGACATGACCCGTAAAATCCTTGGTCCGTTTAATCGCGTGGAAGGCGATCTGGAACTGCAACTGGAACTTGCCCCCGATCATGTGCGTGAAGCCTGGGTCAATGTGCCAATGTATCGCGGTTTTGAGCAGATTTTGCAGGGCAAAATACCCGACGACGCACTGGTAATTACTCCGCGTATTTGTGGCATTTGTTCGGTGTCGCAATCGGTGGCTGCGGCTTACGCACTGGCGGATATGGCACAAGTTACCGCCCCCGCGAATGGGCAGCATTGCCTTAACTTATTGTTAGCCTGCGAAAATATTGCCGACCATTTGACGCATTTTTACCTGTTTTTCATGCCGGATTTTGCCCGACAAGTGTATGCGCAGGAACGCTGGTATCCCGCCACCGCAGCACGTTTTACTGCGATAAAAGGCACAGCAGCACGGGAAGTCTTGCCTGCACGGGCGGCATTCATGCACCTCATGGGCACACTTGGTGGGCATTGGCCACATACCTTGAGTTTGCAAATCGGCGGGGTGAGTAAAAGTGTGGATAACAGCGAAAAAGTGCGCTTGCTGGCAACGTTACAACAGTTCCGCCGCTTTTTGGAAACCACGCTATTTGCTGATACCTTGGAAAGCATTGCCGCGTTGGATTCAGTTGCAGCCCTTGCACAATGGCACGAACAAGCAGCTCCCACGCAAGGCGATTTCCGTCACTTTTTACACCTTACGCAACAGTTACGATTGGCACACCTAGGACGTGCCACCGACGAGTTTTTAAGTTACGGCGCGTATCGGCAGGCAGAAAACGCTTCCACGCATTTATTTGCGCAAGGCGTGTGGCAACCGCAAACTGCCACAGTACAAGCTGTGCCGTTACAGCACATTAGCGAAGATTTACACAGTAGTTGGCTCAATGGCGATGAAAAAGCCTTACACCCACATCAAGGTGTTACCTTACCAAATGCTGATAAAGCAACAGCATACAGTTGGAATAAAGCCCCACGTTTAGCCGGAAAAGTGGTGGAAACGGGCGCGTTAGCACGGCAAATGGTGGCGGGGCATCCATTGATTCGTGATTTGGTGGCGCAATCCGGGGGCAATGTGCAAAACCGCGTGCTAGCGCGTTTGCTCGAAATCGCCCTTGTCGTACCGCAAATGGAACAATGGGTGAAAAGCATTCGCCCCGGACAAACCTTTTTTCACCCTGTCACCTTACCCAGCGATGCAACAGGCGTTGGTTTAATCGAAGCCGCACGCGGTAGCCTTGGGCATTGGGTAACAGTACGTAACAAACACATCCTTAATTACCAAATCATTGCGCCGACCAGTTGGAATTTTTCCCCACGTGACCGTCACGGCAATGCAGGGGCATTAGAACAAGCCTTACGCAATGCCCCCATTCGTGAAGGCGAAACCGACCCCATCAGTGTGCAACACATTGTCCGTTCATTCGACCCGTGCATGGTTTGCACCGCACATTAAGCTCACACCCTGAAACTAAGTTTGCATTTACTGTCAGCAAACTGACAACCTACTTTGCATTGCGATTTCGCAAATTAAACCATAAAGCCAAATAAAACAATCAATTATGGCGATGGCACGCCCCTTGCAAAGTGGTTTTCAATAATAGCTGGTAACGATAACTCAAGGGTAGGAGGAGCGAATGCCTGAACTTGAAACTTTTTACGACGTAATGCGCCGTCAGGGTATTACGCGCCGTAGTTTTTTGAAATTTTGCAGTTTAACCGCCGCAGCTTTGGGTTTAGGCCCAACGTTCGCGCCCAAAATTGCACACGCAATGGAAACTAAACCGCGCACGCCCGTGTTGTGGT
>CAZJDN010000236.1:0-2313 GCA_964544775.1 uncultured Thiothrix sp.
GAGAGCGTTTTACATGAAATTTACCCAAAGCAATTTGCCAAACCGTGTTCTGTTAGCCGTGAGTTTATTGTGTGCCTCTGGCATGAGTATGGCGGATGATACAACCGCTACCACAACCCCCGTTGCTGCGGTTGCAGCAGAGCCTGCGACAGCGGTGGAAAAAATACAGGCGTTTTACAAAAGCTATTTTGATTATTACAAACAAAGCAATGACACCAGCGATGAGCAGGGGATTCCGCCACCGGAAGTTGAGCAGTCGGATGCGTTTAAAGCCGAAGTAAAGCAAAGTGATGAATTGTGTGCGCAATACGACGATGGTGTGTGCGGTTGGGGGGCGGATGCTGATCCGTACCTCGATTCGCAAGACCCGGATGTGGAATTGACTTACGAAAATTCCGCGATTGCGATTACCGAAACCGAGCCAAATACGGTACAAGTTAAGCTGAACGTGAACCCATCATTGGCGGAAGGTAATACCCGCACTATTTTGTACAAAATGGTGCAAGAGCATGATAAATGGCTGGTGGATGACATTGTGTACGCCGATGAAGGTGGAAACATTTCCACCCGTGCGCAATTGGCAGAAGAGCGTAAATTTATTGCGGGAGAAGTCAAAAAATAATCGCTAAAACCGTGCTGAGGTAATGCTCAGCACGGTGAGTCGGTGGTTAAAGTTGCACGCCAATGGTTACGCCAGTACGAGGCAACCACGGGTAAGGTGAAACAAGGTTATCGCTATTGCGTGAATTGTTACGTTGCACTTGACGCGACTGGCAAATACGAAAGCCGTCTTCCCACCCCAGTTTATAATCATTGTCATTGATTTTATTTAAATCTTTGGCATACGCAAAGGCTGTATTGCCTCCAGCAGACAAACCACTTTGGCAACCATCGCCATAACCCGTCGTAAACAGCGGCGATTTATCTTGCGCCCCCACCATTTCACGGCGTAATTGTTCTTCGGGTGGTGTACTGGCACAACCTACCAGCAGTGTAGCTAGCGTCAAGCACGTTATTATGTATTTGTTTTTCATGATGATCTCCTCAAATCTGCGAGTAAAGCCTTGCCAGCATACCTGATAACTGACGTGTATTCCCTTAGACGCAGTGCAGCGGTAATGGTTTTGAGGATTTTACAGGTTTGAGGAAGTTTAATCTTGGCATGTTATATTGCGCACAAGTTCTGACTATTAACCAAGGAATTGTATTTTCATGAAACTCTTTTACTCTTCCACCTCGCCGTATGCGCGTAAGGTTCGTTTGCTAGTACTGGAAAAAGGTCTAGCTGAGAGCGTTGAAATGGTAACGGTGGATACGGCAAACCCTTCCCCTGAACTGCTGGCAGCGAATCCGTTGGGGAAAATTCCAGCATTAGCGTTGGATAATGGGAGCGCAGTATTCGATAGCCCAGTGATTTGCCGCTATTTGGATGGTTTGGCGCAACCGTATTTCCTGCCGCGTGCGGGGCAAGCGGAACTGGATGTATTGTGCTGGGAAGCGGTCGCTGATGGCATTGCGGATGCGGCTTACAACCTTGTGATGGAATTGCGGGGGCGACCTGAAAACGAACGTTCGCCGCGTACCATGCAGCGTTGGGCGGGTGAAATTACGCGCACATTGCATTACGTTGATGCGCGTGTTGCTACGTTGGGCGATGAAATTAGCCTTGCGCACTTGGCATTAGCGGCGGCGGTGGGGTATGTGGATTTCCGCTTACCGCAATTATTGCGCGATTCCGGTTGCACGCAACTGCTTGGTTGGTACGAAAACTTCCGCACGCGCCCATCCATGCAAGCTACTTTACCGGGTTAAACCACTTTCATCCCATTTTCACACACTCCTGACAGAATGCTGTCAGGAGCAGCGTTTTACACTGTACTCCTCAATCACAAAACACCATTAGGAGTAACACCATGAAAATCAATCCCGTTGGCTGGTTTGAAATCTACGTGCAAGACATGCCGCGTGCCCAAGCCTTCTACGAAGCGGTATTGCAAACCAACTTAAGCGCGTTACCTGCTAACCCCGAATGCGAGTCCAATAGCGATTGGGAAATGCTCATGTTCCCGCATGAAACCGATGCAGGCTACGGTGCGGGTGGTGCATTGGTGAAAATGGCGGGTGTGCCTTCCGGCGGCAATAGCACGTTGGTGTATTTCCATTGCGCAGATTGTGCCGTGGAAGCAGCACGCGCCGCAGCGCACGGCGGTAGTATTTTCAAGGAAAAAATGTCCATCGGTGAACACGGTTTTATTGCTTTAGTTTTTGATACTGAAGGTAATATGATTGGCTTACATTCGATGAATTAAAGAA
>CAZJDN010000237.1:0-2277 GCA_964544775.1 uncultured Thiothrix sp.
TGTGTGAACGCAGGTAATCAGCGTGGTGTTCCAAACCCGGACGACCGGAAAAATCGATTACCACGCGGGAAAGGGCTTCATCCAACGGCACATAAGCGTGCCCATAACGACGAATGCCTTTTTTATCCCCCACAGCTTTAGCGAAAGCCTGCCCCAATGTAATGCCAATATCTTCCACACTATGATGATCATCAATGTGTTTATCGCCCTTGCATTCGATGTCGAGGTCGATCATGCCGTGGCGAGCCACTTGATCCAGCATGTGTTCAAGGAACGGAATACCCGTATCAAAACGGGATTTGCCCGTACCATCGAGGTTAATGCTGACACGGATTTGGGTTTCAAGCGTGTTACGTTCCACGCTGGCAGTACGTTCGGTCATAGCTACGCCTATGTTGATAAATCTCCACGCATCTTAGCACAGAAGGTCTGACGAACGGTAAAGTGCCAATTTTGCTCAGTCTTCTTCCCACTCAAAGCGGACGAAATTGCGTGTTTGCGCACTGAACTCCATCCCGACCAAAAAGATGCGCTGTTGCCCGTCGCGATAGGGTGCAGCGTAATCTTGTTGCTTGATCTGTGCCAACGCACTGCCGTCGCCTTCTGTGCCATTCACCATTTTGAATTCAAAGATATAGACTCGTTTTGCCCCATTGATGAACGGTAAGCGCAAGGTCATGTCCACACGCCCTCTATTGCTGCTTTCTTCGGCACGGGTATCAAGACTGAGTGAACACAAGAAAGCGTACATAACGGATGCGTAATAGCCTTCGTAATTAGCTATCGGGTTATTGGTATAATTTTGGTAAGCAATATTGTCAAACAAGGTGCGGAAATGCCGTTCCAAGGTGACAAAATCATTACGAATCAAGGCTTGGCGAATAGCACTGCGTTCAGGGCGGGTGTCTGTTAAGTAATTATCCAGCAAATACCCCATCAAGCTGTAACGCACTTCATTGTTGGGGAAGCTCAGCGTGTATTCCGGCAAACTGCCCGGCACATCCACCCGCTCTTGCTTAATGGTTAAGTAGCCTGTTTGGAACAACAGCGTTTCCAAGTGAATGCGCTCCACATCGAAATCCCCCAGTGCTTTGTAGTCCATATTCAGTGCTTCAAGGTCGGGTAGGTAGAATGTGCGTTTGCGTAAAATATCCACCAAAAACGACGGAGTGGCAGTTTCAAACCAATACGGCAAGAATTTTTTGTCTTTGGCAATGAACAGCAGTACATCAAACGGGTTGTAAACGCTTTCCCCTAACCAGTTATAACCGTTGTACCACGCTCGCACCATTGCCATGTCCGCCCCATGCAAATGCTCGGCAAAATGGTATTCCAATTCAGTTTGGGTATAACCGCACAACGCGCTGTAACGTGTATCAAGGGTAATATCTTCCAAGTTATTCAAGCCGCTAAACAACGATACCTTGGAAAACTTGCTTACCCCTGTGAGAAAGGCAAAACGGATACTAGCATCATTATCTTTGATCACCGAATACAAATCGCGTAACCCATTGCGCATGTCAGCCGCAATGTCTGGCTGGGTAATATTATCCAAAATCGGTTTATCGTATTCATCCACCAACACGACTACATTACGCCCGTATTTAGCTTTAGCGGCACGAATCAGTTCCGCAAAACAACCTGAAGGACTTTTTTCTTCACAGGTAATACCCAATAGGCGTTGATTAATGCGGAGTAATTCCCCAATTTTCTCATCCAATGCTGCGCGACAGCTTAATTGCCCCGAACCGAAGCTAATGTAAATCACAGGGTAAGTTACTGACCAATCCCAATGCGGGTGGATGTGTAAGTCACGAAACAGGGGTTCGTTACCTGCAAATAATTGATGCAGGGTATCAACTAGCAGGGACTTACCGAAGCGGCGGGGACGTGAAAGAAAGTAGTATTTTCCTAATTCAACCAATTGCCGAACATAAGGCGTTTTATCCACATAAACGTAACCGTCGTTAATGAAATCTGCGAGGGTGCTAATGCCAATCGGTAACTTTTTCATGCGCTTTGCCTGCTGAGGATTCTTTGTGAATTATAACCCCAATGTTTTCCACATGGCATCGACACGTTGTTTAACCGCGTCATCCATCACAATTGGAACACCCCATTCGCGGGTGGTTTCGCCTTGCCATTTATTAGTGGCATCCAACCCCATTTTCGAGCCTAAGCCGGACACGGGCGACGCGAAATCGAGGTAATCAATCGGGGTATTTTCAATCAGTGTGGTGTCGCGGGAAGGGTCCATGCGCGTGGTCATTGCCCAGA
>CAZJDN010000238.1:0-2226 GCA_964544775.1 uncultured Thiothrix sp.
GCTCGATCATTTAGGCATCCGCGTATTGTGTACGCTGTCGGGTGACGCACGTTACTGCGAAGTGCAAACCATGCACCGTGCCAAGGTGAACATGATGGTGTGTTCCAAAGCCATGCTAAACGTGGCGCGGAAACTCGAAGACAGCTTCGGTACACCGTGGTTTGAAGGCAGTTTTTACGGCGTGGAAGACACCAGCAAAGCCTTGCGCGATTTTGCCCGCTTGATTAATGACCCGCAGTTAACCGAACGCACTGAAAAACTGATTGCCAGCGAAGAAACCCGCATTAACAAAGCCTTGGATAAATGGCGCGAACGCCTGCGTGGTAAGCGCGTGTTGCTATACACGGGTGGGGTGAAATCGTGGTCGATTATTTCCGCCTTGCAAGATTTGGGCATGACCGTGGTGGCGACGGGGACGAAAAAATCCACCGAAGAAGACAAAGCGCGGATTCGTGAACTGATGGGCGAAGACACCAAAATGATCGAAGATGGCAATCCGCGTGCCTTACTCGACGTGGTGCGCGATTACAACGTCGATATTTTAATCGCTGGTGGTCGTAATATGTACACTGCCCTCAAAGCGCGTGTGCCATTCCTCGACATTAACCAAGAACGCGAATTTGGTTACGCAGGCTACGAAGGCATGTTGGAACTCGCCAAACAATTGACCTTAACCGTGGAAAGCCCGATCTGGCAAGCGGTACGCCAACCCGCGCCGTGGACAATCACCCCAAACACCGACACAACCGTGATGCAGGAGGTCGCCCATGCCTGAGATTACCCGCCGTAAAAAAGCCTTATCCGTCAGTCCATTGAAAGCCAGCCAAACCATTGGCGCAGCACTCGCGTTCTTAGGCTTCCACCGCGCTATCCCGATGTTACACGGGGCGCAAGGCTGTACCGCGTTTGGCAAAGTGTTCTTCGTGCGCCATTTCCGCGAACCGATTCCACTGCAAACCAGCGCGATGGACCAAATCGCCGCCGTCATGGGTTCAGAAGAAAACGTTACCGAAGGCTTGAAAGCCATTTGCAGCAAAAACAATCCGTCATTGGTGGGCGTACCCACGACTGGATTAGCCGAAACCCAAGGCAGCGACATCAGCATGGCAGTCAGCGATTTCCGCAAAAAATACCCCGAATACAACCACATTCCGGTGATTCCGTTATCCACACCCGACTTTAGCGGCTGCTTGGAAACGGGTTTTGCCAAAGCGGTGGAAGGCATCATTAACGTACTCGTGCCAGACGCAAAAAACGTCGGTGCCAAAGTCGGCAAGCGTCCGCGCCAAGTCAATGTGCTGGTTAATTCGTCGCTCACCCCCGGCGATTTAGAAGCCCTCAAAGACATCGTGGAAATGTTCGGTTTGCGCCCCGTGGTGATCCCCGACCTTTCCGACTCGCTGGATGGGCATTTACCCGACAATGACTTCAACCCGTTGACCATTGGCGGCACGTCCGTTTCCGAAATTCCGACGTTGGGTGAAGCCAAAGCCACTTTAGTCGTGGGTGCTTCTTTAAACGCGGCGGCGGATTTACTGCTGGCCAGAACGGGCGTACCGGATTACCGCTTTGACCATTTAATGGGCTTGGCAGCCAACGACCAATTGGTTCACGCCCTGCACCAAATCTCCGGCGAAGCCGTACCACTGAAACTGCAACGCCAACGCGCCCAACTGCAAGACGCAATGCTCGACACGCACTTCATGACGGGCATGTCACGCTTTGCGATTGCCGCCGACCCCGATTTACTCAACGCCTTTTCGCAATTACTCAAAGAAAATGGCGCGTACACCGTCGCGGCGGTTGTCCCCGCCAATGCCCCAGCGGTGAACAAAATCGCCACCGAACACGTCCACATTGGCGACTTAGAAGACCTCGAATACATGGCAGCCACCAACGAAGCCGAAGTGCTGATTTGCAACTCGCACGGGCAAGAAACCGCGCTACGCCTCAATATCCCGCTGTTACGCGCTGGCTTCCCGCAATACGATCTCGTCGGCGGCTACCAACGCCAATGGATAGGCTACACGGGCACACGCCAAACCCTGTTCGACATCGCCAATATGCTGTTATCACTGGAAAAAGGCGAAATCCACGCTTATCGCTCGATTTACGCACAAAAACGCGACGACGAAATCACCCATTTCGGCAAAAGTGTGCAGACAAGGCATTAATCAATAAACGGGTTAATCAACGCAAATACTTAAAGAGGCAACCTTGCGCTGC
>CAZJDN010000239.1:0-2225 GCA_964544775.1 uncultured Thiothrix sp.
ATTTTTTCCCACAGTTTCTCTGCGCCACGTTTAGCCAGAGTGTACTCAGGTTGCAAAGAGCCGCGCAGACGAACTACGTCTTCAGCCGTGTAACCACGCTTAACGTTAGCCCAACGTGGGTTTTCTGCCCAGTCTTTTTTCAGTGCTGCAATTTGCGCTTCACGAGTAGTCATACTATATCTCCTCAGAGTCAATATAAAGTGAACGAAACCGGTAAAAAAAATTTCAGGCAACCAGCCTACGGAATCACACGAATGCGATACCGCTTCCTTCCTCCTCGTGTTCGCTTTTGCGAATCTTTACTTGGTGTCGACAATTTTCATGAATTGTCTGGGTAAACATGGTATTCGACCATCAAAGTGTCGACAATAAATTTATTTCAATGCTAATTATTATAAAATCCAATAGTGGCGAGACAGGATTTAAATCCTGTCTAAGCCCAAGGTTGAAAGTGTTTCTTTTCGCACAGTTTGCAGCAAACCCGCATCGTTAATAAGGGATTCACCGTAAGATGGAATCATGCTTTTCAGCTTTGCTTTCCACTCATCAGAAGCCATACGCTGCGCAAAACACTTGTTCAGCACTTGAATCATGGCAGGTACAGCCACTGACGCGCCCGGTGACGCACCCAACAATGCAGCGACGCTACCATCAGCAGCGGCAACCACTTCCGTACCAAACTCTAACTTGCCACCCAGTTGGGGGTCTTTCTTAATGATTTGCACCCGCTGACCTGCGAATGCCAATGACCAATCTTCGTCTTTTGCATTCGGGAAATATTCGCGTAACGCCGTCATGCGCGAAGCACGGGTTTGCAACACTTCCGTAATTAAGTATTTGATCAAATCCATACTGGTCATACCGACCTTCAACATTGGCCACAAGTTGTTCGGCTTGACGGATAAGAATAGATCAAGAAATGAACCTTGTTTGAGGAATTTGGTAGTAAAACCAGCAAAAGGTCCAAATAACAGCGCGTGCTCCCCGTCAATTACACGGGTATCCAAATGTGGCACAGACATTGGCGGCGCCCCGATAGAGGCTTTACCGTAAACTTTTGCTAAATGTTGCTTGACGACATCTGGATTTTTACACACCAACCATTGACCACTAACAGGGAAACCACCGTAGCCATCGCTTTCAGGAATGCCCGTTTTTTGCAATAACGGCAATGCACCACCACCCGCACCCAAGAAAACAACACCCGCATTAAATGCAATGCTGCTACCGTTTTTCAGGTCTTTACAAGTGACATGCCATTTGCCATCGGCTTCGCGTGTCAAAGTGGAAACGGAGGTGTTTAAGAACAACTCAAAACCATCACTTGCGTCTAAGTGCCCCACCATGCTGCGGCTTAATGCAGCAAAGTTTACGTCTGCCCCGTGTTTTACCCGTGTACCTGCGACTTTATCGCTAAGATCACGCCCATTCATAACCAACGGTGCCCATTCACGCAATACTTCAGGGTCTTCGCTGTATTCCATTTCAGCGAACATATGATGACCACTCATCGCTTCAAAACGTTTACGTAGGTAATCAACGTTCGCATCACCCCAAACGAAACTCATGTGTGGCGTTGGGTTGATGAAATATTTGGGTTCGGGCAGAATTTTTCCCCGCACAAGGAATGACCAGAACTGTAAGCTCTGTTCAAAAGACTCATTAATGCTAAACGCTTTGGAAGCATTGATGCTGCCATCGGACGCTTGAGGCGTATAGTTCAGCTCGCAATATGCCGCGTGCCCTGTCCCCGCATTATTCCAACCACTGGTACTTTCCTGAGCAACATCATCCAACCGTTCTACCATTGCGATAGACAAGGATGAATCCAACTGCTTCAGTAACATCCCCAAAGTGGAACTCATTGCGCCTGCACCAACAAGCAAAACATCGACGTTCTTAGTCAACATAACCACCTTCAAACACCCAAGATGACGGAAGTGCAGATAATAGAACGGGAAGGCTACTAATTTCTATACACAAATGGATTATTTTTTGTTCAATTGTCAACAATGTTGCATGGCAAAATCAACAAGCCCCTTATTTTATGCGGCATTGCAACATTTATCGAAGCTACCGTTTTTATTGAGAATATCTGAAAAATCTTACGATAAAAACCAATAGTAGTAATGAAGTTTTTCAATCATAGATTGTCAACAGGAAAAAACTCACAACAATCCACGCTCGGCAAAAGAAACAACCTGATCGCCAATCACAAAATGATC
>CAZJDN010000240.1:0-2199 GCA_964544775.1 uncultured Thiothrix sp.
ACCCGATACGGTGGGAAGCAGACTTGGAAGCGGGTTTGCCCCGGTCGGCTTTTAATATCGAGGTAGCCGTTGTGGCGTTGCATTACGTGTTTGACAATGGCTAGCCCCAAGCCTGTGCCGCCATTTTCCCGCGAACGTCCGCTGTCTACGCGGTAAAAACGTTCGGTTAAATGGGGAATGTGCTCGCTGGGGATGCCCGGGCCGTTATCCTCCACCGTGAAACAGGCGTGCCCGGATTTCTTGCGCCGCCATGTTACGCGCACCTGCGTTCCCACAGGGGTATGGCGCACAGCGTTGGTAATGAGATTGGTAATCACGCTGCTGACATCTTTTTCCACACCATTGATGTTTACGTCGGGTTCAATCGCGGTGTCGATGGTATGCGTGTCGCTGGCTAAGGTGTCACGAATCGCCGTGGCAGTATTGTTAATTAATTCCCCCATGTTGACCGTTTTACCGGAAAGCGGTGCCATTTCCTGACCTTCTAAGCGCGATAAAGTTAGCATGTCTTCAATGATTTGCTGCATTCGGGCGGCTTGTTCGCGGGATTGCTGCAAAGCAGGGAAGAGTTGTGGCGGGAAATCGGGGTCGGTTTCAAACAATTCCATGTAGCCAATCAATACCGTTAGCGGGGTGCGCAATTCGTGTGAGGCATTGGCGATAAAGGTTTTACGGGTTTTTTGTAATTGAATGCGTTGACTAATGTCGCGCACGTTCAATAGGCGTAACCCACTTTGTACGGGTAAAATCCGTGCAGATAGGGTTAGGTTTTCATCACGCGGGGCAGTAAAGCGAATTTCCTTATCGCTGTTTTCTGCCAAGGCTTTTTGTAAATCAGGGTTGCGCAGTAAAGTATCAACCCGTTGCCCAATATCGCTTTTCTCATTGATGGAAAGCAGGGCAGTCGCAGATTTATTCGCCCATTGAATGTGATTGCTTGCGTCAATTAAAACGGCAGCATCGGGTAAGACCGCGAGGATGTTGTTGAAACGCATCAGCAATTCCAGTTGCTTCTTTTTGCGGCTGTCACTTTTTTGCTGGTCTTTGTGCAGGATGTAGGCAATTTGTTCCCACACGCCATCACTGTCGGGCATATCGTCTGGGTTTTGCCCGTTAATTAACCAGCGTTGTAATTGCCGCAGCTTAAACAACATCCACGTAATGTACGCAAACAATACCAATAGCACCGCAGGCAACCAATAGCCTGTGAGTACCCCAAGAATCAACCCTGCCCCAATAACGAGCAATAAACGTCGAATTTCAAAGCTCCAGTAATCGGTCACGCGGCACTCTCCACGCTAAACAAATAGCCAGCCCCGCGTACCGTTTGGATAACATTTTCCGCGTTGTATTGTTTGAGGGTTTTACGTAAGCGCAGGATGTGTACATCAACCGTGCGTTCTTCGATGTAGGTAGTTTGCCCCCATACAAAGTCGAGCAATTGCGCCCGTGAATACACTTTACCCGGATGCTGCATGAAAAACTCCAGCAAACGGTATTCGGTTGTGCCTAGATGCACTGCTTCGTTATCAATGCGTAACTGGTGTGCATCTTGATTAAGTTGTAAGCGTCCCGAACTCAGCAACCGCTGATCACCGAAACCTTCCGTGCGACGTAACAGGGCTTTGATGCGGGCACTCAAATTTTTCAGCGAAACGGGTTTGGCGAGGTAATCATCTGCACCTGCATCCAAGCCATATATCATGTCTTCTTCTTCCGTTTTAGCGGTCAACATAATAATGGGGATTTCGCAGGTTAACTCATCGCGGCGGAAGCGTTTGATGAGTTCTGGCCCGGATAAATCTGGCAACATCCAGTCAATTAACATCAGATCAGGAACGGTTTGGGCGACACGTATTCTGGCTTGGCTAGCATCCGCAGCTTCAACGACACTGTAACCTTCACGCTCCAAGGAAAAGCGAATCATGTTACGAATACTGGCTTCATCTTCAACACACAGAATCTGTTTCTTCATGCAGTTACGCAGGTGGTTTGAATGCGCGGATGGTAACATGCCAAATATGACAACGTAGTTAAATCTTCATGCTTTTTGACGCAGTGCGTAAAACTCGCTGACAAAGGTTTCAAAGCGATTTTCCGCAATCGCCGCACGAATATCGCGCATCAACTCTTGGTAGTAATATAGGTTGTGGATGGTGTTCAAACGCGCACCCAGAATTTCCCCGCATTTGTCCAAAT
>CAZJDN010000241.1:0-2194 GCA_964544775.1 uncultured Thiothrix sp.
GGTCGTGCTTTTTACGGCTAAAGCGTTCTTCTTGTGCAGCAGCAATAATTGAACCTTCTTGCACTAAGGCTGCCGCACTATCATGATAATAGGCTGAAATCCCTAGTATATAAGTTTTCATTTATGCTCCTGCTTATTGGTTTTGGAACGTTTGTTGATAAACCTGTGTTTGTTTTACAGCATCCGCTACCAGTTTGTGAGCAAAGCTGTTCCAGTGCCAATCTTGGGGGATAAAGTCAACTTTTTGCCCGACTTGCTGCGCTTGCAGGAAAATAGGGTGCATATCCACCACTTCGTAGCCCCGTTGTTGTGCCGTTTGCATGAAATATTGCCGCATTTGACCGAAATAACTCTGTTGCGCTGGTGCGTCATCGGCAGCATTTTTTACTTCGCGCATTCCATCCATAACAAATAAAATCTTGTTTACGGGTAAACCACTTTTCTCAGGTAAATATTGAAAAAATAAATCAATCGCACGCAAGGAATCAGTAAACCGTTGCGGTTCGACCACGGCATCAACACCGCCAAAACGCACAGGTGTTTGTTTGGCGTTGGCAAGCCACGCTTGGATTTGTTTTGGGTTAAAACCAAGGTTATCGTAAATATAACGTAGTAAAGCCGATTGCTTGAGTAAACCACGTAAACCGGAGCGTTCACTACCTTCGTAAGGTAATAACTGCAATTTAGCTTGTGGGTTAGTATCAGAGAAAACAAACATACCGCCAAAAGCCGCCTGCCCGTATTGTAAAATACTTTGGTCAAAGTCATTTGCAATAATCGTAAAAACCATCGCTTGCGCTTGATATTCGCGTTGTGCGTGTTCGGCAAACATTAAATATTGGCTTAATGGCGCACCTTGAATACCAAAGCCGTATACGCGCCCATATCCTGCCAGTTCTTGTTGTAAACGTTCTTGCACGGTATCTTTCGCTGGAATTTGCGCGGCTTGAATAAAACTATCACCAATTACTGCCATAATGGGTTTATTACTTTGCACATAATCGTAATCGCTGTAAAAACCGTCGTTATTGGCGTGTTTTTTCTCGGCAATACTAAAATTCCAACCTACACTGTATTGTTGGGTAGAATTGGGTGGGTAATGAATTAAAGGGTTTTCTGCATTAACCGGAAGTGCAGAATAAACAGCATTCACGGGGAGAAAACGCATGATAATTTCTAAACCACCCAGCACGGTAATTAACCCAATGAGTATAGAAATACATGCAAATATACTTGTTTTTAGGCGTGATAGTGGTTGGCTCATAATAATGAAAGTTTCTCGCTCTATATAGGGCAATGAGTATAGAAGCCACACTTTGTTTCGTGCCAATGATGGGATGAAAGGTAGTAATTTACGGGGTAACAGTCACTTTGAGCTGATTAATGTGCTTTACGTGCTTGCTTAGGCAATGCCTACACGCATAGGCTAGACTCCAAACTATCGAGGTGAAATCAGGAGAATGTGCTCATGCGTCGTCTGTTATTTACAGTTATTTTGTCACTGCTTACATTTAATGCCGTGGCAAAAGAACAACCCAATGCTATTGACGTAACCACTACCCGTTGTGTGGAGACGAATCCATCCACGGCAGGGATGGTTGATTGCTATACACGCGCAGAACAAGAATGGGACGATGAACTCAATCGCGTCTACAAAGCCCTGCAACGTGCGTTACCCAGTAAAGCGCAAGATGCTTTGAAAGTAGCGCAACGCGAATGGATGTTGCAACGGGATAAGGAATTCGAGTTGATTAATGCAATCCATGCGCAAATGGATGGGACAATGTGGATTCCCGTTATGCTGGAAAAGCGTGTTAATGTGGTAAAAATGCGCGTAGTGGCTTTGCAAGATTACTTAAGCCTATTAAAAGACAGCCACCAATAGTTTATTCGGGGGGGATATATCAGGTAAGCTCGACGCATTTCCACCCAGACTAAGAGCGACGGTTATGCATTACCCAACCATTGAAGCCTTTATCGGCAATACGCCACTGGTACGCTTGCAACGTTTGCCCGGCACAACCAGCAACACCCTTTTGGTGAAATTGGAAGGTAATAATCCGGCAGGTTCAGTGAAAGATCGTCCTGCATTATCGATGATTCGACGCGCCGAAGAACGTGGTGAAATCCAACCCGGCGACACCTTGATCGAAGCCACTAGCGGTAATACGGGGATTGCGTTGGCAATGGCGGC
>CAZJDN010000242.1:0-2187 GCA_964544775.1 uncultured Thiothrix sp.
ACCCAGCAAGGCTTGCAGACGATTATTGATTTCATCGTCCACAAGGGCATGTTGCGTACCGCCTAACATTTCCAAATGGCTTTGACGCAATGTCAGTCGGCTAGATTGATTGGCATTCGTCCCCTCGTCGGCTAAATAGCGGAAAATTTGCAGGTATTATCCTGTAAGCTAAACTCTGGCTGTAGAATGGCATCTAAGATAGAGCATTAGCATTTACACCATTTAACGGCGAGGGATAATCATGATCAACTATTCGCCCATAGTCCGTGCGCTAGGGAGTATCGCCCTGCTGGCAAGCGCATTGAGCTTGACGGGGTGCGGTGATAGCGACAAACCGAATACCGCAGCACCCGCAGCTAACACCACTGTCGCAGGCAAGCCGGATGCGGCAACGCAAGACCGCAACCGCATACTTACCGAGCTATTCAGTATGCGCCCCCCCAGCATCCAACCGCGCACTAAACCACTCGCTGTTGCTTTCCGCCAAGCGGTGATTAGCGACGATAAGGTAGGTAGCAGCGCGGATGCGTATGTAAAAGTTTCCCCCGATGTAGCGGGAAAAGCGCGGTTTGATACTACCAGCAGCATTGTGTTTACCCCCGATGCACCTTTAGCTGCGGGGCAAAATTACACCCTCACCGTAAGCCCTAACGGTTTACTCAATGTACCTGCGAATACGCCGCCGATTGATTTCGCAGTTAAAACCGCACGCATGGAAGTGGAGGTGCAAACCGAGGGCTTAGAACCCGTTGCCAACCAACCTGCGCAAATGCAATTGGCAGGCACATTATTTACTGCCGATTACATGCCGCCCGAAGCAGTAGAAAAAGTATTGCAAGCCAGTGCCCAGCAAAAACCGCTGAAAATCAGTTGGGAACACAACGACGCAGGCACGGAACACCGCTTTACGGTGAATGCGATTCCCCGCGAAACCTTTGGCACGGATTTGCATCTGGCATGGGATGGCAAAGTGTTGAATGCGCAAGGGGAAAACAGCAGCGGGGCAAAAGACATTCCCGTCCCCAGCCAACAAACCTTTAGCATTACCCGCATTGATAGCATGAGCGAAGATGCGGAAGGCAAACCCCACATTACGGTGAGTTTTTCCGACGCACTGGATACGCAGCAAGACTTGAACGGGCTGGTGCAATTCGGCAGCGGTGAAGTCACCACGCAAATCGTCGGCAACCGCTTATTGGTTTACCCCAAAGGCGATGTTGAACCGGGCGAACACAACCTAGTCTTACACGAAGGGATCAAAGCCGCTTCCGCACCCTTAGGTAAATTAGCCCAAACCACCACGCAAGCAATTACCCTTGGCTTCCCCAAACCTGCGGTGCGGTTCGTCGGTAAAGGGACAATCCTGCCGGATAATCAAAGCATGACCATTCCGCTGGAAGCGCGGGGCGTAAATGCCGTGCAAGTCACCGCGATGGAAGTTTACCCCGAAAACATTCCGCAATTCCTGCAAGTCAATGGCTTGGGCGATGACAGCGAAATGGATCGGGTAGGGCGTTACATCTGGCGCAAAACGATTCCACTCACTGCTGCCAACCCCAATCAGTGGAATCGTTACAGCATTGATGCCACCCAATTGTTCAAAACCAAACCGGGTACGTTGTACCAGTTGAAACTGTCGGTTGATCGACGTTTTTCCACTTTCCCCTGCCCCGCAGGCACCGCCGCGCCCCAAATCAGTGACAAACCGCTGGTTAGTGCCGAAGACAATGACGGCACAGAAAGCAGCGGGTGGGATGGTATCGAAGAATTTGCTGCCAATGGCGAAGGCGAAGATTACGATTGGGAAAAACGCGATGACCCGTGCGACGATAGCTATTTCCACAATAGCGAGGAAGTGGATGACACGCACAATTTCATTGCCAGCAATTTAGGCTTACTCGCCAAACAAGACGCAACGGGTAAAGTACACGTTGTTACCACGGATTTACGCACCGCCGCCGCAGAATCGGGCGTAAACCTGACTATGCGCAATTTCCAAGGGCAAACACTCGCCAGTGCAAGCACCGACAAGGATGGCTTCGCGGATTTAACCAGCCCGAATACCCCGTTTTTACTGGTAGCAGAAAAAGGCACAGATCGCGCTTACCTCAAGCTCAATGCCAACACCGCGCTGGAAACCAGCCAGTTTGATGTCGGTGGCGAAACCGTCAAACAAGGCTTGAAAGG
>CAZJDN010000243.1:0-2185 GCA_964544775.1 uncultured Thiothrix sp.
CCTTGCAACGAAGCGGTAAGAATCTGGTAATCAATACGCCAACCGACATTTTTCGCCCATGCCTGCCCACGATTTGACCACCACGTATATTGCTCGGCGGCTTGATTCACCTCGCGGAAACCATCCACAAAGCCCATTTCATCGAACAATTTATCTAACCACGCCCGTTCTTCGGGTAAAAAACCGGAATTTTTCACATTACCTTTCCAGTTTTTAATATCGATATTCTTGTGCGCAATATTCCAATCGCCACACAGAATATAATCGCGCCCAGAAGCGTGCATTTGCGCCATCAACGGCAGGAAATAATCCATGCAACGGTATTTCGCTTGCTGGCGTTCTTCACCGGATGAACCCGACGGCAAATACAATGAAACCACACTTAAATTGCCGAAACGCGCTTCAATATAACGCCCCTCGGCATCAAACTCGGCGTTGCCCATGCCCATGATCACATCATCAGGCTGCTGACGAGCGTAAATGGCTACCCCGCTGTAACCTTTTTTTTCTGCATCGTGATAGTAGCAATGATAGCCGTCAGGGAAAAACAAGGCGCGGTCTACTTCCAACTGGTGGATTTGCGCCTTGGTTTCCTGAATACAGATCACGTCAGCATCCTGCTGCAACAGCCAAGCAAAAAAACCTTTCTTTGCCGCAGAACGGATACCGTTGGTGTTAGCAGAAATAACGCGCACTAGGTTGGCATACCTTCTGGAAAGCCACACACCAGCACTTCTAACAAGGCTTTTTGCGCATGTAAACGGTTTTCGGCTTCGTCCCAGACCACGCTTTGCGCCCCGTCCATGACTTCACTGGCAACTTCCAAACCACGGTATGCAGGCAAACAATGCATGAAAATCGCGTCCGCTGCTGCCAGTTTCATCATCTGCGTCGTGACCTGATAACCTGCAAAGGCTTGTTCGCGCTGTTTCTTCTCCGCTTCCTGCCCCATGCTTGCCCACGTATCAGTCACAACCACATCAACGCCTTGCACCGCTGCATTAGGATCGCGGAAATACGTTACCGAACCCGCTGTTGCCGCCACAATATCCGCGTCGGGGTCATAACCTTCTGGGCAAGAAACATGCAAATGGAAACCGAATAATTGCGCTGCTTCCATCCACGAATGGCACATATTATTGCCATCACCCACCCACGCCACGGTTTTACCGTTGGGTAAACCGCGCTGTTCCATCCACGTCATCATGTCCGCGAGTAACTGGCACGGGTGAAATTTATCGGTCAACGCATTGATAACGGGTACACGCGAGTTTTGCGCGAATAATTCGACCTTTTCTTGCTCAAAAGTACGAATCATGACCGCATCCACCATGCGCGAAATGACTTTTGCCGAATCTTCAATCGGCTCGCCGCGCCCAAGCTGGGTATCATTGGGCGAGAGGAACATGGAATGCCCACCCAGTTGCGTCATCCCTGCTTCAAACGAAACGCGAGTACGGGTAGACGATTTCTCGAAAATCATGGCTAATGTACGATTTTTCAACGGTTCGTAAATTTCGCCACGCTTCCACATCGCTTTTAACTCGATGGCACGCCCAATCACAGCGTTCAATTCCACCGGAGAAAAGTCAGTCAGGGTCAAAAAGTGTCTGACATTATTCATTTGTTGTTCCTCTCTCTCCCGCTGCTTACACGCAGCATCACTCCATCAGGCTTGCATAAAAGCCTGCACCAAGGCGGTCACAGTCGTTATTATTGTGTCAGCTTGCGCTTGCGTAAGGGTCAATGGCGGCAATAAACGGATTACATTGCCTGCTGTTACATTGATTAATAGACCTTTTTCTAAGGCTTGCTTAACTAATTCGGTACAATCTTTATCCAGCTCAATGCCCAGCATTAAACCTTTACCACGAATGTCACGGATTCCTGCCGTATCAGCCAGTTTGCTACGGAATTGATCAAGTAAATAAGCCCCCAATTCAGTCGCACGCGCTGCCAGTTGCTCGGTTTCCATGACATCAATCACAGCCAATGCCGCACGACACGCCAACGGATTGCCGCCAAACGTTGAACCGTGATTTCCCGCACCGAATACGCTTGCTGCTTTACCGCCTGCGACACACGCACCAATCGGTACACCGTTGCCCAAGGCTTTCGCCAAGGTCATGACATCTGGCTTGATCGAAGTGTGTTGGAAAGCAAACCATTGCCCTGTACGGCACAT
>CAZJDN010000244.1:0-2078 GCA_964544775.1 uncultured Thiothrix sp.
GATATTACCCGCCGTTACCGCGATTAAAATACCGCTTATCGGATAACTTACTGATTTCCCACTCAAAGCACCTTTTGTTGTACTACGCTTACCAGATTGGTTCGTACAACAAAATAGAGTGGGAAATTAATGACCATCACAAAAAAACTAACCACCACCGCAGTTTGCTTGGGCGTATTTGCCGCTAGCCCTGCGTTTGCCGCCATCCCCAAAGCCAAAATATTCCCCGCTGCATTACCACACGAAAGAATAACGGCTATTCAAGACGTTGCAGCAGATGACCCCTACATTCTTGCGTACAAGCGGATAGCCCAATTACTTGGCTCGCATCTGTACCTACGGATGTTAGAAAGCGATAAGTTTCTACAACTTCAAGAGCTTGCTATTAATTTACTGCAACGCCCGAACAATTTAGCCAACTACCGCCACTGATTGTTCGCGTGGGTTAACCGCTACTTGACATACCTTCAGCTTTACTGCTGAATGTGTGCCTTTTTCGATGACCGGACGAACATCATGAGCCACAGCCTGTTCTTACAAACAGCCATTAATGCTGCGCGTGCCGCAGAAGAAATCATTCACCGCTATTACGCAGGGACAGTCGAAGTCCAACTCAAAGCCGATCAATCCCCCGTAACAGTTGCCGATATTGAAGCGGAAAAAGCGATTAAAGCGATTATTTTAGACGCATTCCCCACACACGGTTTCTACGGCGAAGAAACGGGTAAAGTAAACCCTGATGCGGAATACAATTGGCTGATTGACCCCATTGATGGTACGAAAGCCTTTGTACGTCGCTACCCCTTCTTTTCCACCCAAATCGCCCTCATGCATGGCAACGAATTAATCTTAGGGGTATCCAACGCTCCCTTATTTGGCGAAATGGCGTATGCAGAAAAAGGGCAAGGCGCGTTTTTGAATAACCAACGTGTTCAAACCAGCGGTTACACCAGCGTTGCACAAGCGGCGTTGTCTTTAGGCAATATCGCTACTTTGGCAAGCAAAGCAACGCAATGGCAAGAAACGGGCAAAATCATCCAAGAAGTGCAGCGGGTTCGTGGATACGGTGATTTCTTGCACTATCACTTACTCGCCGCTGGCAAAGTGGACTTGGTGATGGAGTCGGATGTCAATATCCTTGATGTTGCGGCACTTTCCGTCATTGTAAACGAAGCAGGTGGTAAATTTACTGACCTTGCGGGGCTACCATTGAACCTTGCAACCACCACCGTTTTAGCCGCTGCAAGTGCAGAATTACACGCAAACGTGTGCGCACGGATGCAATACGCCTAAAAAACCATTCGCCGTAAAAAGGCTTGTGCGTCATTAAACTGACACAATCTTAGGTTTAAATGCCTGCGTAAAAGGGAATTCATGCAGGTTTAACATGAGCACAATTCTGATTGTCGAAGACGAACAGCCGATCCGCAAAATGGTCGGCGTGGTATTAGGTCGCGCAGGTTTTGAATTACACGAAGCCGAAAACGCCGCACAAGCCTACAGCGAAATTAACCGCAAACGCCCGGAATTAATTCTGATGGATTGGATGTTACCGGGCATTAGCGGCATTGAATTGGTCAAACGTCTCCAACGCGATGTGCAAACCCAAGATATTCCTGTCATCATGCTGACCGCCAGAGACGAGGAAAATGACCGGATTTCGGGCTTTCACGCGGGCGTTGACGACTACATCAGCAAGCCATTTTCCCCTGCTGAATTAGTTGCCCGTATTCAAGCCGTATTACGCCGTTCACGCCAAACCTCCTCCAGCGAAAACCTCAGCTTCGAGGGCTTAACCCTAGACACACTCAGTTACCGTGTAACCGCTAATGGCACCGAATTGGAATTTGGTCCGACGGAATTCCGCCTGCTGAAATTCTTTATGCAACACCCAGATCGCGTGTATAGCCGTGAACAACTGCTAGACAATGCTTGGGGACGTAATGTGTATGTGGAAGAGCGTACCGTGGATGTCCATATCTTGCGCTTACGTAAAACGCTCGCCCCTTACGGCTACGACCAATACATCCAAACTGTGCGCGGTGCAGGCTACCGTTTTTCACCGAATGGTTAGTAGG
>CAZJDN010000245.1:0-2072 GCA_964544775.1 uncultured Thiothrix sp.
GGGGAAAACCTTGCCATTATTGCCGCGAGTAACCCATGACAGAACCAACCGATAAGCCGCGTAAGACCTTAACCATTACGCGCAAACCAGCCTCGACAGCCACGCCTACGGGCGACAATACCGCGCCTAAGACGTTTTCACGCACAGGTAAGCGCATCATTACCCGTGATCAATTGCCGAATGTAGCGGCAGCGGTAGCACCAAAAAGAACCTATTCCCCCAAACCCGCCAAACCTAACAAGCCCAAACCCAACCGCCATAAGAAGCCACGCCAGCCACCTAAGCCTAAGCAACCACCGCCAAGCGATTTACGCGCAAGGGAACTAAACGACTCGCTGAACAATTTCACCGTTTGGCGTGAGCATTTGCCGCTAGCATTGGGGGTTGAGAAGCAACTATTCCGCCATATCAATGATTTGCACTTTTCCAGTAGCAAGCGGGTGGTGAACAAGTTACTGCATTACCACACCCACAACCGCACCTATTTGCTGAACGTTGGGCGTGGGGGCGTGCGCAACAATCTGGACGGTACAGACGCGGGGGAAATCACCCAAGCCGAACGTGACCATGCAGCGCGGGTGCTGGCAGCTATGCCGCAAACTGCCTAGAATTAATGGTAAAGACACTGAGGATTATTTAATGAGTGCGACAACAACAGCAGAAATGCTGACTGAACAAGCTAAAAACATGCCTGAAGCCCTGCTAAAAGAGGTGCTGGATTTCATGGGGTATCTACGTATGAAATATAATCTACCACCAATTGATGCATGGGATCAGCAAATAGAGCAAGATGTTAACAAAGTGCTAAAACGCCTGTAATAATGGCTTAGTTACCGCCATTGTTACCCAATCTTGACCAGCTTCCGTGAAAATCCGCTTGCGTTCATTTGCAATCTGGCGTTATCTTAAACGCGCAGCCCATTAACGGCTGTAACTGCAAAACATTCTGGGACTGTAATACCCTGCTTGTGGCGGCAACACCGCCCGAAACGCAACGGCGGTTTTTTTTCGCCTGTAGAATGCGCAACAACGGTAAAGCCGGGTATGCGTGGACTACAACACGGTGAAAATCCGTAATAAGCGCGTCGTTTCCACAAGAGCGATTACAGTACCCGGCAGCTTTTGCCCAATGTAAAAATCTTGTGAGTACGAAACGATGAACGCATCCTTTGTGGGCAATCACGCCCTGAATCCGTTGCAGGCACTCGCACGCCTGTTGTCTGCGGATAAACCTTCCCATTCCAGCACCCCACGCAAACGCAAGCCATGCAGCATCCAATTCATTGCCAGTGAAACAGGCATTACTGCTTACCTAAACGCTAGCCCTGTGGCGTGGATTGTCCCCGGCTATCACCAAGAAACCACCCATAACACCGCTAAACGCTGTGACTTCGTGGACGTAGCCTACCACCGCCAAACCAAGCACGGTGTAAACCTCGAAACTGCCGACTTCCTCACCCTTGACGAAGCTACCGCCTTTATTGCCAAAGTCTTCGGGGGTGCAAAATGACACCCACTACCCTCATCTTCCCCGCTACTGGTATGGCGAGTGTGAAAGACGCACTCCTATTCGCGGGTGTCCGTTCCCGTACTACCTTGATCAAAATGGAACGTGACGGACGTTTCCCCCAACGCATTGACCGAGGCGCGGGGCGTGTCGGCTACAAATGGGCAGACCTGCACGCATGGTTAAACACGCTGACCAGTGTTGAAGGCGGTGCAGTATGAACATTAGCCGCGAAGAACTCAGCGTATTACTGGAAGGCGTATCTACAGAAGATTACCCGCAGATTGTGGCTTTCATCCGTGCAGTGAAGGAAGGGAAACCCCAACGCGAAGCCGAGAACGCCTACCGTGCGCAGGTCAACCTAATGCACACCTTAAAACAGCTTTACGCCCTAACCAATATCACCCGCCTTGCTTTGACCGATTTAGGGCAAGATGAAACCGACAGCGCAGCCGATACCTTAATGCTGGTCGTAAACCAACTGTATGACCTAATCGAACAGCAAAAAGCCCTTGAAAAGCAGCTAGAACAAGCCGCTTACCCACACGACGGGGGTGCAGCATGA
>CAZJDN010000246.1:0-2067 GCA_964544775.1 uncultured Thiothrix sp.
GTAAAAAACGCATGAAGCAGGTCGGCAGCGTGGAAATTCCACAAGAAGCCTTCCTCGCGGTATTAAAAGTTGGCGATAAGTAATCGCACTGTTAAGGATTAAGGCATGGACTTTGATTTAGAACTGATATTAGTGGGTGCAACCCTAATTACGGGTGTCATTTGGTTGCTGTATGCGTTATTCGTTGGTAAATCAGCCATAGCGGCAGAAGAACCTGTATTAGTAGAATACGCCCGTTCATTTTTTCCCGTGCTACTAGCGGTGTTGGTTTTACGCTCATTTTTAGCCGAGCCGTTTCGCATTCCATCAGGGTCTATGTTACCGACATTGGAAATCGGTGATTTTATTCTCGTCAACAAGTTTGCTTACGGTGTGCGTTTGCCTGTATTGCACACGAAAGTGCTGGAACTGGGTAAACCGCAGCGGGGTGATGTGGTGGTGTTTCGTTACCCTGAAAACCCAAAAGTCGATTACATCAAGCGTTTAATCGGTTTACCGGGGGATGTGATTGAGTGGAATGATAAAGAGTTACGCATTAACGGAGTAACGCTGAGTCATGTACCCACGGGTGATTACATTGCACTGGATCAAAATAATGGCAAACACAATACCACTCGTCAGGCTGAAGATTTGTTAGGAGTTAAGCATGATATTCTGACCGTAGCAGCAACGGTGGCTCCGCAAGGTTCAGTGACTGTTCCAGAAGGTAAATATTTCGTCATGGGCGACAACCGCGACATGAGTAATGATAGCCGTTTCTGGGGCTTCGTTCCTGAAGACAATTTAGTCGGTAAAGCCAACTTTGTGTGGATGCATTACGGTTTAGGCACAGATGGTTTGAAACCGTCACGCATCGGGACAGCTATCCACTGAGGTTTTAACCTAGTGAACACGACTACCTCGCTCGTGTCAGGAGCGGGGTAGCGCAAAACATAACCATTAATCATAACAATAAAGGTATGCAATCATGCATAAGCAAAAAGGCGCAACATTCTTTTCTTGGATGGCAACCGCAGGTATCGTTATCTTTATGTTGGTAACGGCGATAAAATTGATTCCCTTGTATTTGGAGTTTTATGCCGTGCGTTCATTGGCGGATAAAATCGCAATGGATGCTACCATGCTGCAAGCCAGTAAGTTGCAAGTGAAAAACAAAGTGGACGATTATTTAAACGTCAACGGTCTGTATACATTGAGTGCGGATGCTTTTTCGCTGGAACAAATTCCGGGCAAAGCAAATGCCCGTTCACTTGTAGTACACTACGAAGCACGCAAGCATTGGCTGGCAAACATTGATTTTTTGACAACCTTCGACTATTCCGTCGAATTGGGTAAAGTTGGAGCGGGAGATTCTTGAGCAAACTAAAAAAGCTACTGGGTAGCGACTTAATGGCAACGGACAATTTCGTGCGTGCCATTACCCACCGCAGCGCGGATGGTAAACACAACGAACGCATGGAGTTTCTTGGTGATAGCGTGCTTGGGCTAATTATCACCACGGAGCTTTACAAAAAGATTCCCCGCGCCAGTGAAGGGTATTTAAGTCGCTTACGTGCATCCCTTGTGAATGAAAATGCCTTGGCAGGTATTTCTGCCGAGTTTGCCTTGGGCGACTTTTTGCGCTTAGGTCCAGGGGAACTGAAAAGCGGCGGTTTCCGGCGTAAGTCGATTTTGGCAGATGCATTCGAGGCGTTGATTGGCTGTATTTACCTAGAACAGGGGATGGATGCAGCTTACCAGTTCGTGTTAACGGCGTATGGCGAACGCTTGCAGAATTTACCTTCTGAAGATGATTTAAAAGACCCCAAAAGCCGTTTACAAGAATTCTTGCAATCACGCGGACACGAGATACCCGAATACAATCTGATCGAAGTGCAGGGTGAAGCGCATCGGCAGACGTTTACAGCGGAATGCGTGATTCCGAAATTGAATATTCGTACCCAAGGCACGGCTAGCAGTCGGCGCAAAGCTGAACAAGAAGCCGCAGGGCTTGCATTCCAACAGGTAATGGCAAAATGACACAACGTTGTGGCTACGTCGCGATTGTCGGGCGACCTAATGTCGGCA
>CAZJDN010000247.1:0-2063 GCA_964544775.1 uncultured Thiothrix sp.
CGTACCAATCGTCGAAAGAAACCCCACCTAACCTCCCCTTATCAGGGGAGGAACTAGAATAAGAGACTGATTCTCCCTCCCCTGACAAGGGGAGGGTCGGGGAGGGGTTTCCCAACACAAAAAGTGTAGGATTCACCGCAAAAGCCGACGCACATTGATACGGCGAACGCCCCATTAATGGCACGCCCAATGGCAACATTTGCCACACGCAAAAACCCGCTTGGGCTAACCAATCGACAAACCGATACGCATCGGCATCGATCTTTCCAGAAGGCAAAGAGGTCGGATGCAGTAACACCCCAGCACTACGCCCGACCCCAGCTAAAGTACTACTCATGCTACATTCCTACGCATCGTTCCAGCATTTTCCGCACCGCCACCGCCTTGTGACAGGGTTTGATGCAAATAATCGGGGGCTTCAACCTGCAATAATTCGTACAGTTTGCGCAATTGACGACGGTACAACTGCTCGAAATCGCGCACGCTATCCGACGGGTTGTAATCGCCAAACCACCAAAACCAATCCGAACCTTCGCACACCCCTAACTGGCGGCTTGCCAGTTCTTGTTGTGCGGTGGTTAATGTGCCAGCCGCCATAACCGAATCAAACACCTGTTTGGCAGCAACGAGGTAATCCCAACCGCGATTTTTGTCGGTTGAACCAATCCACGTTGAAAACGAACCGTAAACCCAACTCCCCGCACACAACGTCGGCAAATGACGCGCTGGTAACTGGCTGGCTTGGGCAAAGGTTGTGACTTTAATCTGGTCAGAATGAGTCAGCGCGGTATACAACGCATCGAGGAAATACGCGCCATTTTTCGGGTAATATTCCCACGCATTTTCCCCATCCAGAATGATCGAAACGACTTGTTGTGGCGCATTGTGATTGAGGAAAACTGCAATGTTTTCCAAATGTTGTACGAAATCACCTACCGCATCACGCGCATGCCAATTGCTGTACTTAAAGCCAATCAAGTCGGATAAACCATCATCACGGAAGAACAAACGCACTTGACTGTCGGGCAATTGATAGGGCATGAACAGGCTGCGTTTGCTGGATTCGTCTTCGCCGTTGTAACCCGATGCGCGGCAACTATTCCGCCACACGCCTTCACCGGAAGCCGTCCAACGAATGCCGAGTTCATCCAATAATTGCACCGCATCAGCACTGACACCGCCTTCGGACAACCACACACCTTGCGGCTTCATGCCAAAATAGTGCTCGAAAACGGCAATCCCGCGCGCCAAATGCCAGCGCGAACGTTCCACGCCACCCGGATAATGGCTGGCTTGCGGTGCAGGGGCATCCGGCAAGGAACAACGCATGTTGTGGAAGTCGTTTAATAGCGGCACAATCGGGTGCATGTACGGTGTCATGGACAATTCCACCAGCCCCCGTTCCGCTAATTTACGGTAGCGTGGAATTAACCCTGCCAAGCAATCGTGGATAATCGCTAACAATGCCCGCCGATCTGCAAGGGTAAACTCCCCGCATTGCGCCATTAAGCGTTGCACGTTCGGCAAATCCTGTAACGATTGCCCCAACCATGCCAAGTGATACCACATCAGCAAATCAATGAAATATTGTTCACTGAGGTAACTCAACGGGTAACGGAAACGCTGTTTCCCCACCCCCGTTTCGTCAGTTGCCCCCACCATACGCAATAAACGCTGGAATGGGGCGTGCGGGTGAATCATTTGTGGCGCGTGACAGCGTTGGCATTCAAGGATCAATTCCGCCCTTGCTTCCTTATCGCTGGGAATTGCCTCCAAACCCGCCAAAAGATTCAGCAAGTGGTCTTGCAATGGCGTACCGTCGCGCAAAAATGCTCCCAATTGGCGGGTATAATCGTCAATCTGTTCCAATAAAACTGGAGCAAAATTCACGACGACGGGCATCTTGGGATTATTTTCCAAGTGTGCTGCCATATCGCTGTAATCTTTTATGCCATGCAGGTAAACCCACGGCAAACGGTAAGCACCATCCAACCCATCACGGTACCAAGGTTGGTGCATGTGCCAACATAAAACGACGTTTAAACGGCCATCCGCCATAACAT
>CAZJDN010000248.1:0-2057 GCA_964544775.1 uncultured Thiothrix sp.
CCCCACGGGTTTCCAAGTGGCGATCCAAACAGTTGTAAGCAACGTTTAATTCGCCATCAACGAACCAGTTAATGTGCAGGTCATCAGCACCAAAGCTCCAATCGGATACCTTGCTCCAAGGTTTGCTCCAAGTCAGGTATTGTTGCGCTTGCTCACCCCAGAAACCATCAGGGTCTTCGACAGATTGCTTATACATTGCAGCGTATTGCTCAGCATTAACGTTCGCTTGTGCTGCAAATTCGGCTGGAACTGGGTAGATTTTCACATCGGACATTATTTTAGACTCCTCAATCTAGTCGGGTAACTCTCTCTCTACAGACTGTAGTGCCACAGAACTGTGACATCGTTGTTCTGGGTATATATTCATACAATAACACGTTCCTGTCCAGCCGGACGGGTGAAAAAACCTAAAATTGTCGACACTTTAGCTATTTTATTGCACAGCACAAATTAAGGGTAAAAAAGGTATTAACTACTTTCTTGCGTTATTAGGCAGAAGATTCATCACTATTACCATCCCTGCCAAAATTACTTAACATAAATTACACAAACCAAGAAAACCCAATAACCCCTATAATTACATAGGGATATATCAATACCAAAAAACAATCAAAATACGGCAATAGCTAGGTTATTTTTACATAAATAACGATTATCAACCCTCGCCGAAGCAGGTAATCGCCCTAGGGTCATTACGCACAATGAATACCAAAGTGCTGACATCAGGATTCTTTTTGCCATAGACCAACTTGTAAGGAAGCACGGTTAAAAGGAATCTTTACTTCCTGTGCTAAATTACTGGCTGACACTTCCGCCTCATCAAAATCATAAGGACGCGGCTCGCCCTCACGGTTAATGGCTAAATCGGTAAAATTGAATAATTTCGTATCGCATAATTGGCTCGGAGAAACATTTTTCAGCGCGTGGAATACATGTTCTACCCTGCCCGGTGATTGCTTATCCCACGTTTGCAGCATTTCCTTCACGTTTTGCCGCTGTAAATTTTCTTGTGAACCGCACAAATTGCACGGAATAATCGGAAAATCACACAACTCGGCATAAAGCTGTAAATCTTTTTCACGGCAATAAGCCAAAGGGCGAATCACAATATTGCGCTTGTCATCACTTAACAACTTGGGGGGCATGGCTTTTAATCCGCCACCGAAAAACAGATTGAGGAATAAAGTTTCCACCATATCATCCATGTGATGCCCTAACGCCACTTTGGTCGCACCAATACGTTCAGCAAAGGCATACAAAGTTCCGCGTCGCAACCGCGAACACAATGAGCAGGTCGTTTTCCCTTCGGGAACTTTGGCTTTCACTACCGAATAGGTGTCTTTATCGATGATGTAATAATCAATACCGAGACGCTCAAAGTAGGCTGGTAAAACGTGTTCGGGGAACCCGGGTTGTTTTTGATCCAAGTTCACCGCCACCACCTTAAAATCAATGGGGGCAATTTTTTGAAGCTGTAACAGGATGTCGACTAATACGTGGGAATCTTTGCCACCACTCACGCACGCCATGATGACATCACCGTCTTCGATCATGTTGTAATCGACGATTGCCTTGCCCACATTGGCACGAATTCTTTTCCGTAATTTATTGAAATGGTGTGCACCAACCCGACGATCTTCTTTGTTCACGCTGACAGCTCCTAATTCGATGCGCGTATTCTACCTTGACATTGCCTGCCAGCGTACCTTCTTACCTGACATTGCCTGCCAGACTGTCACAAGCTGACACAGTGCTGACAATTAGCTTTTACAAAAACACCGATTATCTGTCTAAAACTGCCTTTTAACTAAAAAAGTGCGTTGGCATACATCCTGCACAACGGTGTGTGTCAGACGATTTTATTTACTGACCTTTTAAGAATCCCAACTAAATCCTAATAACAAGGAGTTTTATCAATGAGCATGAAAGCAAAAGTCCAAAAAGGCTTTACTTTGATCGAGTTAATGATCGTAGTTGCCATTATCGGTATCTTGGCTGCGGTAGCACTGCCAGCTTACCAAGACTACACCAAACGCTCACACGTTTCTGAAGGTTTA
>CAZJDN010000249.1:0-2055 GCA_964544775.1 uncultured Thiothrix sp.
CTAGTGCTGTCCATTAGTTGGGTGTAGCAGACAACGGGGGTAAATTCTTGCGTATCTTTTGGGGTTTGCTGTGAATCCGGTTGGTGGATGGCGAGCAAATAACGCACACCTTGCGTTTTCGCCGCGCGTAATACGTGCAGATTATCGTCGATGAAAAGCGTATGTTCGGGTTGATACACTTCCACACTGGCGAGTTTTGCCCAGAATTGCGGGTGTTCTTTAGGCAAACCCAAGGAATGCGAGGTGATAACGCGATCAAAGTAGTGTTCCAATGCCACGTAGCCGAATTTCAAACCGACGCTTTTTTGATGCGCGTTCGTGAGTAACACTACCCGTTTGCCGCGTGTGTGCAGGGATGTTAAAAAACTTTCAACGTGGGTGCGAATCGCAATCCGGTCCGCGATTTCGTGTTTCAGGGCGACTAAATCCGTGCCTAAATGCTGTTGCCAGTAATCGAGGCAATACCATTCCAACGAGCCTTCCATAACGCTGTAACGTTGCAATAAGTAGGCGCGGATTTCCTCTGGCGTTGCATTGCGTTGTTGGGCTAAGCGTTGGGGTAAATGTTCCAGCCAAAAATGGTTATCAAAATGGAGGTCAAGCAGCGTACCATCCATATCCAGAAATACGGTTTGAATGTCGTCCCACGCTAACGGAATGGGGGCAAGTAAATCGCTTTGTGTCAGACTCATCGTGGTAGGATCGCTACATGTCTAAATTACCAACCATACACCAAATCAACGCGGTTGCCAGCAGCCGTTTGTTCCATGTGGAAGCCGTGCATCTGGAATTTAGCAACGGTGAACAGCGGGTTTACGAGCGGCTTGCCAGTCGCGGCAATGGCGCGGTACTGATTGTGCCTGTGTTAAACGACGATACGCTGTTGCTGATCCGTGAGTATTCGGTAGGAACAGAACGTTACGAACTCGCTTTTCCCAAAGGGCATGTGGAACACGGCGAAGACATTTTCACCGCTGCTAACCGGGAAATTATGGAAGAAGTGGGCTATGCAGCGCGTGAATTGCATTTCTTACGCAGTGTTACGTTGTCGCCTAGCTACATGCAGCATCAAACGAATCTGTTGCTGGCACGCGATTTATACCCGCAACGTTTAAGCGGTGATGAACCCGAACCGCTCGAAGTCGTACCGTGGAAATTATCCGCCGTCGATGCGCTACTTGCGCGGGAGGATTTCACCGAAGGGCGCAGTTTATTGGCACTGTATCTTGCGCAAGATTGGTTACGTCAACGTTAAGGAATACGCGATGGATTTACCTGCATTGACAACGGCTGCGGTGGCGATTGCCTATGCAGCAGGGCAAAAGATTATGGCGGTATACCAAGCTGCTGATTTTGCGGTGGAATACAAAACCGATGATTCCCCATTGACGGCGGCTGATTTGGCATCCCATCAGCACATTGTAGCGGCATTATCGGCTTTAACTCCGCAGTATCCCGTATTGTCGGAAGAATCCGCTGGGGAAATTCCCTTTAGCGAACGTAGCCAATGGCAGACATATTGGCTGGTCGACCCGTTGGATGGCACGCGCGAGTTCGTCAAGCGAAACGGCGAATTCAGTATTCTGATTGCGTTAGTGCACGAAAATATACCGATTTTAGGCGTAGTCCACGCTCCTGCTTGGGGTGAAACGTGGTTTGCCAGCCAAGGCAATGGCGCATTTAAACAAGTGGGGGAAGCCATTACTCCGATTAAAGCTCGCCACACGACTACGCCGCTGAAAATCGTTGGCAGTAAATCGCACCGCGACCCACAAATGCCTGCGTTTCTAGCGCGAGTCGGCGTACACGACTACATCGTCTTAGGCAGTATTCTGAAAGCCTGTTTGGTGGCGGAAGGTTCAGCCGATTTGTACCCACGTTTGGGGTTAACTTCGGAATGGGATACTGCCGCCGCACAAATTATCGTTGAAGAAGCGGGGGGACACTTCTTGCGTACTGACGGGCAACCGCTGCGTTACAACACCCAAGCATCATTACTCAACCCGTATTTCTTCGTCTTCGGGGCGGATTACCACGACTGGTCGCAGTATTTGT
>CAZJDN010000250.1:0-2053 GCA_964544775.1 uncultured Thiothrix sp.
AACCATTACGCTGATTATGACGGGGGCATCGGGTGCGCAATACGGTTTGCGCTTGCTGGAATGCTTGTTACAAAGTAACTGCCGGGTGTATTTGTTGCTATCGCGCCCCGCGCAAGTGGTGGTGAACATGGAAACCGACCACCGTTTGCCGTCGCGTGCCAGCGAGATTCAAGCGTATTTTAGCGAGCTGTACGGCGCAAAGCCGGAACAGTTACAAGTCTTCGAGCGCGAACAATGGATGGCCCCGATTGCCAGTGGGAGCGGAGTGGCGGATGCGACGGTGGTTTGCCCTTGCACTACCGGAACGCTTTCTGCGATTGCGTGTGGTAGCAGCCGTAATTTGATCGAACGTGCTGCCGATGTGGCATTGAAAGAGCGCAAAAAGTTGATCTTGGTCGTGCGCGAAACACCATTTTCCGAGATACATCTGGAAAATATGCTGAAACTGGCACGCATGGGGGGTATTATCATGCCTGCGAATCCGGGTTTTTATAACCGCCCACAGTCTATACAGCAGTTAGTGGATTTTATGGTCGCGCGGGTGTTGGATCATTTAGATATTCCACAAACCCTAATGCCGCGTTGGGGCGGTGAGCCGAATTAATTTTTATATAAGGAATTGCTATGGCAACTGAAGATATTACCTCGCAAAGTTTTGAGGAAACCATTACTACTAACGAGATCGTGATTGTGGATTTCTGGGCACCGTGGTGTGGTCCTTGCCGTTCTTTCGCGCCGATTTACGAAAAAGTTTCTGAAAACCACCCTGACATTGTATTTGCGAAAATTAACACCGAAGAAGAGCAAGAGCTTTCAGCGCATTTTCAAATCCGTTCTATCCCTACCTTAATGATTTTCCGTGAGCAAGTGATCCTGTTTGCACAACCGGGAATGCTCAGCGAAGGGCAGTTGGAACAAGTGATTACGCAAGTACGCGGTGTGGATATGGCGAAAGTTCACGCTGAAATTGCGGCAAATGAGCAACAGTCGTAATCTTCCTTAAGTACAAACCTAGCCCAGCCATGATTGTGCTGGGCTACACGGCTTTAAATGCCCCACAGTGCGGCAGCACAAACAAGACCGATGGTTAATAGCCCGTATAATTCAACAGCTTTTCCACCTGTTCCCCAAATCGTCAGAGCGGAATTCATTTTATGCGTTGTATTACTGGGGGGGATTCCGCGCGTTAAATCGTCCAACAACAAATGCACGACATAGCCTACACTAGCAGCAAGAAACGACGGTATTGCTACCAGATAACCAGCGGTTAAATACGCAATCCACGTTACGCACAAAGACAAACACACCGCAGCCAGTACCGAATGCGTACCACCGCCCCGATTGGTGACTTGACGTAAGACATCCCAAAAGCGCGATACCATAAAGAGCGCGACCGGAATTGCCAGCAGCAAGTCCGTTGGTCGATAAAAAAATTGGATTCCCGGTACAATAAACGCCGCGACTTTGGTTAAAAAGCGAATAATGTGAAAATTACTGGAGTTTTGATCATCGATGTCCGGTAATAAAGTTCCCGCATAACCACTGAGCGCGGTAATGCCAATCACTGCCCAGTCCTGTGTCGGCAAAAGTGTTGCAACGGATGCACCAGCCCCGATACCCATTGCTACAGCCGCCAATTGATGCTTTTTGCATTCTTTCATGGCTAAGTCCCCAAATGTATTATTTTTACTGTAATTTATGACAATGAAACGCTCGCTTAATTCCCGTTATAAAGAAAAGCCGAACACACAATGTCCGGCTTTCTTTCCCCCTGTTTTGGAATGCAACGCCAACGTCTAGGGAAGCGCGGCGCGTCTTCCTCCTCGCGGTCATTATAAAAACATAGCCATTCAAATAGGTCTAAAACGCAAAAAAGAGAGGGAACGGGCATCCCTCTTATCGGGCTTTTGCGTCGAAGTAATCTAGCAATTATTTTTATAATGACGAGCGCAAGTTTATAGCATCATACGCCAATGATCAATAAATATGCATTGCAAGACTACTGCTAAGGTTTTTGAATTACTGCTACAATCCGCGCTATGTCAGGAAATAG
>CAZJDN010000251.1:0-2036 GCA_964544775.1 uncultured Thiothrix sp.
TGCGGTCGGGGCACATGGCGTATTTTTTGAATGCACGACGCCTGATGGGGGTGCATTTCGACGGGGTTAAAGGTTAGGTTTAATGGCAAACCAAACGCTACATGCACTGCGCCAAGGCTTACGTGAGCGAGATGGAAGGCGTACAGAACGCGAAGGAGTACCGCTAAATGGCAACGATCACATCAGCAGGCTCTGGCCTCGCATCTGCCACTTCCACATGGGTGGGCGGGGTTGTTCCAGTTGAGGGCGATAAGGTAATCATTGCATCCGGTCATGTGGTGACGGTGGATGGGACATTCACATGGGGCGATGACAACGTAACCGCGACGATTGGAACGGCTGCGGTATCGGTTTCAGGAACGCTCAAAGCATCGCGCTCGGTTAATTCAAACCTCACTGTCAAAGGTCTGATTTTCGTTGATTTCGCCACACACGGCATTGACTACGGCACAGAAGCAGACCCTATACCAGACGGCGTAACAGCAACGCTTCAACTGAACAAGGCGACGACTCCGGCGATTCGCACAGGGTTGCAGCAACGAATCCCGACAATTGGCGCAGGTAATTTCACCAGATGGACGTTTGTCGGCGCGGCGGGGCGTGTTCGTGGGGTTGATCTGGCGTCTGATGCAACTACCGGAAGCGCAACGATCACGCTATCAAGTGCCTCGCATGGCTGGAAGGTTGGCGATCAGGTTGGCTTGATGAACACCACGAACAACTCGTCTGTGGACGAGTGCGAGTTGCGTACAGTGTCGTCTATTGACGGTGGTAATCCTGCGCTTGTCACGCTCAACGCTGCGCCGACTTATCTGCACAAAGCCGGTTCGCCAGTAATGAACCTGTCAGCAAACGTCATACTGAAAAGTTTCAACGAGGTATCAGGGCAGACGGCGCAACTCAGTACGCAATTTGCTGGCTCGCTGTCAACCGCAGCAACCAATGGCTACTGGTACATTTTCAAGGATGCTGCGCTTTTGTCTTTGGGTGGCAGTTCTGTAAACGTAGGTATGTTCAACTCTTCAGTAGCCTCTCCGCTGGCCGGTGTCTATACCAACTACGGGATCACGCTGACGAACTGCGCTGTCAGAAATGATGTTTCTACCGCTAGTTTTATGAACGTTGGCACGCAGAAGCCAACGACTTTAGATGGATGCGCACTTTACACAAAAGGGCAACTTCATTACGGCTACGGGAGAGTTGTTGTAAATAACAGTTGGATGGCGTTATCCACATTCAACGATGCATCAAATAGCGCGTATCTAACGCACAGCAATAATTGGGCGACGTTCAGAAGCGGAGGCCATGCTTTTCCCGGACTGGCAACGATTCGCAACTGGCGCATATCTGGCAGAGCAACATTGCTTGGAGGCGCGTTTTTTTATGACTGCGACGTTGGAAAAACCTACGGCTGGAAGGCAACAAGCGGCGACAAGTGGTTCAGATTTGCTGGCGGTACTTACGCTGACGTTTTGACACGTATTGTTCGTTGCAAGGTAAATTCTGCTGTTTCAATCCCTGACACATCGGCAAACCTTGCCCCGCAGGGTGACAGTTTGCGCGTCGATTATGTCGACAAGGATCTGGACACGACGCAGCAGGAAACTTATTATTCTGCTGGTAACGTCAAGCGCAACAACTCTGTTGATTACCGCAGTACGTCATCTGTTGCGATTGCTCACCACACAACCGAAAAAGCGGTAGTCAAGGAGCAGTCAATCCCCTGCGCTAATGGTCAGGCTATCCGTGTTGTTGGGTATGTTCGCTTTGACACTGCGTTCTACAACTCAAACGACTACAACGCGCCGACTGTTACTCTGTCTGGACTCGGTGCAACGCCTGTGGTTTTCACGGCATCCAGTGCGGCAAATGGCGCATGGGAAAAGTACGACATTTCCATTACCAACAGCGCAGGCTATGACGGAAACTTTACGCTGACTTACTCGGCAAGCGCCAAGACGGTGACAACTGGAACTGTTTATTTCGACGGTGTGCCCGATGCGCCGTTCGTCACGAAGGCACGGCACTACGGTTTC
>CAZJDN010000252.1:0-2026 GCA_964544775.1 uncultured Thiothrix sp.
ATGAATGCAGTAAGCCCCAGTCTGTTCCGTTGCTTTGTTGACTTGATTCCCGACCATTGGGTCTATCCCGAAACAGGTGCAACTCGTGACTTACGCCTTGATTTTATGCGTGGATTCGTTATTCCGCTGTTATTTGCTAGCCACTTTGAGTACGTTTCTGCTTTGATGTATATCGGCTGGGAGCGCGTAGGGTTAATTTCAACCGCCGAGATTTTTGTTATTCTCTCAGGGATTGTGGTGGGAATGGTCTACGGCAAAAAAGTAAAGCGCGAAGGGTTAGCTGCTGTTATGCCGGGTTTAATTCAGCGTTCAGTTGATTTATACCGCATTAGTGTGATTATGATTTTAATCGTTGCAGGCATTCGCTATATTCCGTGGATTGATAGCACTGCCATTACCACATTTTACGATTCGCCAATTAATCAAGTCTACCAATTGTATCCCGCGCTTGATGCCAATCTTTCCGAAGTGGTAAGTAAAGCCTTGTTATTGCAAATAGGCCCACATCAGTTTCAAATTATTGGTATGTATGTAGTAATGTTTATACTGATTACGCCACTGGTTTTTTTCATGATCAGCCAAGGTCAATTGAAGTTACTGTTGGGAATCAGTTGGGTAGCATACGCAATTCATTACGGTGCGCCGTTTCAGTCTTTACGCCCAACTGGGGCGCAGTTTGAATATGCTTTCCCCATTTTGGCGTGGCAATTAATTTACGTACACGGTTTGGTCGTTGGATATTATAAGCAAGAAGCCTTGGCTTTTCTTGCTACCCAATGGGGAAAACGTTTGGTTTATTTGTGTGGTGTTTTATCGATAGGATTTTTGTTTTTTACGTGGAATCACCCGATGCCGCACATTCCAGAATGGTATTCGTTAAATGTTATTTCACCGGATACTTTTAACTATTGGAACAATAATTATTTTACAAAGAGTAAATTAGGTATTGGGCGGTTGCTTAATGTTGTTGTGTTGTTTATTAGTATGTATGTATTACTCACTCGCTGTTGGCAACCTTTCAATAAAGCCTTGGGTTGGTTTTTTATTCCGTTAGGGCAATCTTCATTGTATGTATTTTTCGTGCATATTTTCTTTATTCTCGCCATTGCTAATACACCATTCCCTAGTTACAACAATTTCTGGGTTAATACCTGTATTCACGCCAGCGTACTGGCACTGGCTTGGTTTATGGTGAAAAAGCAATTCCTGTTCCGCTGGATTCCGCATTGATTGCTGAACTGCACAAACCGTAATCTACTGGGGTTTTCTTGGTTAAGAAACTACCGTTCGTTACGCTTCGCGGACTGAATGTTTTATGTAGAGACGAACCTCACGAAGGAGTGAACATGGGATTGTTTGATATGTTTCGCGGTGAAACAGGTACGCAAATGACTGCGCACTTAGCATTTGCCACTTCATTGTTGTACATGATGTCGGCTGATGGTGAGATGGATAACGAAGAAATCGGGCATTTACTTTCCGTTTTAGGCGGAAGTGATGACGGGCGTGGTACGATTGGTGTGGGTGCGAATAACCGTGAATTGTTGGATAACGCTTTGAAATACCGCCGTAAAAATTCCCTCGATACCTTCCTCAAAGAAGCAACGCCCTTGCTAAGCGATGCTCAGAAAATGTGTATTTTGGTTAATTTGTTGGATTCTTCGTTCTCCGACGGTGAATCAGAGCCAGAAGAGCAAACCATGTTTGTTGCTTTCATGACTGCGTTTGGTATTTCTGAAGCGCGGATAAAACCCTATTTTGAAGTCATTGTTTTGAAAAATGACCGTTCGGTCTTCCTCAATCAAAACCACCCACACAATCAACCGGGATACCAAGTGCAGCTATCGCACTAATTCCTTGCTCCTTCCTGCGTTGCAAGTGCTGCAATGCGGGAAGGTTTAGCCTGATGTTGTAGAAAAACAAGCCTGTACTAATTTTTCACTGATTAGTAGTTACTTTAAAATCATTGGATTAAGTGCTATCTTGCTGGGGTTGTAACAGCGATATAAAGATAAATTGGGATTAC
>CAZJDN010000253.1:0-2022 GCA_964544775.1 uncultured Thiothrix sp.
AGCTTAAAAACTGTAGCCCTTTTTTATTTCTGTTGGTTTATCGCTTTTCTTAGTCACTATGTTAGTCACACAATTTGCATACTAGGGTTGAACAAAAGTAGTAAACGCAACAAAGCCGGAACGTGTCCGGCTTTGTGGTGTTGGTGATGCAGTTTATGCGGCTAGCAGTGATTCCGCCGGAATCCCAAGATTTTTATGTAACCGCTTAATCATGTTTAGGGTTAGTGGACGTTTACGGTTGAGCACTTCGTAAACGCGATTTGATTGCCCAATCATGGGGATGAGGTCTTTTACTTCTAACCCACGTTGCTCCATTGCAAATTTAATGGCTTCAATTGGGTCAGGTAGTGCCATTGGGTAGTGTTCGCGCTCCCACGCTTCTACCAAAGTGGTCAATATATCAAGGCGATCACCTTCTGGCGTGCCATAGCTTGCAGTCATTAAGCTGTTAATGGTGTTTAGTGTTTCTTGGTAATCTTGATCTGTACGAATCGGTTTAATATCCATGTCGTTGTGCCTTAGATAGTTTGCGCGTCTATCGCGTCATATTGGCTATGTGTACCGATGAAACGAACGTACACAATTCGGTAGGGGTAGTTAATCCAAACAATTAGGCGGTATTTATTTCCTGCAATGTTGAACACGACTCGACCATCCCGCAAGATGCTGGCATTACCAAAATCTGCCTTTACGTCGCTAGGTTCTTGCCAGTCGGCTTTTGTAGTATGCCTATACCATGCCAAGGTCGGCTGAATCGCATCAGCATACTGAGGATGCTGCTCCCAAAAGTGCTTCAAGGTAGATAGTGCAATGATTCTCATAGCACTAATATTAGTCCCGCATTGGGACTATTTCAATCTCAGATTTCAGGATGTAGACAGCCGAAACAACTATAACCGACCCAATCAATATTGGACTGGTTTGGCTTGCAAGCGTTTGGCGAGGATTTCCGCTGCCAATTGGCGTTGGTAGACGTTTATTCACCTCTTGCTGTGCTGTCAAGTCACAACATTAAGACATTAAACGCTCATTGGCGCGTGCCTAGTCAGGGTTGCGGTGCGGTAGCTCCTCACCCTGTTGCAATAGGATGCATTCAATATTCACCGTGAATGCTTGCGTTATGCGCTCCCTTTAGTCGCGTGTCATGCCGTGCCAACAAGGGTACGCTACGCCGCTTGAATCGCTTGGTGCTTGCCTGAATCAATGCCCCCCCTACTTCCTTGGCATTGAGGTATTGGCAAGAGCAATAAAACGATTCAACCGCCCTTGACGGGTTCAGCACTAACCAGCACCCACAAATGAAAGCCAGCTATTCAATTGACAGTCAAACGCCCTTCAAGCAGCGGTCAAACGTGACTCAAACAACACCAACTACTAACCACACGGATAATTAGTAATTCGTTGGTACATCGTGCTTACTGCTCAAAATCGCCCGTTTTTGAGCGCATCCAATCCGACCTGCTCAACTTTGCACAAGAACAGCAAGAGTGCGGCAAGAGTCGCTATCACACTGGAAACGCGCATTAACCATTTTCGTGACCCCACGAATAAGGTCGGCAGAAACGCAAGAAGCCGGAACGTGTCCGGCTCTTGGTAGTGGGTTGGGTTTAGCCCTGCTTACGTCGTAGTGCTTTCAGTGCAGCAACTCGTTCAGGGTTATGCTCATTGTGCCAAATGTCGGAACAGTTCAGACCGTCTGCCCGTGGCTTGCGGTTTCGTGAGCAAAACAGGTGTTGCACGTTACGCTTTATGAAGTGCTTACCACATACCGGACAAGCGATTTCCTGCCCCACACGCGCTTGCAGTGCTTGCGCGTAAGCTGATGCATTCAAAGCATTTTTTGTGTGTTCGCGCCCGACTGCTTGCGCCCCCTTACAGTCGGCTGTAATGGCATGGCATTTTCCATCTTGACAGCAGCGCGGTTGCGGTCGGCACTGGATGCAGCGCGACTGCCAGCGGGTACAAAGCCGAATCCTTGCTTGGGTTGCTTGTACGGTTGCCCGTGGGTGTCGGCTTGGTCGT
>CAZJDN010000254.1:0-2008 GCA_964544775.1 uncultured Thiothrix sp.
TTTTACGCTGGCTTTCGGTGTAACTTTATAAGCACCTGCTACCCCTAAAACCGTAAAGTCACCTGTCGGATGGTCTTTATTATTTTCGTAAGTTGTACCTACTTGCCATTTATCCGCAGTATAGCTAGCAGCTAAGGCAGTACGCACATAGTCTTTAGTTGCCGTTGCTGATACCGCACTTTTATTGGTATTGGTAATGCCAGCACCTAATAAAACTTTATCTTTTTTGTAAATGATGCGAGCAAGGCTAGCATCGGTAGATTTACCATTGTCATCTTTGGCGGAAACCAGTGCGCCAACACCATAAAAGTCTTTAAAAACAGGGGTTTTATAGGCTAAAACGCCGGGGGAGTAAGGCGATTGCGCCGTCAAGCCACTGCTCATGCTGTAAGTGCCGGATTTCGGATTATAGACTTCGACATTATCAAAAATGTCCAAGTGACCGTATAAGTCGGCGCGTTGACCACTGTAACCTGTGCCTGCTAAAAATGTACCTGCGGATTTAGTTGGTACAGTAATCATTGCAGTACGCAGACGAACTTCTTTGTTGTCGTTCTCGACATTGGTATTAGCAACATCGGCAAATTCTGCTTCGACATTGTAATTGATTTTCAGATTGCCGTATTCCAATGGCCCTTTAACACCAATGGATGCACGCCCAACCCGTGTGCCCGAATCTTTACCGTTGTTTAACTTTTCATGATGAACATTTAATTGACCATAAACTTTAGGAGCAACTTGCTCTGGCTCTTCAGGGGTTGCAGGATCAGCAGCATAAACAGTGGTTGATAATGCCATTAAAATAGCGGAACTCAACAAGATATTCTTGTTCATAAGCGTCACTCCTCCAAGTGAATTAGTACGGGTGTAAAGTGTTGAAAGCCTCAAGATAAATTTATGATATTGGAAGTAATTTAAATGTTGTTATAAAAAAAGCGCAATCAATAGCAATAAAGCGCAATTAGTGTGAAATTTTTTTGAAAAAAGTAATGTCAATCATTCTGTGTGCTTTATAACTAGGGAATCTGCTAGTGCCTTGAAATAATTGGTTACAATCTCGCAAGAATTCTGAAAAAATTCATTGCTACGGTGATTTTTTAATCTTTAAGATTTCAAGTTGATCTCCAACTGGTTTAGGTGATTATTTAGGTGGTAATCACCTTTTTCTTTGTTAGTGATTAGACTATATTGAGAGTCGTTTTCTAATTAGCAGGAGAGGTTGTATGAGTGGGAAAATGATGACGATGCCATTATTGATCAGTTCATTAATAAATCATGCCGAACAATATCACGGTGAAACTGAAATTGTGTCTGTCGATACCAGTGGCGATATAACACGAACTAACTGGAAAAACATTGCTAAACGTTCTCGGCAGTTAGCCAGTAAATTACAAACATTAGGTTTAACGCAAGGGGATTGCTGTGCGACATTGGCATGGAATAACCACCGTCATTTGGAAGTGTATTTCGGTACTTCTGGACAGGGCTTAATTTGTCATACGATCAACCCGCGTTTATTCCCCGCACAACTGGTTTATATTATTAATCATGCGCAGGACAAAATACTCTTTTTAGACAAAACCTTTCTCCCGATTATTAGTATGTTGGTTGATCGACTGCCCAGCATTAAAACTTATGTGTTACTCGATGGTAAAGATGCAGAGGCGGAAAAGTTACTGCCTGGTATTTTGGATTATGATGAGTTTGTTAATGGTGGTTACGCTGAACATACTTGGCCGGAATTAGATGAATCTAGCCCCTCCAGTTTGTGTTATACCTCCGGTACAACGGGTGATCCTAAAGGGGCATTGTATTCACACCGTTCCACCTTATTACATTCTTTTGCCATTAGTTTGCCTGACAGTATGAGCTTATCGGCACGCGAAGCGATTATGCCCGTTGTGCCGATGTTCCATGTGAATGCGTGGGGTGTGCCTTATGCCGCGGCAATGGTCGGGGCGAAATTAGTCATGCCGGGGGCAAAGTTGGACGGTAACAGCTTGCTCAA
>CAZJDN010000255.1:0-1986 GCA_964544775.1 uncultured Thiothrix sp.
AATAAACGCGCACGGATTAACGTCAAACTGGTGTCCGAAGTCGGTGTTGGTACGATTGCTGCGGGTGTTGCCAAAGGTAAAGCGGATGTCATTTTGATCTCCGGTTACGACGGTGGTACGGGTGCTTCGCCTAAAACCAGTGTGCAACATGCAGGCTTACCGTGGGAATTGGGCTTAGCAGAAACTCACCAAACGCTGTTACTCAACAACCTGCGTAGCCGTGTACGTCTGGAAACCGACGGCAAATTAATGACCGGGCGCGACGTAGCCGTTGCTGCTTTGTTGGGTGCGGAAGAATACGGCTTTGCCACTTTGCCATTAGTCGCGTTAGGTTGCGTCATGATGCGCGTTTGCCACCAAGATACCTGCCCGGTTGGTATTGCGACGCAAAACCCTGAATTACGCAAAAAATACGCTGGTGATCCGCAATACGTCGTCAACTTGCTGATGTTCATTGCCGAAGAGTTGCGCGAATACATGGCGAAACTCGGCTTCCGTACCATTGATGAAATGGTTGGGCGTGTGGACAAACTGCGTCAAGGCACAGCAACAGGTCACTGGAAAGCCAGCATGGTCGATATGAGTAAAATCCTCTATCGCCCAGAACTGGAAGAATGCGATGGTATCCGTTGCACCCGCGAACAAGATCACGGCATTGCGCAATCCTTGGATGAACGTGAAATCCTCAAGGCTTGCCAAGCAGCGATTGAGAACGCCACCCCCGTAACGGCTGAATTTGCTATCCGCAACATTGACCGTGTGGCTGGCACAATTACTGGTTCGGAAGTTACCCGTAAATACGGGGCGGAAGGTTTACCAGAAGACACGATTCGCCTGAAATTCAACGGTTCAGCAGGTCAAAGTTTCGGTGCATTTGCCCCCAAAGGCATGACCTTAGAACTCGAAGGCGATTCCAACGACTACATCGGCAAAGGTTTGTCCGGCGGTAAAATCATCGTTTACCCGCGTAAAGACGCACAATTTGCCGCAGAAGATAATATTCTGATCGGTAACGTGGCTTTCTTTGGCGCAAGCGATGGCGAAGCCTATGTACGCGGTGTCGCGGGTGAACGTTTCTGCGTGCGTAACTCCGGCGTGAAAGTCGTTGTCGAAGGCACAGGCGATCACGGTTGTGAATACATGACAGGTGGGCGCGTCGTCGTGCTGGGCAAAGTCGGGCGCAACTTTGGCGCGGGTATGTCCGGTGGTGTGGCTTACGTTTACGACCCAACAGGCATTTTGGCAGTCAGCGGCAATACCGAAATGGTGTCTTACAGCCCATTAAGCGATGACATAGAAAAAACCGAAGTCAAAGCCATGATTGAAAAGCACGTACTGCACACTCACAGTACACGCGGCAGCATGATTTTGGCTGACTGGGACAAACATTCTGCGGATTTCGTGCGCGTCATGCCAAATGACTACCAACGGATGCTGGAAGCGATTAAATCATTCGAGCAACAAGGTCTGTCAGGCGAAGAAGCCCTGATGGCAGCATTCTCCGCTAACAACAGCGATGCCTCGCGTGTCGGTGGCAACTAAGATAGAAGGGTAACAATCATGGGTAAACCTACAGGTTTCATGGAATACCAGCGCGAATTGCCAGCCGACCGCGCACCGCTGGAACGCATCAAAGACTGGCGTGAATTCCATTTGCATTTCGAGCGTGAATCTGAATGCCGCACACAAGGGGCGCGTTGCATGGAATGCGGCATTCCGTTTTGCCAAACGGGGAAAATCTTACCCGGTGGTGCAAGCGGCTGCCCCGTTCACAACCTCATTCCCGAATGGAACGATATGGTCTATCGCGGCTTGTGGAAAGAAGCGTTTGAACGCCTGCGCATGACCAACAACTTCCCCGAATTTACTGGACGTGTGTGCCCTGCACCGTGCGAAGGCTCTTGCACATTGGGTATTAGCGAACCACCCGTTACCATCAAACTCAACGAAGTCAGCATTATTGACAAAGCGTTTGAGGAAGGCTGG
>CAZJDN010000256.1:0-1966 GCA_964544775.1 uncultured Thiothrix sp.
TTAGTTTTTGATACTGAAGGTAATATGATTGGCTTACATTCGATGAATTAAAGAAATCCCATGCGCCGTGCTGACCGTTTATTTCAATTAGTACAAATTCTGCGAAATAAGCGTTTAGTCACGGCGCGGGAACTTGCCGAGCGTTTGGCAGTGTCTGAACGCACCATTTACCGCGACATTCAAGACTTAAGCCTTTCCGGTGTTCCCGTGGAAGGCGAAGCGGGTGTGGGGTATCACCTGCGCTATTCGCTGGATATTCCGCCACTCATGTTTACCGCTGCCGAAATCGAAGCCCTCGTGGTCGGCGCACGCATGTTAAAAGCATGGGGCGGCGCAGAATTAGGCAGCAGTGCGCAATCCGTGCTCGACAAAGTACAAGCGGTAATCCCCACCGAATTGCACCGTCATTTAGAAGAAAGCCGCTTATTCGCCATGCGTTTTGGTATACGCCAAGACCTTGAATCCACGCTCGACGTTTGCCGTCACGCCATTGCCCAACGGCGTTATTTGCGGCTGGATTACCAACGCGCCGACACCGAATGCAGCGTGCGCGAAGTCAAACCGCTGGGGCTGTATTTCTGGGGCAATGTCTGGACGCTGACCGCGTGGTGCGAATTGCGCCACGATTTTCGCACCTTCCGGCTGGATCGCATCCGTTGGCTCGAAACTCTCGAACACACTTTTGAAGAGATGGCAGGGCAACGCTTGAGTGATTTCATTGCCTTGATGCAATGCCAAGCAAATCAATCGCCTTAGCGCGTGTTTTTGCGTTAGATCAAAGAAAACAATATCATGCTCATGACGTAAGCGTGTCCCGCGAAGACTGTTTTACGCTAGTGTGTTATTTGACCAGTTAGTCTGCCCAAAGGTATTCCCATGAAAAAATTATTAGCGTTATGCATTGCCTTAGGTTGTTTTGCGCAAGCCAATGCGGCAACGATTTATTCCTCCTACAGTGGTTCACAAACGGGGGTAACGATTCGCAATGAAATGCTGGATCACTCCGCTTTCCTGCCAATGGCATTTGCGCCTAACGCCATTGCTGACGGGGCGGATAGCTCGTTTTACCTCACCTCCGGCAATCACATTTACCGCTACAATACGCAAGGCAAACAACTCGCGCATTTCGCGTGGGAAGACACCAGCATTAAATACACGGGAGTTGCACTTTCCGGTAACAATATTTATGTCGCTTATACGGGGTCGCAAACCGGGGTAAGTGTGCGTAATTTCAAAACCTTGCAGCAGTCTAACTTCCTACCGACACCTTTCGCGCCGAAAGCGATTGCAGTAGGGGCGGATCAGTCCATTTACCTTGCTTCCGCCAATCATTTGTACAAATACGATGCCAACGGTAAGCAACTGATCGACATGAATTTCCCCGATAAAGGCATTATTTACAGCGGAATTGCGGTGAAAGGTGACACAGTTTATGCATCCTATCGTGGTTCACAAACGGGCTTTACTATCCGCGATACGCAGTTGGAACAATCCAATTTCATCGAAGTAAAATTCAGCCCCACAGGCATCAGCGTTGGGGCGGATAACGACGTATACCTTTCCGCCAAAGATCATCTGTACCGCTACAGCGTAACGGGGCAACAACTCAAAGCCATGACATTCCCGCAAATCGACTACACGGGTGTCGCCTTCGACGGCAAATAATCCTGCTTTGGTAAAGCTGCTCTGCCTCGCATTAGGCGGGTAGGGCAGTACTGTTTGGTGGTTGCTTATTTTATGAGTAAAGCCATGCTTAGGTGATGATTAGCTTTTTTGATTGATCTCAACGTGTTGACCTGCTGATTTCTCTACCATATTACAGGCGAGGGAAGAGATACTATGGTTAATAAAGGGTCAATCATGCGTTTTAAGACTTTGTTGAGCAGCTTGGTGCTTGCTTCGGTGTTAGTGTCTAGGTTCTGTTGACATTAGCGCAGCCAGATGAGTGCTGATACAAAATACAGCA
>CAZJDN010000257.1:0-1963 GCA_964544775.1 uncultured Thiothrix sp.
TTGGTTTTTTAAATATTAAGAATTTCTTGACATTTTAACTTTAACCTGTCCAGCAGTTACCGCAGTTGTATCTGTATCTGATGCACCTCCAGTAATTGCAATTCCTAAACCGCTATTAAATCGCAAACCACTGAATCCTATTGGTAAAGTGTAAACTCCTGGCACACCACTAACGGCTGCTGGAACTACAATTATCATTTCTGGAATATCAGTTGCTAAAACTGGCAATGTTGCTTTGTTGTATAATTTTATATAAGCAGGAGTTGAACCAGTATTTGTTGCGTATATGGATGAAACCCCATTAGTTGTAGTTGAAAGATTTGCAATATTAGTACCAGCAACCGAGTTAATAAATTGATTTGTTGGTGCTGCTGGATTGCCTAATGTACCTATGCCACTCAAAGAACCTCCATTGACAGCTACTGGTAAAGCGTTAGCTGAATCTCCACCAGGTCTTGGTAATGCTTCAACTCTTAATCTTTCATAGTCTAAAAGTCTAATAAAAGATAATCTAAAATCGGTTCTTTTTATTACACCACCACCACAATTAGTAAGCGCAATATCTGTACCTGTAGGCGTATTTCCAACTGGCTCTAAAAATAAATTTGTAGTTTGAATATCACGCACACGATATGCTCCATCTATTCCAATAGAATCACCATTAATAGTATTTCTAACTCCTACTAAGTTAATTAAATCTCCAATCAAAAAGCCACTCCAAGAAGCAGAACCTACAACTGTAAGCACATTTGAAGTTCTAGCAACAGATTGTACAGTTTGTGCAATTGCTCCTAAAGAACTCATTAAATTACCACCGTTTACTCTAGCAACATAACCACCATAAGAAGTAACTGTAGCGGCAGTTCCTATAACAACTGTAAATTGAGTTGCATTTATTACAGAAGCCACAGCTGTTGCAGTAGTTAAATTAGGAAATGCAGAGGCTGACTGGTCTCTAATTCCATAAATAGTAATTTGGTCAGAAATAGTTAGTCCGTGAGGAACATCGGTTGTAATTGTAGCGGTTGTTGTACCACTTTTTACAGCAGAAACTATTTGTGCAACTGGTACGGTGAGTGATTTATTATTAGTAGCTCTAAACCTTACTTTGTAATCAACATCAGGATTAGGCACAACTTGTGATAAGTTAGCTCTTGATGATGATTGACTAGTACTATCTACAGTTACATCTGACCATTGTAATCGGTCTATAAGCATAGACAGTCTATATTCTGTAGCAGGTCTAAAAGCATAATTTAATGCCGCATTAATTGGTTGAATTGAACTACTAGAATTAATACCCACCGAATGATTGCCAGTAATAGTGCCACCAATAGGCATTGAATCACCACTTTCTGACTTTGCATAAAAAGAAGCATTTGAAGGTGAATTATTTTCAAATAACATTGATGTACCATTTGGCGAACCACCCATTGCGGAACGAGCATAAATAAAACCTCCTGTAGAACTAGCAGTTATAGAAGGAATTGTTCCTGCTGACCCAGCAGTAACAGTAAAACTAGTTAAAGTTGGCGTAGTAGCAATAACTAAAGATGGATAGTTTAATCTACTATCTACAACGCCTCTAATTCCAATTCTATTACCAACTTTCAAACCATGCGGAACATTAGTAGTAACTGTGAGGGTAGTAGTGTTTTGTTGAATTGAAGATATTGCAATATCTGAAAATAATGGAATTATTGGTTCGTCACTCACAAATTCCATAGATACTTCTTGTCCTACCGTTCTTTGGCTCATGTGTGCGCCAAAAGCTAATTCACTAGGCATTTTAAATCTACCTACACTTTCTACCCATGTTTCTGTATTTGGAGTTAAAGGGTCTAAAGAAACTGTTAAATACGATGCTCCACCAGCATTTCCTTCAATTGCTATGATATCTCCAGCTCCTTGCTTTGGAACTATCCAATTTGTATTTGGAAATGTTTGAAAAGCTTCTCTTAAT
>CAZJDN010000258.1:0-1902 GCA_964544775.1 uncultured Thiothrix sp.
ATAAAGATAGCTCACTTAAAAGGAGGACGCGCTATCCCTCCCCGACCTGAAGGGCGGGGTTTCTCGCGCAAGAGTGATGACGATGGGCAGCACGCCCGCTGTCCCCACATAGGAGATTCACCGAATGAAAAAACTTACCGTTTTGCTGGTTGTAGCGGGCGCGCTGTCGATGTTGGCCGGCTGCAAAGAGGACAAGCCGGCAGCGCCGGCCGAAGTCGTTCAAACCGTGGACTGGTACAAGGCCCACAAGGCCGAACGCGCCGAAGTCCTGGCGAAGTGCAAGGCGAACCCCGGCGAGCTGGCCGCCACGCCCAATTGCGTGAACGCGAGCCGCGCCGATTCGTCCTCGACATGGAGCGCGAAGGGCGGCGGCATCAGCCCGGTCAAGCCATTGACGGCTGACGACATCAACAAGAAATAGGAGGGGACAGCATGGACCCGATGGTTTTTCAATTCATTGGCGAGACGGTCAAGAACGCGACGGATGCGTTTGTTGAACCGGCGGCGTCCAGCCTCATGTTCGCCCTGCAAATGGTCGTGCTGACGGGCGTTCTGTGCTGGATCATCCTGCAAGCGGGCGGCATGGCCTCCGGGCTGGCCGGTGGCGTGTCGATGGCCGCGACGATGGGCATCCGGCACCTGATGTCGCCGGTTACTGGCGGCCTGAACATCGTCAACCCGATGACCACCCGCCGCGACATGCAATCGGGGATGATGGTCACGGCTCGGCGGGCAAACCATCTGGTCGCGGGGAACACGATGTGGAACCCGGCCTACCGGCAACACGTCATGCAGAACATGGGCAAGAACTGGGGCAAAGCCACTGGCGGTTCTGTCAAGCAATGAAAAATGAATTAGTAGTGAAATCAAATCAAGTTATTGAGGCTAGTTATCGCCTCTCTGTTGTTGAACAGCGTGTTGTTTTATCGGCTATCGCCAAGATACCTAAAATATGTGAAGTGTCAGATGATGAAATCCATACTGTCAGTATCCAAGACTTAAAGGCTTTAGGGGTGCATGAGAAAACAGCTTACAGGGACTTAAAAGAAGCTGTGAACCGCTTGTATGAGCGTTCTATTAGCCTAGTTATTGATGACAAACTGATAAAAATGCGTTGGGTTCAACGTATAGAGTTTAAAGAAAATCAGAGTATTGTTGCTCTTAGGTTTTCTAAGGATATATTGCCATTTATATCGAATGTAAAAGCGAATTTCACTCAATATATGCTATCTGAAGTATCAAAAATGCAGGGGGCATACTCTGTACGCATTTATGAGCTACTAACCCAATATAAATCTGTTGGGGAACGCTCAATAGCCATAGATGATTTAAGAATAATGCTAGATTTAGGCTCAAGATACAAAACAACAGGGAATTTAATTGCTTGGGTTATAGACCCATCCATTGAAGAAATTAACGAGCAAACCGACTTAAAAGTTACAGCAGAACCTCAAAAAACAGGACGTAAATTCAGTCATATAAAATTTAAGATTAAGCAGAAACAAAAACCTAAGACACTAGACCCGAAACGAGATCCAAATACACCCGATTTTTTTATTAAGATGACCGATGCACAACGTCATTTATTTGCAAACAAAATGTCTGAAATGCCCGAGATGATTAAGTATTCACAAGGTACTGAAAGCTATCAGCAATTTGCTGTTCGTATCGCTGAAATGCTTTTAAAGCCTGAAAAATTTAGAGAACTTTACCCACTTTTAAAAAAGGCAGGATTTAAAGATTAAATAGTTTTCTATCTCTATCTTCTGTTAAATACTCGTTTAATTCAGCGAGTATTTTTTCTTTGTCTTGTTCAACGCTCCATGCCTTTATCTTCCTTCTGCTGCGGCTCGCGGCCTTCTGCGCGGCCTGCTCCTGCTGCCGCTGCGGCTCGCGGCCTTC
>CAZJDN010000259.1:0-1899 GCA_964544775.1 uncultured Thiothrix sp.
CCGAAGTCATCCTGATGTGTGGTGAGATCGGTGGTTCTGCGGAAGAAGAAGCAGCCGCGTTCATCAAAGAAAATGTGACTAAGCCTGTTGTCTCTTACATTGCGGGTGTTACTGCACCGAAAGGCAAACGTATGGGTCACGCTGGTGCAATTATTGCAGGCGGTAAAGGCACAGCGGATGAGAAATTTGCAGCATTGGAAGCAGCAGGTGTTATTACCGTGCGCTCACCTGCCGAATTAGGTCAGGGTGTTGCTGCTGCATTTGCCAAACTCGCTGGCTAATGCCTTGTTACCCCTCATTCCTAATGATGCCTTTCTCATTGAGAAAGGCAGTTTGAGGGGTAATTGCTAACAAGATTTTCTGTGTTTTATTGACTTTCGTTTTGGAGTGCCCTCATGACCAAACAGACAGTGACGATTACTGATAACGCAACAGGTAAGCAAGTTGAGCTGGATGTCCTCAGCCCAGTTGTAGGGCCGAAAGCTATTGATATTCGTAAGCTCTACAAAGAGTTGGGTTATTTCACTTATGACCCGGGCTTCCTTGCTACAGCAAGTTGTTCCAGCAAAATTACTTATCTGGATGGGGACGAAGGTACTTTGCTCTATCGCGGTTATCCGATTGAGCAATTGGCTGAACACAGTACTTTCTTGGAAGTTTGCTACCTGTTGTTGAATGGCAAATTGCCGAATGCAGATGAAATGGCAGAGTTTGAACACATCATCACTCGCCACACCATGCTGCATGATCAAGTGCAATATTTCTACCGTGGTTTCCGTCGTGATGCGCATCCAATGGCGACAATGGTTGGCGTTGTGGGCGCGTTGTCTGCGTTCTACCACGATGACATGAATATTCACGATGCAGAGCAACGTCAACGTTCTGCACACCGTTTGATTGCAAAAATGCCAACTATCGCGGCATGGAGCTACCGTTACTCCGCAGGTCTACCATTCGTATACCCACGCAATGACCTGAAATACGCAGAAGACTTCATGCATTTGATGTTCTCTGTACCAACCGAGCAGTACAAAGTTGACCCACTGTTTGCTAAAGCGTTGGAAGTTATCCTGATTCTGCACGCTGACCACGAACAAAATGCTTCTACCTCAACCGTGCGTTTGGCTGGCTCTTCTGAAGCGAACCCGTTTGCAGCGGTTGCAGCAGGTATTGCATCACTGTGGGGACCTGCACACGGTGGTGCGAACGAAGCCGTTATCAACATGCTGCGTGAAATCGAAAAATCCGGTCAGTCATTAGACCATTGGGTTGCGCGTGCAAAAGATAAAAATGACCGCTTCCGTTTGATGGGCTTTGGTCATCGCGTATATAAAAATTACGACCCGCGTGCGAAAATCATCCGCAAATTGGCGAATGAAATTCTGGATAAAATGCCACCGAACAATCCTAACCAAAAATTGTTCGAGATTGCGCGTGAGTTGGAACAAGTCGCACTGAACGACGATTACTTCAAAGCACGTAGCTTGTACCCGAACGTAGATTTCTATTCCGGTGTAATCTTCCTGTGCATGGGCATCCCAGTCAGCATGTTTACGGTTATGTTTGCTTTGGCACGTACTATCGGCTGGATTTCTCAGTGGAATGAAATGATGGGTGATGAAGAATCACGCATCGGTCGTCCGCGCCAGTTGTATGTCGGCGCAGAGCGTCGCGATTACGTCCCGATGGGCGAACGTTAATTCTAATTCACCGAACCTATTGAATAGCGGGTAAATACTTGGCGTATTTACCCTGTCTAGTTTTTTTGAGGAGATCGATAATGTTGCAAGAATATCGCAAACACGTTGAAGAACGCGCCGCGCAAGGCGTTCCACCAAAGCCATTGGATGCAGCACAAACGGCGGCATTGGTTGAACTGCTGAAAAACCCTCCTGCTGG
>CAZJDN010000260.1:0-1879 GCA_964544775.1 uncultured Thiothrix sp.
AACTTAACCAGATCGTAGCCATTATTCTGGGCTAAGGTCGCTGCACCGCTGAAAAAGTTGGTGTGGTAGGCAATGTAGTAACCAATGAAAAAGTAGGCAATGGTCGAAATGGCAAAGTCAGTAATGATTTTGACCAGCGCATTGACCTGATTTTTATGGCGCACAGTACCGACTTCTAAGAAAGCGAAACCAGCGTGCATTGCCAAGACCATGACTGCCCCAATCAGCACGAATAGGGTGTCTAAGGCAGGTACGATTTGCTCCATAATGAACGTCCTCTATACACGAAAGCGAAACAGGATGCCCATAATAAATGCATAAAACGCGCTGACTAGATGCGTTAGCACAAAAGTAGTGATTATTAACGAAAAATTTTACTAAGCGTGCTGTTTCAAGCTGATTTGGCACTTTATTAGAGCATTTTATTGTTTTAGCACCTAACTTGTGCGGAATATGCACTGAAATTGAATCTTGTTGGTATCTGTTTTAAAAGTATACAGCAGTACGTACTTTATCCTGCAAGCGATACCGCGCGTTTCTATACTTGTTGGCAATAATAGGTAAATTGCAAGACACTGTTGTGTTGCAAACAGAAAGGTGGAGACGCAAATGCAAAAGCCAACGTGGCTATCTTTTCCAGAACTGGGCTTGTTTTTCGGCGGCTTATTGTGGGTATGTGCGTTGACGCAGCCTGTTTTTTACACCACCGATGGCACAGTGATGGGGTATTGGGTATTCGCCACGGGATGGATGGGCTTTACGCTGTTTCAATTTGCATGGTATGCGAATATATTGGCATTGCTGGGGGTGTTGTTGATGTACAAACACCCCAATCGTGCCATGTTGTGTGTGGTTGTGGGTGTGTTATTAGCGGGGCAAGCGTTTTGGTTTGATGCCATTCCTACCGAGACCCGTTCCACGCAAATTGTCAGTTTGGGCTTGGGGTTTTGGCTGTGGTTTAGCAGCATGGTGTTGATTACGCTGAGTGTAATTTTTGGTTCAAGCGATGGGAGTTAAACTGCCCACCACTTGCAGGATACTAAGGCGGTAAACCCTTTATTTACAACGTGTCAGTGTGAATGCCCACAGCCGCCGTGTGCGTGGACGTGACCGTGGGAGATTTCTTCTGCGGTTGCTGCACGCACATCTAAAATGCTCAGATCAAACGTTAACGTCACCCCGGCTAATGGGTGGTTTGCGTCAATGGTAATCAAATCGTTTTCAACGGCTGCGATGGTAATGATTTCAATGCCACCGTTGGTTTGTGCTTGGAATTGCGCACCCGGCACTAATTGTTCCGCAGGTACACCCCCGAACATTTCACGCGGAATTTGTTGGGTTAAACGTTCGTCTCGCACACCGTAAGCCTCTGCGGGGGCAATAGTGACTTTCATGCTTTCGCTGGCTTGTTTGCCTGTTAGTGCATTTTCCAAGCCCGGAATAATGTTATTGGCACCGTGCAAGTAGACGAAGGGGTGTGATGCATCAGCCTGATCCAAGATGTCGCCCTGATCGTTGGTCAGGGTATAGGTCATGGTTACGACTGTTTGGGCTGCGATTTGCATGGAGATTCCTTGGAATAAAGATCATAACGATTACCGCCTTCAGGCATATCCTTAAAGCGGCGGTGAGTCCACAAATATTGGGCGGGGAACTCGCGTACCTGTTGCTCAATGATCGTGTTAATTCGCACGGTGTCAGCTAATAATGTTTCGCTGGGGAAATTGTCTAATGCGGGAAGGATACGCAAAAGATACCCGTGTTCCGTGCGAAAGGTAAAAAATGGGACAACCTGCGCATGACCCAGTTTACTAATACGGCTGGTGGCAGTATTGGTCGCGGCGGGAATGCCAAAAAAAGGCGCGAATAACCCGTGTTT
>CAZJDN010000261.1:0-1879 GCA_964544775.1 uncultured Thiothrix sp.
CCGACTACATGGCGGAACGTATCGCCATGATGCAGGCATGGGCAGACCACTTAGACACCCTGAAGGCAGGTGGTAAGGTTATTCCTTTCGTCCGAGTTGGTTAGTGATTAGCTCAAATACTTCATTGGGTGCGTTGTATGGCGGCTCTATCTGAATGGAAAATAACGGGGGGTTGGTGCTACCAGCCCCGACAACGATCACACCCACATCGAATCCTTCGTCTTTAATCTCCTGAACCTTTTCTTCGTAGCGTTTTTGATAGTCCTTCTGAGGCAGAAACAATTCATAGTCCGATACATGCACACGATACCCAAGCGCAACCGATTTTTCTCTAATGTGTGTTGCCCAGCGTGATTTTCCAGTACCAGAATTGCCCGTGATGGTAATGATAACGGTGCGGTTGATCCAGTTCATGTTGTTTCCTTCTGTTTAGTTTCTAGCCTTCTCTCATTGTAGCGTAATAGCCCTGTTACCCAAGCCGCGAAAAATAAAAAAAAGGGAAAGGGGTGTGGGGCGGTGAGAAAGGTGAGGTTTTCCATTTCTTGCCAAGAAACCATTTAATTTCATTATGTTACAAGCTGTGAGAAACGGTGAGACAAAAGGTGAGGTCAGGGTGAGATATTTTCTAAAACTAATCATTTTCCGTTATTAATCATTTATTTAAGTAGGTGGTCAATTTATGTAAATCTCACCTTTTATTACGGTGAGACCTCACCCTTTTCTCACCCTTTTTCTCACCCTAAAAATGCCTTGTAATATCATGATAATAAAGGGTTTTTAGAAAACCTCACCTTTCTCACCCCTTTCCCATGTATCCCACAACAATTTTTTTTTAGAAAACATCAATAACTTACAGCGCACTATTTTGGTGAAACTGCTTAATCATTAGACACAAAAAAGCCGAGTCACTTGCTCGGCTGTCGGTGGTTTTAGGGTGGATAAGGTGATTAGGCGGCTAGATTCAGTGTGCCCCCATCTTTGTTAGCGAAAATGAAGCATTTAACGGACTTGTTGGAAATACTGGAATAAATAGACCGCTGTTCAAGGAATGGATAACGTTTGCTTTGCCGTAATTCCCGCCGAATCTGCGTTAAGTCCAAGGGGCGTTGTTTGGCTTCCATCATGGCGTTCTGGAACTGATTCAGGTTGATAGCGATACGGCTTGAATCTTTGGTGTGATTGACACGGCAATCCACATCCCCGCTTTCATCTTCCAGATAACGGTACATGTCCCAAAACTCCGTCATTAACACGGAATCTTCCGCTAAACATTGGTGGCGGTCTGTGCAGCATTGTTGCAGGTAGCTATCCAATTCATCCAAGTCAGTGGGCAATAGCCCTGCCAGAATGCCAGTGGCTTTCAGGGCGTGGGCAATCCCCATGATTTGAGCATGATTGTGGCGAATCCGCTGATTACCCAGTTCTTGCCGTTTCTCTAAGTGCTGCATGGCAACTTGGTAGCCCTGTTGATATTTCTCTAAAAAGGGTTTTTCTTGGGTGATACATGCAGTCATGAAACCGTTGATTTGTTCCATATCCAAACTACGCAAACGGGAAAGCGCGTGGTAGCCCTTGGTACTGAAATGGGATTTATCCCAGTGAATACGCACAATACGCTCCATTACTGCCCGTTCGGATTCAATCGCTGCGTTTTGAGCAATGATCAGAGAGCCGCGAAACGGTGGTTCACGGGTTTCATTGCCGCCCGTGCGTACCCCAGTAGAGCGCATTCCTCGCCCGTTATATAAACCTTTGGCTTCGTTCAAGTCGAACGTGCGTTTTTGGTGGTTGCCGTCGCTGCGGTCTCCTTCCATTAGGACTAACGGCAGGTTGGCTAATTGCTCTAACGTGCGCCAGCGTCCGGCATGACTGGCTTTAG
>CAZJDN010000262.1:0-1840 GCA_964544775.1 uncultured Thiothrix sp.
CACCAGCAAAGCACCGTGGCGCGTCTATAATATAGGCAATCAGAACCCCGTTGAGCTATTGGATTACATTCAAGCGATTGAACAAGCGTTAGGCAAAACTGCTGAAAAACGCTTACTGCCACTGCAAGCAGGTGACGTGCCGGATACTTATGCGGATGTTGAAGCTTTAGTCACCGATGTCGGTTATCGTCCGACTACTCCCGTTAAGGAAGGTGTACAGCGTTTCATCACATGGTATCGTCAATACTATCAAGTGTAACAACGACGCAGGTTGAAGTATGCAACACATTCGCCAACAACACGGGTTAGATTACTGGATTGAAAAGCTGCCAGATTATGTCAGCTTTACGTTAATTATTCTGAGTGGTTTTTTGTTGGCGCGGGTTGTGTGGCTATTTTTTCCTGCTTCGCCGCAACTTCCCGCATTGGATACGCAACCCACCACTAGCAATACGGAAATGGTTTCTGCGCAACAACGTGGTACAGAAATTGCCAACTACCACCTGTTTGGGCAGCCCGAAGTCGCTAAACCTGCTGAAACCAAAACCATTCAGAACTCACCTTTGGCTTTGAAATTGGCGGGTATCGTCGAAGGTAAACACCAACGTTACGCCATTATTAACGAAAGTGGTCAGCAAACCGTGTATGCAGTGGGGCAAACCATTGGTACTTCGGGGGCTGTTTTAGAAGACGTAAAACCCGATCACGTCGTCTTAAAGCGGAATAATAATCTGGAGAAACTGCCATTACCCAAAACGGAAACGAGCGGCGGCAATGGTTCAGGTACAGATCAAGTGATGGATGAACCCGCAATGATGGACGATATGGGTAATGTTCCCGATACGCCACCCGATATTGTTCCCGCGCAAATGGAAACACCGCCACCTGTGGAATCCGCCCCGAATAGCAATGCTATTCCCGCCCCCATCCCACCCGATGCGGGGGCTGCCGTCGAGCCAAATATGAATGCGGCAAAAGCTAATCTGTTAAGCGTGGTAAGCCCACAACCTTATGAAGCAGATGGCAAATTCCTTGGTTTCAAGCTCATGCCGGGTGAAAATGCCGCCTTGTTTAACCAATTGGGTTTGCAACCCGGCGATTTGGTAACGTCGCTAAATGGCACATTACTCGACAGCCCCGCCGCAGGAATGCAAGCCATACAAGCTGCTTCATCCTTATCCCAAGCAACACTCAGTATTACCCGTGGTGGGCAACAACTGAATTTGCCGATTTCGTTTTAAAGCTGCCAGTTAATTGTGTCGCGTCCATGCTGCTGTAAGAATTGATTGATTTGCGAAAACGGTTTACTACCAAAGAAACCGTGTCGTGCCGACAAGGGCGATGGGTGCGCACTTTGCAAAATCAAATGCTTGCTGGCATCAATCAGTGTGGCTTTTTTCTGCGCGTGCCCACCCCACAACACAAATACCACGGGATTACTTTGCGCATTGACCGCCCGAATCACCGCATCGGTAAAGCGTTCCCAACCGCGCTTTTGGTGGCTTCCGGCATTACCTGCTTCCACGCTCAAAACCGTATTGAGCAATAATACACCCTGTTCTGCCCACGCTTGCAAATACCCCGTATGGCGATTATCCACCCCTACGTCGGCTTGCAATTCCTTGTTAATGTTCTGCAAAGAACGCGGTAATGGCTTCACGTCCGGCAATACCGAAAACGACAAACCGTGCGCGTGACCGGGGGTGGGATACGGGTCTTGCCCCAAAATTACCACTTTCACCTGATCCAACGGCGTGGCTTGCAGCGCGTTAAAACGGTTTTCCGCACTGGGTAAAATCGTTTTCCCCGCCGCTTGTTCTTGCGCTAAAAAGGCTTGTAG
>CAZJDN010000263.1:0-1771 GCA_964544775.1 uncultured Thiothrix sp.
GCGCATCCCCCTACCTTGCAATGCAAGTTGGCTTACTTGCCTACGAACGCTGGTTTGTTTACTTAGTAAAAGCCAGTTTAGTCTTCGCCTTGCTATTGCTTTCCTTTGCCCAAGCGGAACAAACGCGCTGGTTGCGTGAGGAAAAGGAACGCGCCAAAGCCAGCAGCAAAGCCAAAGACAGCTTTCTGACCACCATGAGCCACGAATTACGTACACCGATTCATGCCGTAACGGGCGTGGCGGAACTGCTACGTCACAGCACATCGTTACACGAACAAAACGTGTATCTGGACAAACTGCTCGCTTCCTCACGGCATTTACAATCGTTGGTGAATGACATTCTTGAACTATCGCGCATCGAAGCCGAACGCCTGGAAATAACCCCCAGCGACTTTAGCCTTGATCACGAGTTAGAAAAGTTGCGGCAAATGTTTAGCCTTACCGCACAGCAAAAAGGGCTGCATTTACGCTTAGAACAAGACACCTTGCCCACCCTACATTTGCACGGCGATGTGGTGCGTTTGAAACAAGTATTGGTCAATTTACTGAGTAACGCGCTGAAATTTACCCACCAAGGCAGCGTTACCTTGAGCGTACAGCAACTGAGTACCACAGCCGCATCGCAAGTCCGCTTACACTTTGTCGTCAGCGATACGGGAATTGGCATTACCCCCGAACAGCAGCAGCATTTGTTCCAACCGTTTACGCAAGCCGACAGCAGTACTGCACGGCATTACGGCGGCTCTGGTTTGGGTTTAGCGATTAGTTGCCGTTTAGTCGCATTATTAGGGGGGGAATTATGCCTTAGCAGCCAGCCCGAATACGGCAGCCGCTTCTTTTTTACGTTGGAATTTCCCTGCTTACCCACGCCAGCACCGCCGCCTGTCGCACCGGATTTAGACTGCTTACGCGCGAAAAACTTACACCTATTATTGGTCGATGATGACGAGCTGAACTGTTTTTTATGCGTACAAATGTTGGAACGTTTAGGGATCAAAGCCACCGTTGCCCACAGTGGGCAAGCGGCATTGCATCAATTACCCCAACACCCGTTTAATCTCATCCTAATGGACATCAGTATGCCGGGGATGGACGGCTACGCCACCACACAAGCCATACGTCAAGCAGGGTTTGAACAGCTACCGATTATTGCCGTCACCGCGCACGCCATCGAAGGTGAACGCGAACGCTGTCACGCAGCAGGCATGAACGGCTACCTGAGTAAACCATTCAGTTTAGAAGCCTTGCTTACAACCCTATGCCAATTTTTACCCTAAGTGTCATGCCTAAATCCCCGCACGCTTGACAATAAATTTCACATTTCTTTCATAACAGGTCTAAAATAAGCCGCATAAAAACCTATCGGCTTGATCTACCCACCCTCACAGAAGCAAATTCCCGTGACTGCTGAACGCTATCCCTACGAAATCTTGATTGTCGACGACGACCTTGTGTTACAAGAATTGCTTGGGCAATTTTTGTTGCAAGAAGGCTTTCACGTCCACCATGCCACTGATACGCAATGTGCCTCGCAACTCCTAGCGACGCACCAGCCCGACATGGTTATTTTGGATGTATTGATTCCCACCCAAAACGGTTTGCAATGGCTAGAAACCACTAAAATCAGTTACCCCCATTTAGCGGTAATCATTTTATCGTCACAAGCAGACTACCAAGATCGGATTAGGGGACTCGAACTCGGAGCAAACGATTATTTAACCAAACCGTTTCACCCCAAAGAGTTATTTATTCGCATAAACAACCTATTACG
>CAZJDN010000264.1:0-1760 GCA_964544775.1 uncultured Thiothrix sp.
CGAATGTGGTGACATTCCTATTAGCAGCGGTGATTTTGGGCATGAAGCTGTATGCAGTAGTTGTGAAAAAAGAACCGATTTAATGCTTAGAAAATGGATGCATTGTGTACCTAATGCTGTTAAGTCAGTGTGCCTAATACGCCGCCTTGTTGGATGTAATCCAGCAGGGTAGCGTAACGTGGCGCGGTTTTGCGATAGGCATTCACAAATGCTTCGGCTAAAAAGTGGTGTTGACCACGTTCGTAGAACGCTAGTAACCCGAACATGTAATCACGCTTGCGTAAGTCGGTAAAAGAAAAGGGTGCGAGCTGATTTTTGAGTAAAGGAATATTCATGGCTAAACGCGATGTGCGTTTATTCCCGTCTTGAAACGGCTGTAAATACGGAATGAATACCATTGTAAAAAAGGCTTGTTCATACGGGTCAATAATGGTATTGGCTTTATCACAAAATTGATCAAAAGCCTCGCGTAGTAAATGAGGGTTGTCAGGCGGTAAATAACGACTATCGGCAAAGCGTACTACGCGATGACGCAATGAACCAATCGCGCTGGTTTCGGCAATTAATCCATCGGCAATTTGTGCATGTAAATCAAATAAATCGCGCCGTGCTAACTGCATTTCCTGTGCGTGAGTGGTTAAATGATTGATCGCTGATTTATGATTGAGAACAATTTTAAGTTCTGTTGCATTTAATCCATCAGGTTGTTCGCCAAATTCAATTAGGGTTTTGGTGTCCAGCCATGAAATCGGGACATTTTCTAAATTCGAGGATGCGTGTGCTAAATCAATCAGCAATGTGGAAATAAGCCGCGAATAGTTTTTGCTGGGTGTCAGTTTATCCGCGCCTGCAATATTACCGACTTGCATTAATTCAGCACGTTGGGCAGTATTTAGTAAAAAAGTTTGATTAGGTTGGTAATTATTTAATAATGAAGGGTTATAACGTACTTCAGGGCGTTGTGGTGGTGGTCGGCTTAAATCCCACTGCAAATAAGCGGGTGAATCGGGATTTAGGCGGTAAGTGCGAGCGCGGGTGGGCGCGTCAGGCAATAATAAACCTGCTTCCACCATCGCCGCTAAATCACGGAATAGTGTGGTGCGTCCAACAGAAACGAGTGGTAATAAATCGCCAACCGACAAGTTTGCGGTTGGATTATTGAGAAATTCATCAAAAATCAGTTGTTGCCGTTCGGTGAGCATGGCAAACACATCCTACAGTGATGGGAATGCCATATTGTTGCAAGGATTGTTTCACCGCTGCAACAATGTTTGCAACAATCCAGCGCGTAACCGATACAAACAATGTTCCCGCAGTGGATTACCCACTGGCACATTCGGGTGTTGAAAGGTTGCTAAGTCGCGCTGCATACCCAAGCGTTCCATTACCGCTTGCGAGCGTTGATTGATCACAGCGGTAAAGGCGACAATTTCCGGCAGTTGCAGCGTGTCAAAGCCAAAACGCAAGGCGGCGCGTGCCGCTTCGGTGGCATAACCTTTTTCCACCAGTAAAAATAGCGGTGATGTGGTGTGTTTTAGCTTAAAATCGTAGGTTTGCAGCCAATTTAGGGAAATAGCGTATGTCAGACGATCAAACCACGCCAGTCGAACCCATTTGGACAGTCGTACAACAAGCCGCAGCGGATGACGGTTTGCACTTATTGCGCATTATGGATGTGGGCGAGAAGTTCTCGTTTCGCAATTACGCTGAACGTTGCAGCATTTTGTGGGAATACGCCGAACTCGACGAACAAGGTTTGC
>CAZJDN010000265.1:0-1760 GCA_964544775.1 uncultured Thiothrix sp.
TTCAGAACGATCGTACAAATGATTTGGGCAAATCTTCGCTTTCCTTAGTCTTTATTGCCTTTTCGGTATGTTTGATAGCCTCAAAAAGATGTTTGATTTCTTTGGGGTGATTCCCTATATTTGCTCACCTTAAAAAAAAGAACCCCTAAGAAGAGCTCGATCAGTAAGGTTGGATAGATTTCGGGGGTGATTTTATTAAGCTAAACAAAACAATTAACTCAAATAAAAACTAATGAAAATTAACCCAATTGATGGGCAATTTTCATGTGGCTTTTAAAACAAATTTTTTACACATGAAAGGATACAAAATTATCGTTCTTGCCAAGCAGGTTCCGGATACAAGGAATGTTGGCAAAGATGCCATGAAAGCCGATGGGACAGTGAATAGGGCTGCTCTGCCGGCTATTTTTAATCCTGAGGATTTGAATGCGTTGGAGCAGGCACTTCGGATTAAAGATACTTTTCCGGGAACAACCATTACCATTTTAACGATGGGACCGGGCCGTGCTGCCGAAATTATCCGCGAAGGGATGTTCCGTGGCGCCGACGATGGTATTTTATTAACCGACCGTGCATTTGCCGGTTCTGATACCCTTGCTACCTCATACGCTCTGGGTCAGGCCATGAAACGGATTGGTAAATTCGATATCATTATTGCCGGTCGTCAGGCTATCGACGGTGATACTGCTCAGGTTGGTCCACAGGTTGCCGAAAAATTGGGTATTCCGCAGGTGACTTATGTCGAAGAAATTAAAGCCATCGAAAAAGGTAAAGTAATTGCCAAACGCAGACTCGAACGTGGGGTAGAGGTAGTAAGCTGCCCAATGCCGCTGGTTCTTACTGTAAACAGCAGCGCTCCTGATTGCCGTGCACGCAATGCAAAATTGCTCATGAAATACAAACATGCCAAAACGGTTACCGAACTTCAGAATTCGAACGAAGATTACATGCACCTGTACAACGATCGTCCATATTTGAACATCGTTGAATGGACGGTGGGCGATATCGAATCAAAAGCAGAAGAATTGGGTTTAACAGGTTCGCCTACCAAGGTGAAAACTGTTGAGAACGTTGTTCTTCAGGCTAAAGAAGCGAAAGTAATTACTTCGGCTGACGACGATATCGATGCGTTGATGAAAGAATTGATTGCAAGTCACACCATTGGTTAACCTTAATTTTTGAAAAACTATGAACAGCGTATTTGTATATTGCGAAATAGAAGACGGACAAATTGCAGAGGTTAGCCAGGAGTTGTTAACCAAAGGAAAAGGTTTGGCCAACGAATTAAATTGTAAACTGGAGGCCATTGCTATTGGTCACAAACTCGATAATATCGGGAAAGAAATTTTCCCTTATGGCGTTGATGTATTATATATTGCCGACGATAAACGTTTGGCCCCATACTCAACATTGCCACATACTTCAATCGTAGTTAAATTATTTCAGGAACAACAACCGCAAATTGCCCTGATGGGAGCTTCTTCCATTGGTCGCGATTTAGGTCCACGGGTTTCATCGGCGTTGCACAGCGGTTTAACTGCCGACTGTACCAGTTTGGTTATCGGTAACCACGAAGACAAGAAAGCAGGAAAAGTTTACGAAAACCTGTTGTACCAGATTCGTCCGGCCTTCGGTGGTAATATTATTGCTACCATTATTAATCCTGATTGCCGCCCGCAGATGGCAACCGTTCGCGAAGGCGTAATGAAAAAGGAGATTTACGATGCTGCTTATAAAGGCGAAACTGTAAAACTTGATGT
>CAZJDN010000266.1:0-1754 GCA_964544775.1 uncultured Thiothrix sp.
CTTAAGGTTGTATCGCCGTGTAGCTGATCACGCCCAAGGTGTTCCAGATTCAAACCAGTACCCAATGGTTTGGGGTGTCCGGCTTGTGCTAATAGCGTTTCGATTTGTTTGAAACTGAGTTTGTCGTGTTGTTGTAAGTGTTCGCGGATAATGGCTTTCTGCACAAAAGATAAGGGTTCGGCATGTTTGCGCATTCCCCAACGCATATCCGCCAATTGTTTTTCAATACGGAATGCTTGCACACTCGGATGAGCACGCGGCGCACGCGGTAAGTTGGATTGCAAAGGGCATTTACCCACCAAGGTGCTAACGGATTTTAACGGGCGTTGGTAGAAAATCACGTCATGAAAGATGTCTTGTAACGGTTTACCCTCATGCTGTGTGTTGAGAATCACGTGAAATCGCGCTTGTGTTGCCCAAATAATGGCAAATTCTTGTTCCACTAATTCCCGTGTGGCGTACAGGTTTTCGTGTTCTGGGTCGGTAATGATGGTGGATTTTTTACCGTTATTCCCCGCTGTTTGCGTCTTCAAGTGAATGGGTAAACCACGTTGGTAACGACTGTATAAGTATTCTCCCAAAGTTTGGCAGCCATATTCCTGCATAAGCATTTGTAAACGTTCTACACCCCCTCTGACTTCGCCTACGTCTTTATTGGTTTGAGTACGAAAGCCGCCTGCATAACCCCGTCTTTTTGCCATTTTGATAAAAATCCGCAGTAAGTCTGCTAACGCAATGGGTTCACTGGCAGCAATAGCGCGTAAACGGGGTAAGTTCTGCCCATTATCGGGTGCTAACGATTTGGGATTTAAGCCTAACAAAGAAGCAAGTTGTGCAATGTGGCGCAAGCGTTGGGCGCGGCGTGCCAGTTGGGTGCGTTGCTGACGTGCCAAACGACGTTCAGCTTTTTTCGGCACTAATGCGCCTTTGTTGTCGCGTTCATTTGGTTCAGGAAAAATGTGTAACTGTTGCGCTAGAAGGGTGAGGGGGTCATGAGAATTAGGTGGGGCAATAGCCACCGCGCCAATGGATGTCGTGCCTAAATCTAGCCCTAAATGATATTTCATTTGCCTCTCCACACAATTTTTGATAGCCTGAAATTGTATCAGGTATTCCGATGGTGGGGACTATCGGTAACAAGTTCCTTCGGGAACGACCGATATAAAAAGCAGCTTCGGCTGCTTTTTTTATGTCTGTAATTTCTGTTTTTAATTTTCTAGCACAAATACATAACGGCAATCATGCCCCCAATAAATAGCGGTTGGTGCAGCATGTAAACCAGTAAACTGTGTTTCCCCAGCCGTAATAACGGCGTTACGCTAGGTGGGAGTGATTGGCGTAATGCGCAGGAATTGCGTACAAGGTAAGTACCTATCGCCATGCCGATGAGAAATACGCCAAACCACGGGAGTAAGGGCGCGTAATCTTCGGTAATGGGTTTATGTGTCATTAGCCCAACCCATTGCAGTGCGGGGGTATCAAACAGTGGGTAGCTGAATACGAGACTGAATAAAACAATGCCCACGCCAATGATTGCGTTGGAATACCCCAAACGTAAGAAGACAAGACCCAACAGGCTAGCGACGAGCATGAAATGCAGAATACCGAAGAAAATCCAGCTTTGCGGGAACATTAGGTAGCTTCCGGCACTGACGAGTAGGGTATTGGCAAGTAAGGTAGCATTACGGCGGAAAAAGCTTTGCCAATGTATGTTGGGCGCATTCGCTAGGGAAAAACTCATGCCTGCAATGCTA
>CAZJDN010000267.1:0-1740 GCA_964544775.1 uncultured Thiothrix sp.
CCGCCGTTACCGAAGCCGGATGCGCCAGCAATGCCACCCGCTTCCCCGCTAAATCCGCGCGTAAACTCGCCTCTTCCAAAAAACGCTCAAGACCCAATTTCATGTGTTACCTTTAAGATTATCTTTCATTCATTATTGCTTAATTAGGTGGAAACGCAGGACGTTTCACAATCGCTTTAAATAAGTTATTTTCTCGATCATCAACAAACTCAATAGCCGGATAAGCAGCTACAGCACGCATAATACCACTGCCTAAACCACGATACGGTAATATCCGGCTGGCAAATGAAACTAAAATCGGATTACGAATATTTGAGTTGCCCATTTTAATTTTCTCAACCGTTAAGTTGTTTGGCAAATGCCCTGGGCTGATAATTTCAACCCGATCACGGAAAATCAGTAAACGAATCGTAGCTGAAACAAAATAATCACGATGAATAAGCGCGTTAGCAATTAGCTCTTCAAACACAATGAAGGGAATTTCTAATTCACCCAGTGAATTAACGCTTTGCCCTGCTTGCACATGATGCAAATTACGATTAACAAAGCCCAAAGCATCCCGAAAAATGGTGAGCATTTTTCCTGTCATGTCTTGGCTATCAAGATACGTTTGCGTATTGGTATCATTAGCAGGAAAGGTAACAGCCTTTATAATAAATGTGGGTAAGTAGAAACTAGGATTACGCGCAAATAATAATGCACCAGCCACATTGAAGACACCATCACGCATGAGGTTCATGTTTTCCAATAAGGTCTCTAGCGGAATATCCAGTTCATTGAGTGCAATATGAAAGTGTTTTTGCAAGAAAGCAGCAAAATAGTCGTCATCCAACTGCTTAATGCCCAAACCTTTCGCGGGAATTTCATCACCGTGCATTAATCCAGCGGCTTGATACATTCGTTGGATTTCTTCGCGCGCTGTTACTTTACGTTTGTCTGCACCACTTTTCACCCAAATCAAACCATTATTATCCATGTAAGGTTTGCTAATGCCTTTGGGAATATCCACTACCATAACTAAACCATGAGGAGTAGCAATATTTTGCGTTTGTGGATTGATCGGTGGACGCACCGATTGCGACGCAGCATTCGCCACTAATTGATTTAAACGCCCCATATCCTCACGGGTTAAACCCGCAAAGTCGCCATTATCTTGCACGCCAAGTAAAATCATACCGCCGAGGCTATTACTGAACGCCACCATTTCTGCGGCTAACGCATTTACATTGGTTAGATCGGCTTTAAATTGATGTTGACCATCTTCACCGCGTTCAATAATGGCTTGGAGTTCTGCCAAATCCATAAACTTACCTGCTTCCACTGTAAACACTGTGAGTATATCTCACACTGGCAAGCTAAAGGCAAAGCCGCCGCGATGATGAAAATCCGGCTTTGCTGCCGGATGGTGTAATGCCCAATACGACTTTTCGCCCATCGCGGTTTCGATCACTGCCGTTAAACCGATTTGCCACGCTTGCTGTGCCGGATTAACGGGTAAATCCGCCGCTGCAATGCGTGCTTCTAACACTAAACCCGTTGCCGTTGGCGTAACCGTTATCACGGGTGCGGTACTTGCCGCCCAAACATTGCGCTCGCGGTAATCGTGAAAGGCATACGCTGCCCATTGTGTCGATGGCGAAAAGTTGAACTCACGATATGCTGTTTCACCCGCCACACCGATGAAGGCTTCTAAGCAAGTGTGTTCCCACAAACCGTCGACCGCAGCAGAGGTCTGCAATG
>CAZJDN010000268.1:0-1732 GCA_964544775.1 uncultured Thiothrix sp.
GGAACTAAGTTTTTTACGGTATCCGCATTTAATTTATCTAACGGGCTGAAACGCTGACCTTGCAAACCCATACCATAACTCACCACATCGGCTGTGGTTTTAGCATCGTCGGCAATGTCTTGATCAGTAATTGGTGCAGCATAAACGCTGCTGACGTTTAATGCGCAGCCGACGGCTAACGCAAGTAATACCTTACGGAATGAACGCTCTGGTTTCATAAATGGAATCTCCTCTCCAGCTATTTGTTTGCAGGGGAACCCCCGCAGTGCCTCCCAACGCGACTACGGGTGCTGAAAAACAGATTAACGAACAGGAGGTTGGCAAAAGGTTGGGATAATTTGACTTTTATCGGGTTATGGTTTCATCCGCGATAACTAAGACGGTTGCGGTTTGGTTGTAATGCCCCAACGAACCGCCCAAAGTTGTACCTTGTTCACCAAATGTATTAAAACCAATCAGTGGCACGTCATCACCCAACACCTCGCGGAAAATGTCGAGATCGTTAAAGTCCAATCGACACTTGAGTAAATGGCGTAAAATACAGTTGAAAACGACTACTGCCCCAATTTTTTTTGGGTTGCCAGCATCACGAATGGCATCGCGTAATACTTGGCGGAAACTTTGTATCGCGTACTCCCGATCAGTCGCCATACGGATCAAATACGCCCCTTTGGGGACTTCCGCGTAAAAGGTTAAACTCTGATCGGCATTTGCCGTCATGATACTTTTGATGGTGTATTGCCCAAAAACGTCGGCTGATTTCACCCCCATAGGATTCGCAGCGAAAATTTCTGGGGTAAGCTGTTCAACACCAAGCAATTCACGCATGGCTTCGGTTGCTGGGCGGTTATTTAATTCATGGACTACGCGCCCTTCGCCCTTGGTAACAACCATGCCGTATTCTGTTGGGTAATACGGGTGCCCCATGCCTGTACCGAGTTTCAATGCACTGGAAATTAACGCCACAACACCCGCATCACGGTGAACTCCGTTGGCAAATTGGTAGGTATGCGTTGTGCTGAAATCATTTGCGGTTGAACCGCCCACAATTTGGCTAACTTTCCCCGTTTCCAGCAAAATACTGCGCAAGAAACCTTCTTCTCCCGCACTTGCACCATCGGGTAGGACAATGCTGACAAAGGGCTTGATACGGGCATTTTCAGCGGTGTTTTTGCTCCCCATTGCAATCGTTATCATAGAAGTAACGGTGGGGTTGGGTTTCACACTCGCATAGGCTTGCATGGCGGCTTCGCGCCCTGCTTTAGCAGCATCATTGGACAAGTGTTGTCCTACTCCCACGCCAACACTGAGAAACGAGCTTTGTAGCGTCATAATCACCACACTATCGCCCGTCGGGTTGATTTTTTCGCTAGAAAATTCACCACATGTTGATCCGCCAATAATTGCACAACGTTCCCCAACTTGTTCGCGCACTGTGTGGTAAATATGATCGGGGTCGTGTTTAAATGCGGAGAATACTATTGCTAAATTGGGCTTTGGTGTATTTTTTAATGCACGCTGCATTGCTTCTGCTGCCGTAGCAGCATGACCTAAACCAACGTATAAAACGCTCATAATAAGTTCCTTCCTCTTTATTCGTTATTCCACTGTTAACGTTATATAGACGAAGATGGTTTTAGACGTTGGCGAAATACTAAAGGTTTTTCCGGTATTAACCCCAAACGACTGGTATCAATGGCTTGTTCGATCAAATGATGATGCGGCGATTTCG
>CAZJDN010000269.1:0-1730 GCA_964544775.1 uncultured Thiothrix sp.
TGATGGAGACAAAGACGGGGTTGCGGATGACAATGATCTGTGCCCTGATACCGCAGCAAATACACCTGTGAATCAAGTTGGGTGCGCCAAAACCGAGAACATTAACCTCAAAGGCGTAAACTTTGAAACGGGTTCAGCGGTATTAACGCAAGCATCTTTCCCGATTTTGGACGATGCTGCTAGTACCTTGAAAAAGTATCCCGAACTGAAAATCGAAGTTGGCGGACACACCGATAACAGCGGGAATCCTCGTGCGAATGAACAATTGTCGCAAAAACGCGCTGAAACGGTGATGAAATACCTCGTCGAAAAAGGTGCAAAAGCCGCCATGCTCAGTGCCAAAGGCTACGGTCCTAAACAGCCGCTGGCGGATAACGCCAAGCCAGAAGGCAAAGCGCAAAACCGTCGGGTTGAGTTAAAAATTCTCCCGTAAGCGCATCCTGCTAAATCGTGTTACAGTGTCGGGCTTAATGCCCGGCACTAGCCCAAGTCTTAATCACGGAATCCCATGCCCCGTTACGAACACCAAGCCAAAAAACGTTTTGGTCAGCATTTTTTGCACGACCGCAATGTTATTGAAAAAATGCTCCGCGCCCTTAATTTGCAAGCCACCGACCATGTGGTTGAAATCGGTCCGGGACCCGGCGCGTTAACGTTCCCGCTGTTAGACAGGCTACCGCGTTTGGACGTGGTGGAAATCGACCGCGATGTGATTGCGTGGTGGCAACAACAACCGCAAGCACAAGGTAAACTCACGATTCATGCGCAAGATGCACTCAAACTCGACATGCTCGCTTTGCGGGGTGAAGGTGAGCCGCTGCGGATTATTGGCAATTTGCCGTATAACATTTCCACGCCGTTGATTTTCCACTTTTTGCGTCACCGTGAGCATACCCGCGATATGCTATTCATGTTGCAAAAAGAAGTCGTTGACCGTATTACTGCCGAACCGGACAGTGCCGATTACGGGCGATTATCGGTGATGGTGCAATATTTCTGCGATACGCATTACCTGTTGAAAATCGGTCCGGGTGCATTTAGCCCCCCGCCTAAAGTGGATTCTGCGGTGGTTTACCTCAAACCGTGGGCAACCCCACCGTACATTGCTAACGACCCTGATCATTTTGCTGATTTGGTTGCGCAAGCCTTTTCTCAACGCCGCAAAACGTTGCGCAATACATTGAAAGGCATGGTATCCACCGAACAAATGGAAAGCCTCGGCATTGACCCACAACGCCGTGCCGAAACGCTGTCGGTGGAAGATTTCGTCAAACTGGCGAATTTAGCTTAACGTGAATTGAGCCATTGCCACGTTGCTAGACCTGCGAGTGTCATGAGTAATGACCCAGCAACGTGGATGCTAATCGCGCCCATTGCCCATGCTATCCGCCCTTGTTGCAGCAAGGTGATGACTTCCGCCGAAAAGGTGGAAAAGGTGGTTAAGCCGCCGCAAAAGCCCGTGATAATCAGCAGCCGCCATTCGGGGGTAAGCGTTGGCATTTGGGCGAAATAGGCAATCGCTAGCCCAATGATATAGCCGCCGATTACATTTGCCGCGAGTGTGCCTAACGGCAGGGTGGGGAAGAGGGCGTTAAGTTTTAGCCCTAATAGCCAACGCAAAATTGCCCCGCTACTTGCGCCGAGGGCAATGGCTACCATCGCGTTTCCCATGCTTACCTCCATTGTGTTGATCGGCACAGCATGGAGCGATTTTTACCAATGTGCAACCG
>CAZJDN010000270.1:0-1721 GCA_964544775.1 uncultured Thiothrix sp.
TTCCTTACCTTGTTATTCGGGGCTGGTTGCAAACAAGGTTAGGAAAAGGTCGTAACAAACTCAACTAAAGCAAATGAGGTTGAAACAGACAATGCATAAAGTAGTGGAATTCAATACCTACCGATAAAGGGGATGGAATCACTTTCCCCGCCCGACCATTTTCATAACTACGACGAAAAACACGGGGACGAAGAAAATTCCCAGCACGGTGGCGGCGATCATGCCGCCCATGACACCCGTGCCGACGGAATGTTGGCTACCCGAACCCGCGCCCGTGCTGATTACCAAAGGTAATACGCCTAAGATAAAGGCAAACGAGGTCATGAGTATCGGGCGCAAGCGAATGCGTACTGCTTCGAGGGTAGCTTCGATCAGCCCTTTGCCCTGTTCCATGAGTTCTTTGGCGAATTCGACGATCAGGATGGCATTTTTCGCCGACAAACCAATGGTGGTGAGCAAACCGACCTGAAAATAAATGTCATTATTTAAACCTCGGAAGTACGTCGCCAACAATGCGCCCACCACACCCAGCGGTACAACCAACATGACAGAAAACGGAATCGACCAACTTTCGTACAACGCCGCTAAAGCAAGGAATACCACTAAAATCGAAATGGCGTATAAAAACGGGGCTTTGCCACCAGAGGCTTTTTCCTGATACGACATGCCCGACCATTCGTAACCGATGCCGGAAGGCAAATCTTGAATGAAACCGTCCACCAAATCCATCGCCGTGCCGGAACTCACCCCCATTGCAGGCGTACCCGTAATTTGCACCGACGACATGCCGTTAAATCGTTCCAGCAAGGGCGAACCGTATACCCAACGCCCCTTGGCAAAGGTCGAAAACGCCACCATTTCACCACTGCTGTTACGCACATACCAACGGTTGAGGTCGTCCGGTAACATACGGCTTTCTGCCACACCTTGTACGTAAACCTTTTTTACCCGCCCTTTGTCGATGAAATCGCTGATATACGTCCCGCCCCACGCGGTTGACAGCGTGTCATTGATGGTGGCAACCGTTACCCCCATCGTGCCAGCTTGGGCAATGTCGAGGTCGATTTGGTATTGCGCAGTGTCTTCTTGCCCATTGGCTCGCACACCGGATAAACGCGGCTCTTGCGTGGCTTTTTTCAGTAATTCATCGCGTGCCGCCATTAAGGCTTCGTGCCCTAAACCTGCGCGGTCTTGCAGTTGCAAATCAAAACCGGACGCATTGCCCAACCCGCGAATCACGGGCGGCGCGGTGGGAATCACTTTCGCATCACGGATACGACTGAGCTTACCCATTGCCCGCGCCACAATGGCTTGCGCCGTTTTATCAGGGCTTTTGCGTTCTGCCCAATCAATCAAACGCACGAAAACCCGCGCTACATTTTGCCCGTTACCCGCCGAACCAGAACCAGACACCGCAAATAAGGTGGCAAGCACGTCTTTTTCTTCTTCGAGGAAATACGCTTCCACCTGTTGAATCACTTTCAGGGTACGTTCTTGCGTTGCCCCCGGCGGCAATTGAATCTGCACAAACAATGTTCCTTGATCTTCATCGGGCAAGAACGAAGTCGGCAAACGGGTAAACAAAAACCCCATTGCCCCCACGATCAGCGCGTACACCAACAGATAGCGCAGCGGCTTAAGCACCATTGCGTGCACAATGCGGTGGTAACGCGAGGCTGGAACGTTAGCAGCATCAGCTTCCCTCCCCCCTTGCGGGGGAG
>CAZJDN010000271.1:0-1700 GCA_964544775.1 uncultured Thiothrix sp.
GCTGTATTTTGTATCAGCACTCATCTGGCTGCGCTAATGTCAACAGAACCTAGGTCGCTAGCGTGCGCAATGGTAGTGCCATTGATGCCTGCGAGTCGGTCGCCGTTTTGCAATCCGGCTCGTTGGGCGGCACTGTTTGCTACCATTGAATCAATTTTCACCCCATTCTGCGCGAGTTTTACCCCTAATTTACCCGTGGCAGGCAAAGAGAACGGGTGGGTTAAAACGAAATAATCTGCTTCCCCCGGTTTTATTTCTTGCGCAGCACTGCTGGTAACAATGGCTTGTTTAATATTGGGTAAGTGTTGTGCAACGTCTTGGGGAATGCCAGAGCCGTGACTGGTATGCCCTGAGCCGGAAAAAACCACCATGCGCCATTGGGGATTGGGTTGGAGGAAACGGCTGATATTTTCCGCCATTGTTTCATCCCACACCCGTTGTACCAGTAGGAAGTTTTCCAGTTGGTGTTGCTCGCTGTAATGCTCGGCGAAGATTTTTTCCAACCGCGAACGGTAAGCATTGTCCGGTGGGCTAATATCCGCTGGTAATTGTTTGCGCTGCGCATCGGTCAATGCTTGCAAGCCGCCGTGGGAAATTTTGCGGGTTAATTCCGTTGGTGCATTTAAAGCCAGCACGGGCAAGTGATTGCTTTTGGCGTATTCCATGATCGGGCGCAACATGCGGTAGTCGTACCGCCAGCGATCAAAGTAGCCTGTGCGTTGTAAGAGTTCGTCTTCGTCAATTTTCCCCGCTAACCACGCATCAACAATGGGTTGAAACGGCTCTTGAAACCATTCCACGCCAATGGCAAGGTTGGGGTCGCGTTCGTGCATGGCGCGTAAAATCGCCAGTTGGTTGAGGTGGTGGTCGTAACGATCATGGGTTTCGCCCACAAAGATGATTTTGTTTGCTTCAAGGTCATTAATCAGGTTGGCGAAATTGAGCCGCTTACCATTGCCATCAGCGGCTTCAGGTTGGTAACTGGTTAGCCAATTTAATACGTCAGGTAAGTTTTGGTGATCCAAAATGGCGGCATTCGCCGTCCCCGTCCATAAACTAAGAGCGAGACAGCAACTCGCAAGCGTTTGCGTGCTAAAAAATCCTTGTATCGGTGCGAACATGGGTTAATCCTGATGCAGCTTGGCAGTCATTATGGGTATTTTTGCGCGAAGCAATATATACTTTTGCCACAAAAATTTCAGTATCCTGTCGGCGTTTGCCAACAAATACCTTGGCACAGATACGGTGGTAGTACGTTTGTCGGCATCCATCATCTTTCCGCATCCCCTGCACGAATCCTGCAAATCGCTTACTTACACTATAAACGGCTAATTTCTGCATTAAGAATACAGGTATTTAAATGTGGCAGGTAATTTTACGCTGGATATTCCGCCGAGTGGTATTATTAGCCACGCTACTGGTAATAGCGGGGATATTAATTGGTGCATGGCTGGATCAACAAATATTTTCCCCGCCGCGCCGTGCTTTACAACAGTACCATCTGGAACGTTTGCAACACCCTGCGCAGTTTGGTTTGCGCATCCGTAGCTATGCTTGTTTGGCTGGCAATGCGCCGTGCTTATTGGTTGAGCCGGATGCACAAGCCGGAGCGGGGGAACGAGGGCGTAAATTACGCGAACAATTGCTTGCCAAAGGTTTTAGCGTGCCAACTTACGGTACGGTGAAAGGCATTGTGGTGT
>CAZJDN010000272.1:0-1684 GCA_964544775.1 uncultured Thiothrix sp.
TACTCAGTGGCTCGGTTCTCAAAGAAGTTTGTATGCTCTACACCATTCAGCACCCAATCCAACCACGGAAGCGGGTTGTCCTCTACACCAAAGTTAGGCTTCAAGCCCAACGACAGTAAGCGGCGGTCAGCCACGTAGCGGATATACTGCTTCACTTCTCCTGTGGTCAGCCCTTCAATCCCTCCCTGCTCGAACGCAAGGTCAATGAAGTTGTCTTCCAGTTCGACCATTTTACGTGCGATGTCGTAGATGTTCTTCTTGAACTCATCGTCAACCACTTCAGAGTTCTCGTTGACGAACTCACGAAACAACTTAATCATCGACTCGACATGCAGACTTTCATCACGGATAGACCAAGTGACGATCTGGCACATCCCCTTCATCTTCCCAAACCGTTGAAAGTTCAGCAGGATTACGAAGCTAGAGAACAACTGTAAGCCTTCACCGAAAGCACTATATACAGCGAGGGTCTTGGCAAGTTCACGTTTACCTTCAGTAGTCGTAAGGTCGTGACGCTTAGGGTCGAACCCGTCAAAGTAGTTGTGCTTATCAGCCATCTCCTTGTACTTGGCGAACGCCTCATACTCGGTCTCAGGAATGCCTACAGTATCCAGTAAGAGACTATAGGCGTGGATGTGGGTTGCCTCCATAGCAGCAAACGCACAGAGCATCATGCGGATTTCAGTGGGTTTGAACAGTGGCATGTACTTATCAATGTACCCCTGAGCTACGTCAATGTCTCCCTGAGTGAAGAACCGGAAAATCTGGGTAAGCAGATTCTTTTCCGACTGCGATAGGCGCTGATTCCAATCCACCACATCATCATGCAGAGGAACTTCAGACGGAATCCAGTGCATTTGGTTCTGAAGTTCGTAGGCTGTGAAAGCCCACGGATACTTGAAGGGCTTGTATGCGAGGCGTTTTTCAAGAAGACTCATGCTTCCTCCTTGACAAATATCCCATCGACCATCTTGCCCTTACGGTCTTTGATCTCAGCGTATGCGGCTTGAACACACTCTTCAATCGACCAGCCCATCTGGGCGGCGATGATGGTCAGTACAACAAAGGCATCCCCAATGGAGTCTTTGATAACATCGGTTTTGTCCTTGCAGACACCCCCAGCCAACTCACCGACTTCTTCCATCAGTTTTAACATTTGAGCATTGGGGGTCGAACCGTCAATCAGGTTGCGGTCCCACGCCCAATTCTGGATTAGAGCTACCAGCTCGCTCAGCGGTTTTACTTCTTCTTGTTGACTCATTTGTTACCCCTCACAGGAAAGACAGCCCTCGTAGTCTTTAAGGGCTTCTCGGTTAATCTTCATGGACACGTTCTCAGCTCGCTTGATTGCCTCGGAGCGTAGGTAGTAAAGGGACTTCAAGCCCTTCTTCCACGCCCGCAGATGCAGGAAGTGTAGCTCAGGGATCGAGACATCAGCTGGCAGGAAAAGGTTCACCGACTGAGCTTGACACACGAACGCTTGACGGTCTGCGGCATGATCCACCAACCACCGCTGGTCAATCTCAAGCGCTGTCTTGTAGACTTCCTTCTCATAGTCAGTAAGAAAATCAAGATGTTGCACGGAGCCACGAGATGTAATGATTGAACTCCAAACCTCAGAGGTGTTCTGCCCTTTCTCTTGCAGTAGTTCCTCGAGGAATTTGTTCTTCACGAGGAAGGTTCC
>CAZJDN010000273.1:0-1679 GCA_964544775.1 uncultured Thiothrix sp.
ATGACGATGGCGACCGGAGGATGGTACAGGAGGTGGGATGCTGTGCAAATAAAATTTCGCGTAGAGGGAAACGGGTGTATTGCTCAAATTGGGGGCTCGGGGCTGGGTCAATATTAAGAATGCTGCTTGCGTCGGGGCATGGTTTGTCGTCTAATTCAATATGGATAGTTTGGGTTGGTTTTCGAGGCGTTACGGTTGCTTGCGATTCGCCTTTGAACGTGATTCGACTAGGTGTGTTGGAGAGGAGGCGAGGGCGGGAAGCGTGTCAAAAAAATTGCTACGATTAGAAATGCTGCAAACGTGTGCGTTTCTTCGTTTTATGCAGGGTGTGGGGAAAGGGTATTGGTCATTATTTTTCTATGTTGAACGTAATGATTGAATAGAGCTTTTAATAAAAATTTCATTTTGAGGTGGAAAATGGGTTTCTGGTCATCGCTAGGCGGGGCTTTAAGGAGTGTGTCAGAATGGGTCAAAGAGGCTGCGGCACCTATCGCTTCAGTTGTAAAGCAAGTTGGTTCGTGGATGAAAGATATCGGCCAGGTCACAGAAGCTCATTTGGAAGGGAAGAATATCGTTATTGATGATGCGTCAGGCAGAAAGTCAACGGAGTCGCTTGATTACGGAAGACCAGATTTTTACAGCGAAAACTCTGATGAGAGTAATCAAATACTTCTTGTAAAAATAGAAGAGAGTAAGTCTGAGATTCAGAAGCTCGATAAGCAGAGTGTGGATCGCTATAATAAGCTTAAGCTTCAAATTGAAGTGGTTGAGCTGATTATTGCAGCGCAAACGTTCAATAGATTCGCTTCTAATATTCAGTTGCATGAGTCCAATCTAAGAATACACCATCAAACTATTCAAAATAGTGCTGGCTTGCTTGATGCTGTCAATCGTCAGCGTGTTGGAATTAAGGCGTTGATGACGCAGGTGAATCGTGTGATTCGATCGTTGGATGTCGCGGGTATTAATTCAACGGCTTGTGAGCAGATTAAGAATATTGATGTTGATCCTAGGCTTGGGGCTATTTCAATTGCTGCTGCGTATGAATCGTTTCAGGGGGCGAGGCGTCTTTTGGAAAAAGAAGCGTCTGAATATATAAAGATGGTAGATCAGCAGATTAGTCATGCGCTTAAGATAAAGAGCTTGGCAGAGTCTGTGCCGGACAAAAGAAATCCTGTTTCAAATTGGATTGATAGAAAAGTTTTGCCTGGTCTGAAGCAGTCCAAGTCAAGTACGGAGGATCTTCTTGTGTCAATAGCCACGATTCCTACAATTGAAGCTAAAGAGCAGGAGGAGTTGTCGGTGATTGTTCGGTCAAGTGAAGATCAAATTATTGGAGATGACTGAGGTTTGTGGTTTTCAAGGGTGCATTTGCATCATTTTTACGCTCCTTGTCGAGCCCTTTGAGTCCCAGTAATGCAGCTCGGTATTCATCAGATGGGCACCTCGAATAACCGGAGGTTTTCAGTAAATTCCGCGGCCCAACGATGATCGCGACGGAATTCGGTGCAATTCCTTGAGCCCTTGCAAGCCAGAGCGATATAACGTGGCACCGGCCGGGGTGCCCATGAAAAGCGGCGCCCGCAGGCGCCGTCTTGAGTGCAGTAGGCGACAGTAGCCTCACGACACCGCCAGCATCCGCTCCAGCGCCACCTTGGCCAGCGCAGCTTCGTGCTCGG
>CAZJDN010000274.1:0-1678 GCA_964544775.1 uncultured Thiothrix sp.
ACGACGAATACCAACAATGGCAGGAAGCCAGAGCCAGCGGGATGCAATACATCAAGGACACGGTATTCATTTCCCACGAAGACGATGAGGTGGAAATGCTGGATGTGTACAACAGCACCACCGCTAACCCCAAAAACCGCAAGATTCAACTGATGACGCAAGTCAACGGTTACGTAACGTATGCGGAAAAACACGGTTTCACCTTCGCCATGATTACCCCGACGGCAGCCAGCGAACACCATCCCGCACCGCACTGGGAAGATGGCAAGCTGGTTTTGAACCCGCGCTACAACAAGCGATGGACGGTAAAGCGCACCCACGAACACCTAAACGCCATTTCGGAACGGGTATTCAGTGCTTTAGCGCGTGAAGGTATTGAGTTTTACGCCTTCAAAGGGGTGGAAGCGCACAAAGACGGCACGCCGCACCACCACTTTGGCTTTTTCTACAAGGACACTGCTGGCAATAAGCGCAAAGTGCATAAAATCTTTACGTGGTATTACCAAGAGTTAGATCAATTGGCGGGGGATTTTGGCGATTACCAACACCGTCGCAAAATCAGCAAAGCGCAACAGGCGGCTATCCGCCAACACTTGCGTGCTACCCAACCCGGTGCAGAAAAACGCCGTGTCACCTTTGTCTACCACGATGCCAGCAAAGGTTCGTTAAGCAATTACATCCTCAAAAGTCTGCTGAATTACGTTGTCAAAGACGTGGCAGTGGGTGCGGATGACCCGCAGGAGCTTACCCCCAAACAGCAAGAAAATGCCGCACGCCAACAGCGTTTGGCAGCATGGGCAAACCTGCACGGCATTCGCCAGTTTTCCACCTTGCGCACCAAGGCATCCGTGGGGGTTTACCAAGAATTGCGCCGCATCCATCAACCTGTAGCAGATTCCGTGCAATTGGAACAGGAACGCCTTGCCTGTGTGGGCAGTTTTGGCACGCCAGAACACGACGACGACGCTACCCGCGTGAATGCTGATTTCTGCCGTTACATGGAACTGCGCCGTCACCCGCTGGACGGTGCAACCCCCGTGGCATTGTGGAAAGTCACCGAAACCGAAAGCGACAACCTCACCATCCGCCTGAATGAATACAGCGATGAAGTGGGTCGGGTGCAAGGGGTGCGCTGTGAAGAATCGGCAGGCATCGTGCTGGAAATCAACACCCGCCCGATAAAATGGCGTGCGGTCAATGTGCCCATGCTATTGAACGACCTTGTGAACAGCGTTGTACCAGCCGCCCCAATGGGCGAAGCCCCTACCGATGCAAACATTAACCACCGTGCCGAACTCACCGCCGAATGGCAGCGCATCGTCACCCGCTCACGCACGGATAAAACCCTGCATGAACTTGCCCGTGGTCTATACCACCACCCCTTATCCCCCAAGGTGGGCATTGCCTTTAGCGCACGGGTGCAACCCGTCGCCACTTGGAAGATTAGAAATAATCCCACGTTTTCAGCCCAAAGCCCGAAAACACCCCAAAACCAACCGGGAGGGTGTCATGTATCGCAAACACCCTAAGAACATGCCAAACAGCATCCCGCAAATGGAAAAAATGGGTTTTTCACGGGGAAAAGTGCGCCCACTAAGCGGCACATCCCCCACTAACAGCAAAGGGCTATCCGCATGAAAACTTTACTCACTTTATTCGTCGGCATCGTCATGGGGCT
>CAZJDN010000275.1:0-1675 GCA_964544775.1 uncultured Thiothrix sp.
GGTACACTTCACCCGCTGCGTATTGCGCTTTACCAAAGGCTTCCGCAAAGGTTTTGCCCACGCCCATGACTTCACCCGTGGATTTCATTTCAGGGCTAAGAATAGGGTCAACACCGGGGAATTTGATGAACGGGAATACGGCTTCTTTCACCGCGTAGTAAGACGGAATGATTTCATTCAGTGCCTGCTGATCCGACAAGGTTTGACCTGCCATGCAACGCGCCGCCACTTTCGCCAACGGGCGACCAATCGCTTTAGAAACGAAGGGCACGGTACGCGATGCACGCGGGTTCACTTCCAGCACATAAACATCGTCGCCTTTGATAGCGAATTGCGCATTCATCAAACCAATAACATTCAGGGCTTTACCCATGCGTACCATTTGCTCACGCAATTGGTCTTGAATAGCCGCAGGTAACGAATACGGTGGCAATGAACACGCTGAGTCACCGGAGTGGATACCCGCTTGTTCAATGTGCTGCATAATGCCGCCAATCAGTACGTTTTGACCGTCGCAAATCGCGTCCACGTCGACTTCAATCGCATCGTCCAAATAGCGATCCAACAAAACAGGGGAATCATTCGACACCGACACAGCAGTCGTCATGTAACGACGCAATTCGGATTCGTGGTAAACGATTTCCATCGCCCGACCACCCAGCACGTAAGACGGACGCACCACCAATGGATAGCCGATTTCGTCTGCCAAACGCACCGCTTCTTCAATGCTTTTCGCCGTGCGATTCGGTGGCTGTTTCAAACCTAATTTATTGATTAACTGTTGGAAACGTTCACGGTCTTCCGCCAAGTCGATGGAATCCGGCGATGTACCAATGATCGGCGCACCCAACGCTTCCAAGTCACGCGCCAGTTTCAACGGGGTTTGCCCACCGTATTGCACGATCACACCGTAAGGTTTTTCCAAATCGACGATTTCCATCACGTCTTCGAGGGTTAATGGCTCGAAATACAGACGGTCAGAGGTGTCGTAGTCAGTGGAAACGGTTTCGGGATTGCAGTTAACCATGATGGTTTCAAAGCCATCTTCACGCAAAGCCAAAGCTGCATGGACACAGCAATAGTCGAATTCGATACCTTGCCCAATACGGTTAGGCCCACCACCCAATACCATGATTTTCTTACGGTCGGATGGGTTGGATTCGCACTCTTCTTCGTAAGTGGAATACATGTACGCCGTATTGGTGGAAAATTCCGCTGCACAGGTATCAACACGTTTGTAAACCGGACGTACATTGAGCTTGTGACGTGCCACACGTACTGTTTTTTCGGTTTCGTGCAATAACTTCGCTAAACGACGATCCGAGAAACCTTTACGCTTCAACAGACGCATTTCATCGGCAGCAATGCTATTGAGTAAGCGTTCTTTCAAACCATTTTCGAGATCAACCAGTTCTTTGATTTGCACCAAGAACCACGGGTCAATGCTGGTTTGCGCGAACAAATCTTCGACGCTCATGCCACAGCGGAATCCATCGGCAACGTACAAAATCCGTTCTGCACTGGCTTCCGTGAGTTGGCGACGTAGCGTGTCTTTCGCTTCAGGGTCTTGCGGATTCACACGTTCATTCAGACCATCAATACCCGTTTCCAAACCACGCAAGGCTTTCTGGAACGACTCTTGGAAAGTACGCCCCATCGCCATAACTTCGCCCAC
>CAZJDN010000276.1:0-1647 GCA_964544775.1 uncultured Thiothrix sp.
CGCCGTTTACCGCTGTGAATGGTGGACGACTCAGCCCAGCGGATGTGCAAGATTTACTAAGTTTCCTCTGTACCCTAACGGATGGTTACAACGCCAATCAACCGCAGGGCTATCGCCAACCGTTGCAATGTTCTAACGCTATCCGACGATAACACTTTAATACATATCGTAAAAACGCCGCTGAAAAGTGGCGTTTTTTGATAGAATTATTTTTGTGTTGTTCATAAAGTTATGCGAGGGTTTTATGTTCACATTGGTAAAATACGCGGCTAGTTTGGTGTTGGTATTCGGGGTGACAGGTTGCGCCTCTGTGTCGTCTGTTTCTTCCCCAGTGGTTGTCGCTTCAGACCCTGCGTCGGGGTATCACATTCCTAAAACAGATTGCGAAGTACGTGATTGGTATAACTACCAAGTAGTGGCAATTCCGGCAATTAATCAGCGTTGGATCAAAGAAGGTCTTTCCGCGCAAGAACGGGCTAAACGGGCGTTTGCCATACGTCATGAGGCGCGTATCAATGCGCGTTTTATGATGCCTGATCAAACGGAAGTCAAAACCTTACAAGTGCGTGATCAGCAAAAATATGGCAACCCTGATGGACCTAGCTTTAATTATTTACTGGATAAGTTGCACGCTAAGGGGGAAAGCGATGCACAAGCCTATGCGGAAATTATCCAAAGTTCCAGCCGCACGGATGACGGCTATAACCAAGCCTGCGCGGGTAAATAAGGCTTGGTTTTAACGTATGTCTAGCATGAATTACGCTGACATGCGAGGAATACGGGTTAATGTTCTTTTTTACAACCGCCGTTGGGAAGGGTGGCGCATTCTAGGCGCATTTTTTTCTTGCTGTTAACGACTAGGAATTGGCAATCTGCATCGCCATCACCGCGTAAGTTTTCTGTTTCTATGTCATCGTCCGCATCGCACGCTAAGTTGCGGTAATTATTGGGATACGCACGGCTGACATAAGCGTTGGCATTGGCTAAAGCTATTTGCTGTGACAGTCTGCGAGCGGCTAATACATTGGGGTCTATGGGAGTAGAATCACACCCCGCGAGAGTTAACGCGCCGATCATTCCAAGAAAACGTAAGTGCTGCATAATGTTCCAAAGTAAGTTTGCGGTTTAATCAGGGGGCGAGATTATAACCACGCCTTACGCATCAGCGGCAATTTCTACCACGATTCAATGCCATTTGATGAGAATCACTGTTGTTAGCGCAAAAACACGCCTACTTTTGCCACCAAAAGGGTAATTAATTCCGGCTGCATGTAGGTGTAATCATCGGGAATATCCAAACAAATAATGCGCTTGCCATTCAGGTAACGTTTGTATTGTTTAGTCAGCTTATTGCGGTGGGCTTTTTCCATGACAAAGATGTGCGTTGCCCATGCGATTTGTTCGCTGGAGAGGTGTACCTCCGCGTCATTGCCCAATCCAGCGGAATCGGTTTCGACATTTGCCCACGTCGCAAACACATGTTCAGCGGTGGGACTACGCAAACGGTTCTGCGTGCAGATAAATAAAGCGCGAATCATGTGGTTATTCCCTCTTCCAAGACGTTTAGCATCGCTTTGGCGGCGTTGGAAAGCGTGCGTTTGCGGTGGTACAGCACGCCGAGTTCGCGGGTGAGGTTGAGCGGTGTGT
>CAZJDN010000277.1:0-1630 GCA_964544775.1 uncultured Thiothrix sp.
TCCTCAAGAATCACTAGCCACTTCTTGCAGACCAATGCACCAGCAGACTGAAGCAGGGTGTTGAGTGCAGCATGGGTCGAGCGAACATGCAGATGTCTGCCATCGAGACCCTTTAGGTATCCCTTCTTAGCAGACTCCTTCACCGCTTCGACCAGCTTACCGAGAGCAGGAAGAGACTTCAGGAACTTCTTCTTGAGCTTCTTGCCATCCGCGTCAGTGCCACCAACGATGGAACCAATCTTTGCATCCCCTGCCCCGTAGAGGAAGGCGTAGATGAATGTCTTCGCGTTGTTGCGAGTAGGGAGACCCGCAGCCTTTTGGTTCTCCGTGTGGATGTCACCGTTCAGTAGCACATCACCGTATGCACCCCCATCCCACTTCGCCATGAAGTGAGCGAGGCAACGTAGCTCTAGGCCACTCGCGTCCGCACCAACCAGAGCAGACCAGCCTTCAGGTATCTCAAAGAGTTCCCGACACTCGTGTCCATACGGCGAAGACGATGAAGGAACCTGTGCGATATTAGGATAGGCGTGAGTTGCTCTTCCGGTGACAGCGCCATTCGGGTTGATTGAACCATGAATACGTCCTTTCTTGACCAGCTTCAGCCACGCTTGGTCGCCCTCTGCGAGTTGGGCGATACGCTTGGCTACCAGCAGGTACTCAGTGAGTAGTTTGCATGGAGGGTAGTCGAGACCAGAGAGGACTGATTCATCGACCATGGGCTTGCCACCATCGGTGAACTTCTCAGGCTTCCAGCCATAGAGAGTCTGAAGGCGGTCAGCGATGTGGTCACGAGAGCTAGGGTTGAACTCCACGCTCTTCGAGCGAGGAACAGGAACCCCAGCCTTGTAGCCTCGTGTCTTGTTATCCCGCTTGGGGATGAAGTCAGGGAGCTTCACTTCCCACGAACCAAAGAAGTCCTTCAGTTCACGCTCAAGGTCAGCGCGGCGTTGGCTCAATGTGGAGTACAGGACAGCCGCCTTGCCCTCGTTGAAGTGGAACCCGTTGCGAACTTGCTGGGCCATGAGCCACTGGATTTCATGCTCAAGTTGGATTGCCATCTCAGCGTAGTTCTTTGAGGCCAGCTTTTGGTACAGTGCCTCAGTTACCACCACGTCCTGCACGTTGTAGTCCAGCATCTCCTGAGAGAACTCAAGCCACTCCATACCGTGCTGGTAGGCATCGCCCATCTTCTGCTTGAACTCATCGGCGTACTCACCTTTCATGAGACCGAGGCGATAACCGTAGGCTTCGAGGGAGTGTGAGCCAAAGAGGCGACTGGGTAGCTTCTGCTTCTTCAGCAACCCCATGTCAATGTCTTTGACGTTGGTGTAAATCAGCCGCCCAAGCACAAGTGTATCGAGAACCTTGGACGGCTCGACACTGAACCAAGGGTACAGCTTGCTCAGCACGGGAATGTCGTAGGAGATTCCGTTGTGAAAGATTAGTGTGTCAGCACTTTGGAGGAAGCGCACCCCCTCTTCGATGGTCGGACCATAGAAGGTATAGACAGTTCCTGTGTCGATGTCCTTGGCTGCAATGCAGTGAACGACAGTGACGTTATCAAGGAACCCGTTGGTTTCAATGTCAGCAACAAGTCTCAAAGTATCCCTCCCTAACGAGTAGATTG
>CAZJDN010000278.1:0-1628 GCA_964544775.1 uncultured Thiothrix sp.
GACCCTAAAAAACCTGTGGTTGGGGCGAGCAGATGGGAAATTACCTGCCTACGAACGCATTATTATCGAAACGACGGGGATCGCTGACCCCACGCCCGTCATGGAAACTTTGTTACGTTCCACTTGGGTAGCAAAACGCCATTATCTGGATGGTATTATCACCACGGTAGATGCCGTTTTCGCCCCGCAGCAATTGGATACGCAGTTTGAAGCGGTGCGGCAAATTGCGGGTGCAGACCGCTTACTGTTGACTAAAACGGACTTGACGCAAACGCAGGACATTACGCCATTAATGACTCGTTTGCGGCATTTGAACCCCGCTGCCCCCCTTATCACGGTGGAACACGGTCAAGTTGATCCGCAACAGATTATCCATTTACGCGCTTATCATCCCGCGCAAACCGCGACTGCCAAGCAATGGTTAGGGGCGGAACATTTCCGGCTATTGCCTGCGTATTCAACGCAAGCGGCTATCCGTAACGCTGTCACACCCGTTCATACAGGAAATGATGGACGCATCCGTAGCTTTTCCCTGACCTTTGAGCAACCGTTGCAATGGCAAGGGGTAACAAACGCCTTGGAAACCTTGATAGGGTTGTGCGATTACCGTTTATTACGCATGAAAGCGGTGTTGAATGTGCAAGGGCGCGAAAATCCCGTTGTGCTGCATGCGGTACAGCATTTGTTATACCCCACGGTGGAATTGCCTACGTGGCCTGATGCGGATCGTCGTAGCCGTTTTGTTTTCATTACGGCGGATATGGAAGAGCACTTTGTACAGGGTTTGCTAGACCAATTTATCCAAACGGCACAGCCAACGTGACGTACCAACAAACACAAAGAAGGAGGAGAAAACCATGCGCTTACCCCTAATTTTCGGCATGACTGCCAGCATACTGTTATTACTTAGCGGCACGATGGGCTATGCGGAAGAAACTGCCGTCACGCCCACCCACGAACACGGTGTTGCTAGCTTGTCGATTGCGAACCACGCTGACGGTTTGGAAATTATTTTGCGTTCGCCTGCTCAAAATCTGGCAGGTTTTGAATACAAACCTAGCACCGACGAAGACAAACTGAAACTCAAAGATGTGACAGAAACGCTGGAAAAAGGTGATGAACTTTTCACCCTTACTCCTGAAGCGGGTTGCGAATTAAAAGACACCGAGGTATTGGCAACGCAATTGGGCGATAGTTTGGATGAAGCCGCGCAGGATGAACCGCAAATGCCCACCAGTAACACAACCAGCGACGATGCCACCCCGAACCCGAATGCACACAATGACATGGAGGTTACGTGGGCATACGTTTGCAATGTGCCAGCGGAACTGACCAGCATTACCACCAACTTATTCGGCACATTCCCAGACGGTTTTACCCGCATTGAGGTTGATTGGGCAACTGACCAAGCGCAGGCTAACTTGAGCTTGGATCAGGATGCCGCCATTTTGCTGCAATAATGCGTTAATGCGCTTCGTCCCAGTTATTACCGATACCGACATCCACTACCAGCGGCACGTTTAAAGTTGCCGCTTGCGCCATGAGTTCAGGGATGCGCGTTTGCATTAACGCTAATTCGCTTTCTGGCACTTCAAACACCAATTCGTCGTGAACCTGCATAATCATGC
>CAZJDN010000279.1:0-1604 GCA_964544775.1 uncultured Thiothrix sp.
TGGACTCTAAGTCTAGACGGCTGCCTTGCTCAAGTAAATGTAGTTGAGACAACAACGACAACTACAATCGGTCCTGAATAATCGACTAAAAATTTTTTAAAAAAGTTCACAAAAAATTTTCAGATCTCAAAAATTTGTTTTATATTAGCTTTAGAAAATTAAACAAACAACAATTAAACAATTCAAATTATGAGAACATTAGTTTTAGTTAGATTAGGAATGACTCCAAACCCAGCAGTAACAATGGCATTAGCACCTCACTTCGCAGGTAAAAAACCAGTAGCATTCCCAATCCCTGGTTCGATAATCTCAGTATTCCAAACTGAGAGTAGTATCGAAGAAGTTTCAGAGTCAATCAAAGAAACTGGAGCCTTATTTTTCTTAATGGATTTATCTCAAGCTCAAGTGAATTTGCCAGATGAGGTAATGGACATTGTAAATCCATTCAATGATATACCAGTCCAGGAACCAACTGCTCAACAAACGTTCGATGAAATCATGGAACTCGTGAGACTTAATGGAGCCGAGTCATTAACTCCAGAACAAAAAGTAATCTTGGAACAAGGCCTCCTTTAATGGAGGCTCTTGCCTATTAAATAGAAAATAAATCAACAACGATGGTAAAGATCTTAAGAGTGTATCCGATTGTCAATGGCAAAGAAGCCTGTGTCAAGGAACCTGAAAAAATAGCAGCTGAGCTCTCTAGCCTGACCGAGCCACTAGATCTGGATTACGAGTCAGGCAGTAAAGTCAAGATGGGCACTTCACAAGACTTTATTGGAGAAACAGTAAAGGTAGGAGACGAGTTTGAAATAGAAATACAAGACCACTAGTAAATGCAACATTCAGTAAAACACATTGCTAACATGCATGCGAAGTTATCGGCTCTACGAAAAGACCGGCCAGCTTTCGACCAGGAGAAATTCTTAAAATTCGCTAGAGACAACAAACTGAAATACCAACTAAGCGAAGAAACCGGCGAACTCACAGTCAGTACCTGGAATTCAGAAGATCTAGTCGAAGACTTCAAGAAACTTCTTAAAAATAATTCACCTGAGATTTTTTAGTCTCAGGTTTTTTGTTTATATTAGCTTTAGTAAAATACTAAAGGGTTCGACGAACAGTCGCAGAGGGTATACTCCGACCTGCACCCCAGTTAGGCAAGAAAAAAACTGAAATTTTTTTAAAAAAAGTTCATCAGAAATTTTTTAGTCTCAAACTAAAGTATTATATTAGCTATAGAAATTAAAACAAACAATATGCTAGTTCTTATTAACTGCTCCCATAACGGAGACACCTTTAACCTTTTCAATAAGATTGAAACCGCGATAAAAGAGTTCTACGCTGCTTGCGACTCAGGCTTATATTACCGAGGTTTATTAGTAAAACCAGATTCAATCGAACAGGAATTCGGATTCGATTCTAATGGAGAATTCTTTGGAGCAGAGATTATCTTTGAATTCGAACAAGACGACCAACATTAATTGAAAGCACTCGATAAAAATATTTTAAAAAAGTTCAGCAGAAATTTTTTAGTCTCAAACTAAAGTATTATATTAGCTCTATAATTAAACAATACAAATCATGACTAACAGACAAACAGC
>CAZJDN010000280.1:0-1603 GCA_964544775.1 uncultured Thiothrix sp.
CGGTCAATGCGCAAAGTAATCCCGTGGTATTTGTGTTGTGGGGTGGGCACGCGCAAAAAAAATCCACACTGATTGATGCCAGCAAGCATTTGATTTTGCAAAGTGCGCACCCGTCGCCCTTGTCGGCGCGTAACGGTTTTTTTGGGAGTAAACCGTTTTCGCAGATCAATCAATTCTTGCAACAGCACGGACGCGGCACAATTAACTGGCAGCTTTAAAACGAAATCGGCAAATTCAGTTGTTGCCCACCACGGGTAATACTGAGTGTTGCTTGGGATAAGGATGAAGCAGCTTGTATGGCTTGCATTCCTGCGGCGGGGCTGTCGAGTAATGTGCCATTTAGCGACGTTACCAAATCGCCGGGTTGCAAACCCAATTGGTTAAACAAGGCGGCATTTTCACCCGGCATGAGCTTGAAACCAAGGAATTTGCCATCCGCTTCGTAAGGTTGTGGGCTTACCACGCTTAACAGATTGGCTTTTGCTGCATTCATATTCGGCTCGACAGCAGCCCCCGCATCGGGCGGGATAGGGGCTGGAACAGCATTGCTATTCGGAGCGGATTCCATCGGGGGCGGCGTTTCCATTTGCGCGGGGACAATATCGGGTGGCGTATCGGGAACATTGCCCATATCGTCCATCATCGCGGGTTCATCCATCGCTTGGTCTGCACCTGAACCATTGCCGCCGCTCGTTTCCGTTTTGGGTAACGGCAGTTTCTCCAGGTTATTATTCCGCTTTAAGACGACGTGATCGGGTTTTACCTCTTCTAAAACAGCCCCCGAAGTACCAATGGCTTGCCCCACAGCATACACGGTTTGCTGACCACTTTCGTTAATAATGGCGTAACGTTGGTGTTTACCTTCGACGATACCCGCCAATTTCAAAGCCAAAGGTGAGTTCTGAATGGTTTTGGTTTCAGCAGGTTTAGCGACTTCGGGCTGCCCAAACAGGTGGTAGTTGGCAATTTCTGTACCACGTTGTTGCGCAGAAACCATTTCCGTATTGCTAGTGGTGGGTTGCGTATCCAATGCGGGAAGTTGCGGCGAAGCAGGAAAAAATAGCCACACAACCCGCGCCAACAAAAAACCACTCAGAATAATTAACGTAAAGCTGACATAATCTGGCAGCTTTTCAATCCAGTAATCTAACCCGTGTTGTTGGCGAATGTGTTGCATACTTCAACCTGCGTCGTTGTTACACTTGATAGTATTGACGATACCATGTGATGAAACGCTGCACACCTTCCTTAACGGGAGTTGTCGGACGATAACCGACATCGGTGACTAACGCTTCGACATCGGCGTAAGTATCGGGCACATCACCTGCTTGCATGGGAAGCAAGCGTTTTTCTGCGGTTTTACCTAACGCTTGTTCAATCGCCTGAATGTAATCCAATAGCTCAACGGGGTTTTGATTGCCTATATTATAGACGCGCCACGGTGCTTTGCTGGTGGCTGGATCAGGTTTTTTACCATTCCACGCAAGATTCGGTTGGGCGGTGTGGTCAAGGGTACGCACAATGCCTTCCACAATGTCGTCAATGTAAGTGAAATCACGGCGATGTTTGCCGTAGTTAAACACATCAATCGGTTTACCTTCCA
>CAZJDN010000281.1:0-1586 GCA_964544775.1 uncultured Thiothrix sp.
TCTTTTTTACTTAATGCCTCTTGCATCACCGGCCAATCTTGCGGGAATGGAATCATTTTTACCCCCGCACGGGCATAAATGTCTTTCAGCAATAAAACAATGCGTTTGGTGTCTTCATTTTCACCAAAAAACGTTAATTTAAACTCAAACGGTTTTCCGTCTTTGTCTTCTAATACGCCGTCGCCATTGTTATCGGTATAACCTGCCTCTTTCAATAAGGCTTGGGCTTTTTGTAAATCAAATGCGTAAGCTGTTAAATTAGCATCGTGCTGTTTACTGATTTTACTAAATGGGCTAACCGCAGGTTCGGCATAACCTAATAACACATCGTTAATAATACGTTGTACATCGGTTAAATAACTCATGGCTTGGCGCACGCGCTTATCCGCAAAACGGGTGGGTTTACCATCACGCAATTCATTCCAGGCAATATAGGAATACCCTGCAACGGATGACATGTACTCAAAATTCTGGCTTTTACCCGTCATTTGCGGGTCTTGTTTTAAACTGGCGTATTCATTAGGACGTGCATCATAACTGTCGATTTCACCGTTGCGGTAAGTGGTGAGACGCGCACTGTCATTTTGGATAATTTTCCACAAAATACGGTTAAATGGCGGCTGTATGTCACCCCAGTAATGTTCATTACGCACCAATTCCACATTGCCTTTATCCGGTGTCCAACCTTTGGGATCGGTTAAGCGATAAGGTCCACTACCCATTAACAAGCCCTTTGACTCATTAAATTGTTGAGGTGTTTTTAAATAGGCTTCGTAAAAATGCTTGGGTAAAATACTCATACCGCCTGCCAAACCTAATGCTTCAAAATACGGCTCTTTATACGTAAAGACTACTTCGTATTTACCTTTAGCATTAACCGATTTGATTTTTTCGTAATAAGCGCGTTCACGCGGGGCTTGAATTGCATCGGTCATAATAAAGTTATAGGTAAATACCACATCTTCTGCGGTCAATGGCGCACCGTCTGAAAAAGTTACGTCATCGCGCAATTGAAAGCTAATGGTTAAACCGTCGGGGCTGACTTGCCAACTTTTAGCGATTAAACCTTCCCATTCTAACGTGTCTGGGTTGCGGTTAATCAGGCTTTCCAACACATAACCTTGCACTTCGGCAGCATACACGTCTGAAGAAACCAGCGGGGTCAGCGTTTTTAAATTATTGCCAAACGCGCTGACATTCCAGTCACCTTGCGCATAATCCGCTTGTTGTGTCATGCGTTGAGCGCGTTGGAATGCCAAGGCAACCGAACCCGTTGCAGCAGGCTTGGTTTCCGCGCTGACTGTTTCCGGCGCGGATGCACGCGGAGCGGCGGTTGCTAAGGTGGTTTTTAACTCCCGCAGGGTTCGCGCTTGTTCCGACATGGCGGTTTGCATTTCCGATAAACGCAACCATTGGCGATCCACTTGCCACATCACAAGCAATAGCAGCAAGATCAAAACGAAGATGAAGGAATACAAAATCCAGTCTTTGGCGGTGAGTCGTTTTTGCATATTGTTCGTGTATACTGATGAATTTTAGAAAGCATAACACCAACGGCTTGCAGGTGCAGCCTGTAGACGTTAACC
>CAZJDN010000282.1:0-1582 GCA_964544775.1 uncultured Thiothrix sp.
CCGATTTTAGCACGGTACACGACAGGCTGAGCATTTACGGTCGTCAATTCTATCTTTCGATGAAGAAGCAACAACATCCGGGAAATCGTCCCGGACGTTGTATTTCGACACATCCTTGTGCCAAGCATCAACCCTGATTACTTTTTCTTGCTTTTACGTGGCTTAGTAGCAGGAGCTGCTTCCGTTGGAGCTTCTTCGGCAGAAACTTCAGGCGCACCTTCAACCGCAGGAGCTTCTGCGACGGGTTCTGTTTCTTCCGCTGGAACTTCAGGGGCAACTTCTACCACAGGAGCAACTTCTGCAACGACTTCGGCTTCAACCACCGCTGCTGGCAGTGCTGGCAATTCCGTTGCTGGCAATACAGGGGTTGGTTCGCCCAGTTTTGCTTTGACGTAAGTGCCTGGTGCGTCTTCGATCACGGCTAAATTACCTTGACCCGGCACACGCGCGGCTACTTGCTCGTCATTGGACAGTGTACGTACCCAACGATCCCATTCTGGCCACCATGAACCTGCATTGCTTTGCGCTTTTGCTAACCATTCATCCGGGTTTTCTGGTAATTCAGTACCCAAACGGTAGCCGTATTTGTTCGCTGCTGGCGGGTTGATGATGCCTGCAATGTGACCTGAACCGCCGAGGATAAAGCGTACATCGCCACCAAACATCCGCGCACCGGAGTAGGTAGATTTCCACGGAGCAATGTGGTCTTCGATAGCGGAAATAAAGCACGCCGGAACGTCAATGCTGCCAATGTCCAATGGCACGCCGTCAACGGACAGGGCTTTGGGTTGGCACAGTTGGTTGTTCAGGTACATATTGCGCAAGTACCATGAATGCATTTTCGCTGGCATACGGGTGGAATCCGAGTTCCAGTACAACAGGTCAAATGGACGTGGGTCATTACCCAGCAGGTAGTTATTGACGTAGAACGACCAGATCAAGTCATTCGCACGCAACAGGTTGAATGTCCCCGCCATGATGCTGCCATCCAAGAAACCTGCTTCGTTCATTTTGTCTTCCAGACCTTTGATTTGGTCTTCGTCAATGAACAAACCCAGTTCACCCGGATCAGTAAAGTCGAGCATGGTGGTGAAGAAAGTCGCACTCTTAATGCGTGTGTCGCCAATCGCTTTCGAGTACGCCAGCGTGGAAGTCAACAATGTACCGCCGATGCAGTAACCAATCGCGTTGACTTCTTTTTCGCCTGTTTCGTATTCGATTGCATCCAAAGCATTGCGTACTGCGTGGATGTAATCGTCGAAACCCGTTTCGGCGTAAGTCTCGTCAGGGTTAACCCAAGAAATGACGTAAACGGTGTGACCTTGGTCAACCAGCCATTTCAACAGGGAGTTTTTCGGTTGCAAGTCCATGATGTAGAACTTGTTGATCCACGGTGGAACGATCAACAACGGACGTTTCAGGACTTTTTCTGTGCTTGGTGTGTATTGGATCAACTGGAACATGCGGTTTTGGAACACGACTTTACCCGGTGTTGCCGCAATGTTTTCGCCCAATTTGAACGCGCTTGCGTCAGTCATGCGAATGCGCAATTGACCTTTGCCTGCTTCCAAATCTTCCAGCA
>CAZJDN010000283.1:0-1572 GCA_964544775.1 uncultured Thiothrix sp.
TCAATTATTGAGCGCGGCTAGATAACTTGCAAGATAAAGATTTGAGTCAATAGGCATAATCCACATTGATCAATAAACGATCAAAATGGGGTATATTACTGTTTTATCAGGCAGAGTTGGCATCTAACAAAGGCTTATTCACGAGGTTATCCACAGATTTTGTGGAAAACTTTCCGCGCCGAGTTGTGCTATCCTTTTGTGCATCTGCAACAAACATAAAGTCCAAAAATACCTCATGCAAGTCGATACCCCCGCACCAATTAAACGCCGTAAGCCATTGCTGGCATTGTTATTATCCTGTTTACTCCCCGGTTTAGGGCAGCTTTACAACGGTGAATTTAATAAAGCAATTTGGTTGTTTTTATTACTCAGTTTACTGGGTGCGCCTGCGGTGGCTCTACTTGCACTGAAACTCCCCCCCCAGTGGCTTTTATATGCGGGTGGTGTTTACGCCTGTGTGGGGATTTTTTTATGGCTATATGCGCAAGTGGATGCCTTTCGTACCGCTCGCCGCTTGAGCCAATACACCCCACAGGTATGGCAACGCAGCGGGGTTTATGTGCTGATTTTGATTATGTACCTCGGTGTAATGACCCCAGCCTTGACCGACTATGTACGCACGCATTGGGTGGAATCGTTTCGTGTCCCCTCCGGCAGTATGGAACCGACTGTCATGACGGGGGATATGCTATTTGCAGATAAACGTTACAACTGCCCCGGTTGTTTAAGTGAAGTAAAACGCGGGGATATTGTCATCTTCATTCACCCTGATCGACGCAATCAGTATTTCATTAAGCGCGTCATTGGGTTGCCGGGGGAAAAATTGCAAATTCATGGCACGGATATTTATATCAACGGTAAAACACTGACAACCGCACAAACCCAAACCGCCAATGGTTTACAAGTTACCGAAACCGATGGCAAATCAGCATGGCAAGTTGTGTGGTCTAATCCTACGCTTAATTTGCCACAAACAGCGATAACCATCCCTGCCGGACAGGTATTTGTCATGGGTGATAACCGCTCCGCCAGTAATGATTCGCGCTTCTTTGGTACAGCGGCATTGCGCGATATTGTAGGCAAGGCGCGGCAAGTGTGGTTATCAGTCAAAGGAAATCACTTTCGATGGGAAAGGATGGGGCAACTGTTGGAATAGTGGCTTTACAGCAGCCCTGCTCTAACGCAAACTATCGGCACAATAAAAGCAGGGGGGTTTAACCCTGTTCTGTGCAGTTAGCAGCAACCTGTTCCACCATTTATTAAAGGCAGTAAAATGACCCGGCAAATCAAAAAACTCCTGGTCGCCAACCGTGGCGAGATTGCTATTCGTATCCTGCGTGCAGCGGCAGAACTGAAGTTACGCACGGTCTCTATTTACACGTATGAAGACCGTTTTTCCCCTCACCGCTACAAGGCAGATGAAGCCTATCAAATCGGCAAGGACGACGAGCCATTACGACCTTATCTGGATATTGAAGGCATTATCGCGGTTGCCAAACGCACCAATGCGGATGCAATCCACCCCGGCTACGGTTTCTTATCCGAAAACGTGCAGTTTGCGCGTCGTTGCCG
>CAZJDN010000284.1:0-1562 GCA_964544775.1 uncultured Thiothrix sp.
GGGATGCCGAAGCAGCGGTGGAAGAGGCACGGGTAAATGTTGCCGCTTTAGTCAACGCTGATCCCAAAGAAATCGTGTGGACGAGTGGGGCAACTGAGTCCGACAACCTTGCCATTAAAGGTGCAGCACACTTTAATGAGCGCAAAGGTAAGCACATTATTACCTGCAAAACCGAACACAAAGCGGTGCTGGATACTTGCCGCCAACTGGAACGCGAAGGGTTTGAAGTCACTTACCTTGACCCCGAATCCACAGGGTTGATTGATCTAGAAAAATTCAAAGCCGCGATTCGCCCGGATACATCCGTGATTTCGATTATGCACGTTAATAATGAAACGGGTGTGATCCAGGACATCGCCGCGATTGGTGAGATTTGCCGCGCGAATAAAATCGTATTCCATGTGGATGCGGCGCAAAGTGCGGGTAAAGTGCCGATTGACATGGAAACGCTGAAAGTCGATTTAATGAGCTTTTCCGCACACAAAATCTATGGTCCAAAGGGCATTGGCGCATTGTATGTCCGGCGTAAACCGCGTGTGCGTATCGAAGCGCAAATGCACGGCGGTGGTCATGAACGCGGGATGCGTTCTGGTACATTACCTACCCACCAAATCGTGGGCATGGGTGAAGCGTTCCGCATTGCGAAGTTGGAAATGAACGCGGAAAATGACCGTATCTTGATGTTACGCAATCGTTTGTACGATGGCTTAAAGGGCATGGAAGAAGTCTACGTCAACGGTGATTTAGAGCATCGCGTTGCAGGTATCCTCAACATGAGTTTTAACTTTGTTGAAGGCGAAAGTTTAATGATGTCGCTGAAAGGTTTAGCGATGTCGTCCGGTTCAGCGTGTACCAGTGCCAGCCTCGAACCCAGCTACGTATTGCGTGCTTTAGGTCGTAATGATGAATTGGCTCACAGTTCTTTGCGCGTGTCATTAGGGCGTTTCAGCACGGTAGAGGAAGTGGATTACGTGACTGAGCGTATTCGCCTTGCGGTAGAAAAACTGCGCGAGCTTTCACCGTTGTGGGAAATGTTCAAAGAAGGTATCGACCTCAGCAAAGTCGAGTGGGTTTCGCATTAACATCTTGGGAGAATGAAACAATGGCATACGGTGAAAAGGTTATTGACCACTACGAAAACCCGCGCAATGTTGGCAGCTTTAACAAAGCCGATGCCAATATCGGCACAGGCATGGTCGGCGCACCCGCGTGTGGTGACGTAATGAAACTGCAAATTAAAGTAAATGAACAAGGCGTGATTGAAGATGCTAAGTTCAAAACTTACGGTTGTGGTTCGGCGATTGCGTCTTCGAGCTTGCTGACCGAATGGGTCAAAGGTAAGACCTTGGAAGAAGCCAAACAGATCAAGAATACCGACATTGCCGCAGAACTGGACTTGCCACCTGTCAAGATTCACTGTTCAGTACTGGCAGAAGATGCGATTCGTTCCGCGATTGAAGATTATCAAAAGAAGCAACAGTAACGCATCGAACGACGATAGGAGTAAACAATGATTACCTTGACAGAAACCGCCGCTGACCGTGTAGGCAAATTCCTCGCCA
>CAZJDN010000285.1:0-1561 GCA_964544775.1 uncultured Thiothrix sp.
GAATTGCCTTTTATTCGTTTGCGTGATGGTATGGCGGATGATCTTCTTAACGATGCTACTAAAAGCTATGGGCAAATCATTGCGCTTGCTCAACAGCAGCTATCACCCGTGAGAGTTGAAATAACGGGGCAACCTCCTCAGTTATACTGTGGTGGTGTAACCATAAAGTTACCACCCGCACAACTGGCGATTTATATCTGGCTATTAAAAAATCATCTATCCAACAAGCCGCCCATTCGTTTTATTAGCAGAATGGAGCAAGAAACGTGCGCTAGGGAGTTTCTCAACATTTACGAGCAAGTGGCAGGTGAGTTTGACGGGCATTACAGTAAAGTCGCTGAAGAACTAAAACGCATGGATACAGACTATTTTGGTAGTCACCGCACCAAAATCAACCGTACTTTACAAAGCACATTGGGCAAACCCAGAGCAGCGGCTTACCTTATCCAATCGTCGGGTGGGCGCAATACCAAACAGTACTATTTGTCGGCTGCATTATCCGTAAACAATATCTCGCTGTAACCCCCTTGCATTTGGCAAGCCTGCCAAACCAGTAAATTTCCTTCCTGCCAATTAAGATGCTCCCATGAGTTCAACATAACTCATTCTTCATAGGAGTAAAGCTGATGAATTGGGTAATTTTTTGGGACATCCTTGACAAATTTGGTACTGCCACAGGTTTTATTGGTCTATTCGTTTCCATTTCTATTCGCCTGTACCTCTGGCAAAAAGAGAAACGTGATAACGATTTAATTCAGATTCGTCTACAACTGACTGAACCGGAAAAACGCATTACATTACGCAACCGCATTCGGCGTAAAAACCTGACTCGCGCCGAACTATTAGGTTTGCTGGGTATGTTACCCATGCAGGATAGCGGTAAACGTTTCGCTTTGAGTGGGTTAAGTGAACAGGTATTCCTTGCCAAACTTGAAGATGCACAGGTCAATGCTAAAGTGAATGAAGTGTTAATTCCTTGTACACCTGATGAATTAAAACAATTCAACTTAGAAAAATTAAAGAATATCAGTGATTTTACTGGTTCTTAAGTCACACCCTCTTCCTCCCCCTGACAAGTGGGTAGGAAGGGGTTTCTTGGCGTTTTTTGCGGTATACTTCCCGTATGACACCACGCGGGAAGTGCTTATGTTAGCGAGAAAAATTACCGACAGTTCCACCTACATCAGCGAAGCGGACTATTTAGCAGGTGAACAACGCGCCAAAATCCGCCACGAATATGTGGATGGCAAAGTTTACGCAATGGCGGGGACATCGTTACGCCACAATGACATTGCCATGAACATTGCCTTCGCCTTGCGCTTGGCAGCACGCGGTACACCCTGTCGCGTGAACGTTTCGGATGTCAAAGTTCGTGCTGAAAAACCCAAAGCCTATTATTACCCCGATGTTATGTTAGGCTGTGACCGCGACGAATCCAGCAAACATTACCTAGAAAAACCGTGCGTCATTGTCGAAGTCACCTCACCTTCGACCGAATGGAAAGATCGCCACCAAAAAACCGTGGCGTATCAAAAAATCGACTCCCTGCAAGCGTATTTAA
>CAZJDN010000286.1:0-1547 GCA_964544775.1 uncultured Thiothrix sp.
GGTTTGTGGGAACAGGCTTGTAAAACCGATTACGACGTGATGGTGCGCATGGCGTTAGTGCCGCGTGTGTTGGAAGCGCGAGGTTTGGATGTTACCCCCGGCATGATGGCGCGTTTGCGTGAGGTTGGTGATACGCAAACCGTCGGTGTGTTGGAAATTATTTTGCGTGATGAAATCGGGCATGTGCGCATCGGTTCGCGTTGGTTTCATTATTGTTGTGCGCAACGCGGGTTAGAACCAGATACTACCTTTCGTCAGTTAATTTGTGATGTAATGCATGCTCCGTTGCGTGGACCTTTTTTTACAGAAGCGCGTCTGCAAGCGGGTTTTAGCGCGGATGAGCTGGAAAAACTGGTAAAAATGGAGTGTGAGTGGTTAGATACACAACCTTGACGAAAGTTCCTCTGTGAACTAGATAGTAAGTGCTTATGTGGGATAGAAAATAAAGATTAGAATAGGGATAGGTCGATGGGCTATACAGCCCGTTGAAGATTTTTGAAATAGGTTTTTAGTTTAGACGAGGATTGTCTGTGTTTGTGAGTATGTCCGCCGCAAAGCATTATGCGGCTTTGTTACTTCTTCCGGTAACTTTCTTGTTTACCAGTTCCTCTGCTTCTGCCTCTTGCGATCAGTATGCACCTCAAGTTTTGCACGCGATGTCTCAACCATATCAGTACGATATTGTTTCGGCGGCACGTTCTAATGGTGTTAACCCGAATTTGTTGAAAGCGGTCATTACTGCGGAAAGTTGTTTCCGCCCTTCTGCGGTTTCTAACAAAGGGGCGGGTGGCTTAATGCAGTTGATGCCAGCTACCGCACGCCGTTTTGGTGTTTATGACCGTTTTGATACGAGTGCGAATATCGAAGGTGGGGCGCGTTACTTGCATTTCTTGCTAGCACGTTACGGTGGCAGCATTCCTCATGCTGTTGCGGCGTATAACGCAGGTGAAGGGCGCGTGGATGTGTATGGTACGGCGGTTCCTATCGAAGAGACGCAAACCTATACCCGTCGCGTTTTGAATGCGTACCAGAAATTATCCGGTGGGTATAACGCAGCAGCGGCGAATAGAGCGCGTGTGACGTATGCAGTTGCTCATCGTGTAAGCAATAACGCAGGTAGTAATGGTGCGTGCCGCGTGAATAGCCGTTCGATGTATACCGTGCATAACGGTGATACGGTGCAAAGCATCGCCCGTCGTTATGGAATGGATGCGAAACGCTTTGTGCGCTTAAATGGTATTGGTCAACCTTACTTTGTTGAACCGGGTCAACATGTGCGTGTTGAGCGTTGTTTGTCAGAAGGTGAAGGTCAAAGTCAGGGCGTTACACGTTCTTTCTTTAACCAACAACCTCGCATTACGGTTCGCCAAGCACCTGTGGCTGCGAAGAAAGCGAATACTAGTAACTGGGGATTTGAGTTCTAATTTCTTGCTTTGTTGATCCTCCTTGGTTTGAAAGGAGGATCAGTGCCGCCTGCTGCTTTTACGCTTTTAAACGCTTGTATTTGATACGTTGCGGATGCAATTCATTACCATGACGGCGTTTGT
>CAZJDN010000287.1:0-1545 GCA_964544775.1 uncultured Thiothrix sp.
AAACCTACCCCGCGCCCTGCAAAACCTCTTAAAAATCTTTCATGTTGGGACACTCTCACCACGAAGCTATCCCAAGCCATCCAGAATCGCTTTTAAGGTATTCCCTAGCTTAGGAGGTTATGAAATGGGGGGAAAAGCCGCGTAGCAGCTCAATACATGCGGCGTAACCGCCTATTCTGGCGTAAAACGCCACAGTAATAATGGGTCGCGCAAAGCGCGACACCTTATTAAGCACCCCCTTGGGGTGCGTCATGCGGCGCACCGCGCCGTGAACCATTATTCGTTGTTCCATGTGGACAGCTTGCCCTACGGGCAACCCCGTATGGACAGGATGATGGAAAGACCGTGGACAACGCTACCGCGTTGACCACCGCCTTCCCACAACCTGCCCACACTTGCCCACAACTACGGTTAAGGGCGCTTCGCGCGATAATTACTAGATTTTTACGTAAAAAGGGATGCCTGCGGCGCAAAGATGCCTAACGGCAAAATGTCACGCTATGCGTGGTATACGCTCCGCGTTCTATGTTCGCTTTGCTCACGGATATAAGAAATAAGAAAGGGGCAGACTGGAAGCCGCGACAGAGCTAGACCAAGAATTCTGATCTAGTGAACGCCGTTATCTAAATTGATGAACACCGTTATATTTTTTTGATAACGTTGTTATCAAAAAATGCTTTGTTTTTGATAACAACAGATTCATAATAGAAAACGTCGTTATTTTATATCATACGAAATTAACAATGAGGTTATCGAAAACATGGCTAAAAAGGAGAAGAAAGAGACAAAACGGTTCGATAAGAACCCCTTTATTGGTGATTTGGTTGTCTCCAAGAAATCGAAACTGATCAAGGTCAGCACGTTGGGAAAAGATGACAACGTTCTCATCAACCAGTCAACTGGAGAGATACATGGAACTCACGTAGTTACCTATAAGAAAGTTGATAAGGAACAATTTGTAAAAATATTCCCGGCAATGATAGGTGCACAATTTGACTTGGGGTCAGCCGGAATAAAAGCGTTTGGGGTGTTAATGTGGGCTGTCCAGTTGCAAGCTCAAGATAAGGATATTGTTTGCCTTGATAAATTTGTACTTGAGCAATTTCAATTTGAACATCAAAACTTAAAAGTAGCATTGCCAACGATCAGAAAAGGATTGGTTGAATTGGAAAATGCACAATTCATCGCAAAAGCATATAGAGCTGGAGATTATTTTATAAACCCAAAATTAATATTCAATGGCGATAGAGTTGCATTTACAACCGTTTTGGAAAAACAGACTAATGGAGGTTTAGACCAAGTAGAAATGAGCATCTGACTAAGACTTAATCGTACCAGCACCGGAAATTGAGCCTTCCGACGCTGGCACTTCACTTTCAATTATTCGAGGTAATCGAAAATGCAAACGCATGATAGCAACGTGCGCCTGTCTGTGCGCGAACACTTTACGGATAAACACTCCTCCCCAGCCTATTTAAACGGCTTACGCAACGGTTTGGAGCTTACCCAGCGTCATAACCGAATGAACTTAGCATTCGCTTTTGC
>CAZJDN010000288.1:0-1539 GCA_964544775.1 uncultured Thiothrix sp.
TAACCAAACCGTTTCACCCCAAAGAGTTATTTATTCGCATAAACAACCTATTACGTGCAAATACCCCACAACCCCACCGTACCAATATAGTCATTGGCGAATGGCTGTTTGATCCTGAGCAAGAATTACTGCAAGACCATAACCTAGTATTACCCCCAGTTAAACTGACCACCGCCGAAACACGCTTGTTACTTTTCTTCTGTCAGAATGTTGGTAAAGTGTTAACACGCGATGCAATTTCTCAGCATTTACATGGCACGGATGCCAACCCATTAGACAGGCGTATTGATATGCAAGTGACACGCCTACGCAAAAAATTAGAGGATAATGTAAGCACTGGGGAAACAAAACATCTGCACACAGTTTGGCGGCAGGGCTACCGTTTTACACTCTAAAAATTACGCATGGCGCATGGATATACTAACAGAAACACTCGGCGAAGCAGGAGTGAAAAAATTTCTCGCCTACTCTTTACCACACATTAAGCAACGCAATATTAAATTGTTAGAAAACCTAACAACCCGTAATTGGGAACTCGCCGCACAACACGCGCATATTATAAAGGGGACTGCGAACTTATATGCCACGGATGAGTTATTAATCTTGCTCGATAAAATATCCCGACAAATTAGCGATGACATTGCGAATGAGCAGACTTTTGCCAGATTATGCTTTCTTCTCCAGCAGTGTGAAGAGAAAATAAGCAATTATTTATCAGAAGGATAAACCTTATTTTCTGTTACAAATTGTTACAGTTTTCCGCATTACATTTCCGCATTCCTTGACTAACCTCTTGCAGTAATACGTTAAGCGAGCCGGATCGCTCGCGCTTTAACAATAATGGAGTTCTTATTATGTGCTGCAAGAAGTTATTGCCGTGCAGTTTAGGCTGCGCGTTGATGTTACTACTCGCCCAGCCCTGTTGGAGTGCCACCCCTTTCGGTCATAAAACATTACGCCTTGGTATTGGTAGTAATGAATATGGCGGCTCTTACCGCAATAACACCAATAACCACCCGTATATTGCAACGGTAAGTAAACTCCACACGCATCTGCATAGCTTGTTGTTACGCTCAGACAACTATGTAAAGGTGGAAAGCCTCATCGAAACGTTTTGGCAAATGCACCTAAAAAACTAAAATTACCCACTTTAACAGCGACCTGACTCCGCCAGAAATTAAAACGGTCAGGTTGCTTTTTTTAAGTTTCCTCTGTGAACCAGCCGCGCTATCTCTCATCCCTCAACGGCGACGGCTGGTTTTTTTAATGCCTGTTACTGTTACAAATTGTGACGTTTTTTTGCATGACAAGCCGCCGATTAAATATTAATCTTTTGTGCATAGACCGCTGAAAAACAAATCACGGTCGAGTCAGATTGAGTCATTTTCATTTAGGACAATAGACAGTTTCTCTTGTTAATAGTTCCCTTGTAACTGACCTCGCTATCTCCCTCAACAGGCGGGGTTGGTTTTTTTATAATGACAGAAAACCGCTTACCACCGAGTCAAACCACTGACAGCCCCAACCGCTTGTGATGTA
>CAZJDN010000289.1:0-1525 GCA_964544775.1 uncultured Thiothrix sp.
ATGTCATGGTCATGGCAGACGACGTAGCCTTGAAAAACAACCGTCTAGCACTGCTGAATAGCCTGCGCGGCCTGTTCCTGCGCGTCGCCGATTTGTCGGTGTTGTAATTTCATCCCATCTGAATGGCGGCTAATCACGGTTAGCCGCTCTGTTTTTCATCGAAACTAACGCACTTTATGGTTATGAAGAAATTACACCCAATCGCTGGTTGGGGGGCGTGTTGCGGTTAAGCTGTAGGGGGTTGGGTCGAGTGCTGGGGTTTTGCCGAGCATGATGTCGGTGAGCATTTGCACGGATGCCAAGCCCATTGTTACGCCGTAACGGTAATGCCCTGCATTGACGAATAAGCCTTCGATCTCAGGATGTTGCCCAATGTACGGCACGCCATTCGGAGAACCGGGGCGCAAGCCACTCCAATGATTCATGACGGGTAAACCGCGTAATGCTGGCATCATTTGGCAAGCGGCTTCGTAGAGTTCAGCTTGTACTTCAGCCGTGGTGCGTTTGTGGAAGCCATTCATTTCCAGCGTCGAGCCGCACAAAATGCGCCCGTCTTTACGCGGAATCAGGTAATGCCCTGCGTGCATGACAATGCGTTTCAACCAACCTTTTGCCCCACGCAATACAATCATTTGCCCTAAAACTGGACGTACATCCAGCTTAATTGCCTGCAATTCGGGGAATTGCCCACTCCACGCGCCGCCAGTAATCACCACTTGGCGTGCTTTGTGTACGTGCTCGCCAATCCGCACCCCCGTTACGCGCCCATTACTGGTTTCTAACCCATTCACACGGCTAAATTCCGCCAGCGTTAGGGGTTTTAAACGCAAACTGGTACGCAACGCGCTGGCAATGCGCGGGTTACGCACTTGTGCTACGTCAGGTAGGAAAATACCGCGCTGGAAATGTTCCGCCACTTGCGGTTCACAAGCGTGTAATGCCGTTGCATCGGGTAAATGTTGCAGCGATACCGCAAATTGCTGCGCCCAGCGTTGGGCTTGCGCCAATTCGCTATCGTCGGTAAACAGCAAGCCGGATTGAATCCACTGCGAATCAATGTGCGTTTCCGCTTGTAAGGTTTGGCATAAATCGTGGTGGCGTGTCGCGCCGTATTGCGCCAAAGCGGTGAGGTGCTCGTTATAACGCCACGGGTATAAAGGCGACAAAATACCCCCGCCTGCCCAAGTGGATTCTCTGCCAAACTCGCCCTGATCAACCAGCATCACATCCAAGCCTGCTTCGTGCAGGAAACGTGTGGTGAGCATTCCAATCACACCACCACCAACAACGATTACATCTTTCATGATCACTCATATCTACTGGGAACAGGAGTGCCAAGTATACGGAGTGCTCCAAGGCGCATCCAGTCTACTTTACGCGAGTTTTTGAGGGAGCGCGTACAGGTGCGCTATTATGCGTGGCTCCGCACCGCCTACAGGAACGTTATGTCCAGCCGTACCGAATCCCCCGTCGACCAATCGCCGCGATTGGCAGAATCTCCAATCCATGCTGCCGTTTTTGTGGG
>CAZJDN010000290.1:0-1524 GCA_964544775.1 uncultured Thiothrix sp.
GCGGTAAATTACTCCCCAGTTGATCGAGGTCAATGTCCTTTAAGTCAACATTTACTCGCCCTTTATGTGGGGCGTTAAGCGGTAAAAAGAGACTGGCGTGGGCTTTGTCTGCTTGTATTTGTGCCTGCAACACCGAATTACTGTTAGCACTAACCGTTGCTTGCCCTAAAGATTGCTTACCAAGGCGTAAGTCATCAATCGTGACATGGGTTTGGAATGCGCTAGGCGTTGCGTTCGCAGCCGTTTTTGATGCCGTGTGTGTCGCCCCTAAACCTTGTAAAGCAAATAAATCAAGCTGCGGAATAGTGCCTTGTATGCTAATGCCTTCGGTGGGTAAGGCAGTTTGGGTTGCGCCTAAATTGACACTAACGGCGGTTTTCCCTTTGCCTTTATTGGGCAGTCGGGCATTAACCGTGAGCATATCCTCCATTTGAATATTCGCCAGCCACGCTTGCGTTGATTCAAAGGGAATCGCAATGTCTACTTGTGCGGTACGCGGTGTTTCGGTGTTTTTTCCAAACGGTGCAGGCAGTTTAATCGCAACGCCTTGTAATTGGCTGGTTGCATGGATTTTTAAAGTGGCACTGGCTTTATTGGCACTAAAGTTAAAGGTGGGTAATTCCAATTGCGTATCAATGTCACTTTTTCCGGGAAAGTAATCCGCAAGACTGGCTAAATGATCCGGTAAAAAAGCAGCGGGTGCATTGTGTTGTTGTAATTGCAGCACAATTTGGTTGTTTACTTTATCCGTAGTGGCGGCAAGGTTAAGCGGTTGTTGATGGTATTCTGCGGTTACGTTATTAGCATCAACCCCAATTTCATCGAATTTGACTGTGCCATTGAGTTTCGTGAAAGTTTGAGCGTATTCGGGAATACTAAACGTATTGTTATGCAGGTTTATTGCGCCATCAACATTAACCCCTTTGCGTTTAAATACGGGGGCATCCAGTGGTACATCCAATTTGAGGTTTAAATCCGCATTGCCTTTGAAATCGGCGACTTGCATAAAATCACGTAACCCCGTACCAATGGGCGTGTTTTGCAAGTAATCCATGTGACCTTTTAATGCCCCTTGCGTATTTAAATCTAGCAACAAGTGCGTTTCACCCAACATATCGGGAATAGCAACCGTGCCGCCCGTGGCGGTTAAATCCATAATGCGTGCACTTTTGACTTTTGCCGCCATACCCTCATTATGAAAACGAATTTCTCCGTAAACATTGCGTGCTTCAGGCCATCCGGGCAAATAGGCTAAAACACCGTTTTCAATATCAAACCGAATATCAAAAATGCCCGGTTTGGTTTTAAAAGGAAAATCACTGGGATTGCCTCGTAAAATGAATTCTCCTTTGGGAACAAAGCCTGAAACAATTGCCGTTTTTAGCCATTCTTCCGTGTTATCCAGCACAATCGCGGGAATGTAATTACGCACATTATCCACGGTGCGTTGGGTGGCAAATTGCAGGTTTAGGTTGATATTCGGGGCTTTTTTCAAAGGGGCATCGAATGTACCGCTACCTTGCA
>CAZJDN010000291.1:0-1518 GCA_964544775.1 uncultured Thiothrix sp.
GGGAGCCAATGAATTCAAAGGGTTGCATCCTAACAGATGCAGCCCTTTTTCATTTCTGTTTGTACGGATCGCCTTCTTTAGTCATGCAAAATGATTTTAATTTCATCAATTGCACATTACCCCAATCTTGCAGGCAGATCAGGCGGTGACATAAACACGTATTCGCGCCCCCGCTTGAGCTTGTCCAACAATTTGAGTTGACCTGCCATTGCCATGAGATCACTACGCGCTGTTTCGTAGGAAATGCCATGTTCCACTTGATGCCCCCGCACGTTATATAAAAAGTTAGGGTGTTTAAGCGCGTGATTTAATAAGGCTATCTGGCGTGAATTAAGGGCATTTTGTAAACGGGGGTTAGCGTTGATTAGCTGGCGTGCTTCACGCATTGCATTGGCACGTAAGGCAAGGTAATTCCGCAGTTCCGCAATGGCACGCAGCAAAATGTTAAGCTGATAGAGCACAAAATACGTCAGGTCATTTTCGTCGGTTTCGGTATACAAATAAGCGCGCACATATTTCGCAGGGGCATTTTTCAAGATGGTTGAAATCGAAACGTATTCCGTTAGCCAGTACCCACTTTTTGCCATATACCAATAAAACAAAGCTCTTGCCGTGCGACCATTACCATCCACAAAAGGATGTACATAGCCAATCATGAAATGCAGGATAATCGCTTTCACAACCGGATGAATGAAGACATTCCCTTGTTCCGTATTGGCAAAATCACACAGTTCTTGAATCCTCGCTGCTAAACGTTCAGCATCCGGTGGAATGTGCAGGGCTTCACCTGTTGTTGTATCTGCTACTACGATGCTATCCATTACTGAACGCAATACCCCTACTTGTTCATTCGCCAAAGTGTCTTGCGTCACGATAGCGTGTAGCTCATAAATCAGCGACGGGGTTAGTTCACGCTGCTTATTGGCATGGATGAAACGCATCGCCCGATAATTGTTGTAAATCATCTGTTCACTTTTATCCCTTGGCTTACGTTCAGTGGTGAGCATCGCCTTTGCCACTTGCCGCGTGGTGGATGCGCCTTCTAGTTGGCTGGAACTGATGGATTCATCAATCAGTGAGTGAATCAGGTAACTATCACGGGTACTAGGGTTTATAACTGGTTCATTGATGTGAATATTGCCGCCTGCGTAGTTGTCAATTTGGTGTAACAAACGGTAGATTTCATCAAACATCACGACCTTGAACAGTTGCCACTGCTTGTCCGAGAGCTGTACCGCCTTGTATTGTGATTGTCTTGCAAGTTTGAGAGCTAACCACCATTCCACCACGCTCATCCCTTCGGGTGGCTTCATATAACGCAGCTTATCCCAATGCCGATACTTGCCAAAGTTGTCTAACATACTGGCATTCTGAAAAATCCGAGGCAGACGTTCCCTATTACTCTCTAGCAGGGTATGCAAAATCTCTTGTGTATTGGGCGGGTTGGCTATTTTGCGCATGGTGTAATCCCAATTTATCTTTATATCGCTGTTACAACCCCAGCAAGATAGCACTTAA
>CAZJDN010000292.1:0-1492 GCA_964544775.1 uncultured Thiothrix sp.
GCTCGATCATTTAGGCATCCGCGTATTGTGTACGCTGTCGGGTGACGCACGTTACCGCGAAGTGCAAACCATGCACCGCGCCAAAGTGAACATGATGGTGTGTTCCAAAGCCATGCTCAACGTGGCGCGTAAACTCGAAGACAGTTTCGGTACACCGTGGTTTGAAGGCAGTTTTTACGGTGTGGAAGACACCAGCAAAGCCTTGCGCGATTTCGCCCGTTTGATTAATGACCCGCAGTTAACCGAACGCACCGAAAAACTGATTGCCAGCGAAGAAACCCGCATTAACAAAGCTTTAGATAAATGGCGCGAACGCTTGCGCGGTAAGCGCGTGCTGCTGTACACGGGTGGGGTGAAATCGTGGTCGATTATTTCCGCCTTGCAAGATTTGGGCATGACCGTGGTGGCGACGGGGACGAAAAAATCCACCGAAGAAGACAAAGCGCGGATTCGTGAACTGATGGGCGAAGACACCAAAATGATCGAAGATGGCAATCCGCGTGCCTTACTCGACGTGGTGCGCGATTACAACGTCGATATTTTAATCGCTGGTGGTCGTAATATGTACACTGCCCTCAAAGCGCGTGTGCCATTCCTCGACATTAACCAAGAACGCGAATTTGGTTACGCAGGCTACGAAGGCATGTTGGAACTCGCCAAACAATTGACCTTAACCGTGGAAAGCCCGATCTGGCAAGCGGTACGCCAACCCGCGCCGTGGACAATCACCCCAAACACCGACACAACCGTGATGCAGGAGGTCGCCCATGCCTGAGATTACCCGCCGTAAAAAAGCCTTATCCGTCAGTCCATTGAAAGCCAGCCAAACCATTGGCGCAGCACTCGCGTTCTTAGGCTTCCACCGCGCTATCCCGATGTTACACGGGGCGCAAGGCTGTACCGCGTTTGGCAAAGTGTTCTTCGTGCGCCATTTCCGCGAACCGATTCCACTGCAAACCAGCGCGATGGACCAAATCGCCGCCGTCATGGGTTCAGAAGAAAACGTTACCGAAGGCTTGAAAGCCATTTGCAGCAAAAACAATCCGTCATTGGTGGGCGTACCCACGACTGGATTAGCCGAAACCCAAGGCAGCGACATCAGCATGGCAGTCAGCGATTTCCGCAAAAAATACCCCGAATACAACCACATTCCGGTGATTCCGTTATCCACACCCGACTTTAGCGGCTGCTTGGAAACGGGTTTTGCCAAAGCGGTGGAAGGCATCATTAACGTACTCGTGCCAGACGCAAAAAACGTCGGTGCCAAAGTCGGCAAGCGTCCGCGCCAAGTCAATGTGCTGGTTAATTCGTCGCTCACCCCCGGCGATTTAGAAGCCCTCAAAGACATCGTGGAAATGTTCGGTTTGCGCCCCGTGGTGATCCCCGACCTTTCCGACTCGCTGGATGGGCATTTACCCGACAATGACTTCAACCCGTTGACCATTGGCGGCACGGCTGTTTCTGAAATACCCACCTTGGGCGAAGCCAAAGC
>CAZJDN010000293.1:0-1491 GCA_964544775.1 uncultured Thiothrix sp.
TGCTCCGCTAATGATTCAGGCAACCAGTCTAAGCGCGGTGTGACAAGCAATACAGGGATAGATTTTTTATAAATTAGCAGTACAGTTTTGAAAATGGGTTGTAAGCTAGGTCAGCAGATTAAACCGTGGTTGCGGGCAATTTGAATAGCATGGGTACGGTTCTCTGCCTGAAGTGCTCGCAATATATTGCTGAAATGTTGCTTCACTGTGCCTTCGGTTAAACACAGTTCCGTTGCAATTTGTCGGTTGGTATAGCCTTCTGCGGCGTATGCAAGGATTTCGATTTGACGTACTGATAAAACATCGTGGGGTGGTGAGGCGAGTTGTGCTGGCATATACGGGTTTCCCGCCAGTAAATGTTGCACGGCTTTCACAAGGCTATCGACAGGTAGGGTTTTGGGAATAATACCGACGATTCCCGCTTGCAGGGCTTTTTGTAAACGTGGGCGTGATTTACAGTCCGACATTAAGGCTATGCGTAAATGTGGACTTACTGCCCAAAGTTCTGGCAAATGTTGTACGCTGTCTTCAGGTAAGCAGCAATCCAGTAACAGGAGTGGTATGACAGGGTGCTGTTTAAGTTGTGCTTTTGCGGCTTCAAGGTGGGTTGCTTGATAGGTTTGGATATTGGGGCAATGTGAATGCAAGGCGGCTTCCAAACCCATGATAAAAATCGGTTGGTCATCAGTAATCAGTACGTGCGACATTTAGTTCCCTTCCTTGCTGATAACGGGTGCATCGTCGAGTAAGGCATCCAGTAAATCGGCGTTGCGTGTGAGAAATTGGCGGTTGTTCCAAAAGAAAATCGGGTCATCCCCCATATCGTGCCGTCCGGTACGGTGAAAAATGTGGTTGCGTGGAAATAGCACCGTATCCAAACGGTGGAACATATCCCTAACTTCGCGTTTCGTTTTAACCCCTAAGCAGTCGCTTCCCGCTGCTGTATCATTGGCAGTCAGTAAGGTGAAATCGTCGTCACAAAATACTAAAAAGTCGTGATTTGCTTCATCCAACCAAGTGGTTACAGTAATTTCATCTGCTGCCTTGATTTTGTACGAGCCGGGTGTGTCGTGAAATTGCGTGACTAGAATGTGTTCATTACGGCATTCAATTTTGCCGAAAATGATTTTGATTTTACGTGGGATCAACGGGCTAATATTCAGTGGGCTTTCCAGCGTATAGGCAATCTTAAACACGCTGTTGGGGCGGGAGGGAATCAGTTTGAAACTGAAATAACAGTTTTTCTGCACACTGGCATCGTGTTGGAACTTACGCCAATAGCCTGTTTTGGGGATGATGTTGAAAAAGTCATTTTCATTAAAGAAATGGCGCATGACTTTGTATTTATCCGCAATGGTTTTCACAATCAACGTGTGCCAAAAGCCCATTGTTTTATTCACCGCATTGTCTTTTTGCAAAAAATGGGCGAGTTGCTGGTTCTGGGAAACTTCCGGGCTGTCTTTGCTGAGGATGTTGTACATCCGACTTTTG
>CAZJDN010000294.1:0-1489 GCA_964544775.1 uncultured Thiothrix sp.
TTATCGGCATCAGTTAATAGGGTAATGCGTAAACAGCCGCGTTGTTTAGCGTGCTCAATCGCGGCGGCGAGTAATTGCGAACCCAAACCACTGCCACGCATTGCGGGTGCGACAACCATATCTTCCAACAACGCGACACGCGCCCCCAATGCGGTGGAAATACTGTAAAGCAAATTCACCATACCGACGATTTGCCCGTTTTGCCGCGCTACCAGTATTTCCCCTATTGCTGGATTGGTCAAAATCGCGTTTAAACCGCGTTGTTGTGCCGCCGTGTCAGGTTGGAATTCCGCTTCTTGCGCAAACAAGACATTGAGTAAACCACACAGAGCGGGAATATCCTCGCAGGTGGCAAGTTCGAGCATTAGCATGGGCATACGGCAGCAACCTTTGGCAGAAAAACCGCAGTGTAACCGTGAATCTTTACCCAAGCCATTGCAATTCCTGATTGAGACTCGATAATGCAAAGCTCATGCTTGCCGCTAATCCCGACAATCAACCGCAAGCCCACCCCGCCCCAACAGGAAGGGATTTTCCTGTAGCACCCAAGGATTTTTGGAGATCATCCCATGAATACCCTCACCGATTACGCACTTAATCAGATTAACCAGTTAGCTTACCGTTACGGTGTGACGAGCGATGCGGTGACGACGCTGTTATTCGCCGTACAAAACGGCAATGGCACAATGGCGCAATTCAACCACCCGCAACTTGGCGGTTCAGGGCAATGGATGCTCGGCGGCATGACAATGGTCGGCGATATGTTTAATTACAACCTGCAAGCGACAGTGAGTGGTTTGTGTACGGAATTAAGCAACTTGCTCGCAACCCAAGGCAACGCGCTGTTTCTTGCCGCACCCACGCCAAGCTATAGCAATAACCAATGGTGGAATGCGGATTTGGGCGTGCCTGCGACTTCCGGCGCACAAAATGCCACCCGTTATGCGTGGTTTCCCGCAACACGGCGGTTAGCCATTGAGCAAAATGGGCAAGTTAGCGTGTATGACACGTTGGACCATCAAATCAGTGGCGTTTCCCAACAACAAGGTGGGAATGATTCGTTGAGTTTCAGCAGCCAGTATGGGACGGTTTTCCTCAACAATTTACCGCTTGTTACGGGTAACACCGCGCCCGTTACACCTACTGTAACAATGCCTGTGACAAATGACACCGCGATGAATACGGCAGCACAAGGGGATATTTTCGCCCTGATTGAACGGGTAGCCGATTTGTATCAGAAAGGTATTTTGAGTGAGGCGGAATTTAACGCGAAAAAAAGCGAGTTATTACAACGCTTATAACGGCAAGCAACAGGGGCTGGGCAACGCAGCCCCTTGCGGTAATTACGCGCCGATGGTATTGCGTAATACGCCGACGGATTCCACCTCGCATTCCACCACATCACCCGGTACAAGGTATTCGGGTGGTTCACGCACAAAGCCTACCCCGCTGGGAGTCCCCGTAGCGATAACATCCCCCGCTTCCAACG
>CAZJDN010000295.1:0-1474 GCA_964544775.1 uncultured Thiothrix sp.
ACTTCCAGCCGTCGCGCTCCTTGTCGCGCAGCCAGTTCTCGTGGCTGTTCTCCGGGGTGGAGAGTGGGTTGGCCAGCCGGAACTTGACGCCGTCCACGGCGCTGGCCTTCTGCCAGTCGGGCGCGGAGGCCCAAGTCGGCTGGGACGCGTCGCCCAGGGTCTGGCAATAGATGCGATTGGCTTCGTGGCACGTTTGGGCGATGTCTTCGACGGTGAACTCGCCGGCAACGACGCGCGACATGGCGACCTGGATAACGGAGTTAGCAATCATGCGGGAGTCGGCGATGAGGTTGGTGGTGACAGCGGTCATTCGTTATTCCTCCAGCCCAGTCCAGAGCGGATGCGGGCGATAGTTGTCGGGTGGACGCCGTGCTCGGCGGCCAGGGCTACGTTGGTCTTGCGGGAAAGCTCTGCGCGGATGACCGCGACCTGATCGTCGTTCAGCTTGGCCCGCCCGTGGCGGGAGCCGCTCGGCGCCGCGCGCTCGGTCGGGGCGAGGTCCTGGACGGCCGGAAGCCCGGTTTCCGGGATCTCGACGTGTCGCCACAGGCGCCGCTGGATGATGCCGGATACGGTGGTCGGGTGGACGTTCTTGTGGCGAGCGATGTCGGCCGGGCGCGCACCGCGTTCGGCGTACGCCAGGATCTCCAGCACGTCGCTGTCGGTCAGCTTAGCCCGCCCGTGGGCCTCGCCTGCGGCGCCGCCGCCGGAACGGGGGACCTCTCCGGGCTCGGCCCAGCTGAGGTTGTCGCGAGCGTTGTTATGGCGGTCGCCGTCCGCGTGCCGGACGCGGTGGTCGGGGGACGGGCGCGCTCCGTGCCATGCCGCGCACACGAGGTCGTGAACCTGGGCCGTGTGACCCTTGCTCGCCCCGTCGGGGACGAGAAACACTTTGTACCCGCGGCCGGACGGGCCGTAGGTCAGGGGCCGGAGCTCGTCGCTCTGGCGGGCCGAGTAGATCTGGCCGCTGGAGTCGGCGAAGTAGGCGGAGTACCCCGGGATCCGCCGCATTCCCTCGGGGACGTCGAGGTGCGCCGGGTCACGCGCGTTCCACGTCACGCCCTTGCAGGCCATTCGCATGGTAGTCGGGTGGACCCCGTGCTCCCGTGCGAGCGCCGCGATTGTGACGTCTTCAGTCAAGAGCCTGTGTCGGCAGGTCTCGACTATCTCAGCAGTCAGGACCGGCTGTCTGCCCGGCCTTCGACTCTGTGCAGCAGTCGTTGTCATGTGTGTGGTTTCCTTCTTTTGGATGAACGCCACGCTTGCTAAGGCAGTTGCCGCAGACCCATCTGTAGTGTATCCTGCCGTGCGGGACCTGCTGAGCGGTCTCGCGGGGCTGGCGCGTTTGGCACCTGGAGCAGAGGATGGGTCCGTGGTCGACGAATGGAAAGCGATGACGTGGTTTAGCCAATTTTTCGTTCCGCATTGGTATTTTTCGACTCAAGATAAGTAGCTAGTAGGAAACCGTACATCG
>CAZJDN010000296.1:0-1465 GCA_964544775.1 uncultured Thiothrix sp.
CCGCAAGATACGAGTGAGCTAACCCGTGCTGCAACGGTGTTCGTCGGGCGGCAACAGGAATTGCAGCAGTTACAACGCACCTTACTGTTTAATCCAGCACAACCCGTAGCAATTACCGCCGTACACGGCATGGCGGGCGTGGGAAAATCGTGGTTGGCGGATCATTTTTACGCGACGCACCAACACCAGTTCGCGGGTGGTTATCAGCGCGTGGTATTAAACCCCGATAATCCCATGAGTGCGGAATTATTGCTGGCGGATTTAGCCGAACGTTTGCAAGTTGCCGCACCAAAAGCGCAATTAGCTGCGCAAGTAGCGGCACGCTTAACCCAGCCGCGTACCTTGGTGCATGTGGAAAACGTCGATTCAAACGCAGCACTAACGGTCGCAACGCAGTTTTGCCAGTTGTTGCCGCGCTGTAGCGTGGTGCTCAGTGGGCGGATTGACCATTTTGGTACGGCGCAACGCTGGCAACAGGTCACGCTCAAACCGTTCAATACCACGGATGCGTTGGCGCAATTGCAGGAAGAATTGCAATGGTTGGGGGCGGAAAACCCCGAACCCGCCGCTGCGCAACGGCTGGTGACGGTATTGGGTGGTTTGCCATTGGCGATTCACTTAGCTGCGGGGTATTTAGCTGCTGGTTACGATGTGGAAGCTTTTTTGTACGAATTGCACGCCACGGGGTTTAATCTGCCGCCGGAAGATGTCAGCGACGGGCTGTATAACCGCGATCAAGTGCGGGCGGTATTGCATTCCACGTTCCAGCTTTCCTTGCGTTTGTTCGCCGACCAAGCACGGCAGTGGGACAATGCCACGACGTTATTGGCTTGTTTAGGGTACGCCCCCAGTGCGGGTTTTGGTTTGAGTATCGCTACCGCGCTCATGGAATTGGAGGAAATGCCAGCACGTCGCTTATTGCGTACTGCGCAAAAACTGTCGTTGGTCGAGTTAATGCAAGCCAAACCGGAGCGTTGGCAGGTGCATCCGCTATTGGCGGATTATTTGCGCCAAGGGTTGCCCGATAACACCGCCAGCGAACGTTTACACGCTTGGTTTTTGCAACGTTTGCCTGAGCCACAAGCGGATTACAGCACTTGGCATGAGCTTAATGCAGAACACGTCGCGTTAAGTGAATGGTTAGCCAATGTACCAGCGGATTGGCAAGTGGCGGTCGAACGAGCAGGTTCACAATACGCTATACGCAATGGGCCGTTTGCGCATTGGGTTAGTTTTTGCCAACGCGCCTTGCAAAATCCAACCCTGACGGATGAGCAACGTTCCCATGTGTTATTCACGCTCGCTGATGTGGCTCATAGCAGTGGTGATGTTGAGACAGCCTTACGCATCGCACACGACAAGGTTACATTGGATGAAAAAAACCATAATGAACGTGACGCAACCCTAGCCAAAGGCAAAATCGCGGACATCCTGCAAGCACGCGGACAACTCGACGAAGCCCTGC
>CAZJDN010000297.1:0-1462 GCA_964544775.1 uncultured Thiothrix sp.
GGGGAACGCGCCGTGCCATGTTGGAATTTTTACCCGAAGCCTTGCGCATGGCAGAACAGCACCACCGCGATCAAGGTACGGGGCAAGTCGATTTATTCGGCGGCATGTTTGGCGGAGTAACTGCGAATTCGCCCGAATCAGCGATGCCAACCCGTGCTGAATTTCCTGAAAAAGAACGCCTTAAGTTGGAAAAAGAAACGTTGGGGCTGTTTCTCACGGGGCATCCGCTCGACGAATACAAGGAAGAAATTAACGGCTTGAGTAATCGCAAGAAACTGTCGGACATTGCTGAAGACGATGGCACAAAATACCGCCGCGAACCCGTGACCTTGGCAGGGCTGGTTTCGAGCGTGCGTACACAGCATACCGACAATGGCAAACGTGCGTTTGTGCAACTGGATGATAATACAGCTTATTACGAATTACTGATTTTCACGGATACCTTCAATAACTACGGCAATTTGTTGGAAAAAGATGCCTGCGTTGTGTTTGACGGCACGCTGGATACCGATCAACGCACAGGCAAAACCCGCTTGCGGGTGGATAAAGTGCAGGACATGAAGGCAGTACGGGAAAATGGCTTGCGTAAATTGGTGTTACGTCTTGATGCTGAGCAAGTGCAAAGCGGGGTATGGCAGGCGTTGCGTAATTACTTCCAACCGACGGAAGCAGCTAAATTCCCCATTACGCTCGAATACAGCAATGCGCAGGCAAAAGCTGAATTACGGCTGGGTAATGGTTGGGCAATTGCCTTGGATGACAATAGCCTGCGGGAGTTGCGTGCGACTTTGGGTAAAGAAAATGTTGGGCTGGTTTTTTAGTTTTCTCACGTACCATTTGCTAACTTTTGTGGGTGGATGCGTTAGTATTCCGTTATTCCCTAACCATAAGAATTCAGTCATGTTGAAACGAATTGCCCTTTTATGCGCCAGTGCATTGTTGCTACAAGCCTGTAGCAGTGCTCCCGGTATTGTTGAGCCACCGAAAATTTCCATTCGTAACATTGGGTTGCAGGATATTTCCTTAACCCAAGGTACGGCATTGGTTACGCTAAACGTGTCGAACCCGAATGCATTTCCCATCCCATTACAGGGGATTGAATACGGCTTGAATTTGAACGGGCATCGGGTTGCGGCGGGTGATCAGGTGCAGTCGGTGAGCATTGGGGCAAATCAGGACGTGCCCGTTACGATTCCAGTCAAATTGGACTTTGTTGAATTGGCGCGGTTAGCTCCCGAAGCGATTCGTGGGCGCAGTGTGCAATACGATTTAAGCGGTGCGGTGCGTTTCCCGTTTGTGAAAGTACCATTCCAACGTCAAGGCGGGGTAGGGGTTAAAGGATGAGCATTAAATCCGACCATTGGATTCGCCGCATGGCGCAACAGCACAACATGATCGAACCGTTTGAAGCGGGGCAAGTGCGCTCCGTCAACGGGGAAAAGATCGTCTCTTACGGTACATC
>CAZJDN010000298.1:0-1402 GCA_964544775.1 uncultured Thiothrix sp.
TTATGAGTTCCCAACAGACCGCACATTGGGATGGTTATTTGGAGGGGGAACAAGTTGGTATAGAAAAGGGTAAACAGTTAGGATTAGAGGAAGGGGCTTTAAAGAAAGCTCAGCAAGTGGCGCGGAATTTACTCCAATTGGGTGTGCTGCCCGTTGAACATATTGCTCAGGTGGCAGGGCTTTCGGTGGAAGAGGTGTTAAGGCTAAAGGAGTAACATTGAATTTCCACTGCGAATTGTACCGGGTGATGTGGTGGAATGTGAGGTGGAATCCGTCGGTGTATTACGCAATACCATCGGCGCGTAATTACCGCAAGGGGCTGCGTTGCCCAGCCCCTGTTGCTTGCCGTTATAAGCGTTGTAATAACTCGCTTTTTTTCGCGTTAAATTCCGCCTCACTCAAAATACCTTTCTGATACAAATCGGCTACCCGTTCAATCAGGGCGAAAATATCCCCTTGTGCTGCCGTATTCATCGCGGTGTCATTTGTCACAGGCATTGTTACAGTAGGTGTAACGGGCGCGGTGTTACCCGTAACAAGCGGTAAATTGTTGAGGAAAACCGTCCCATACTGGCTGCTGAAACTCAACGAATCATTCCCACCTTGTTGTTGGGAAACGCCACTGATTTGATGGTCCAACGTGTCATACACGCTAACTTGCCCATTTTGCTCAATGGCTAACCGCCGTGTTGCGGGAAACCACGCATAACGGGTGGCATTTTGTGCGCCGGAAGTCGCAGGCACGCCCAAATCCGCATTCCACCATTGGTTATTGCTATAGCTTGGCGTGGGTGCGGCAAGAAACAGCGCGTTGCCTTGGGTTGCGAGCAAGTTGCTTAATTCCGTACACAAACCACTCACTGTCGCTTGCAGGTTGTAATTAAACATATCGCCGACCATTGTCATGCCGCCGAGCATCCATTGCCCTGAACCGCCAAGTTGCGGGTGGTTGAATTGCGCCATTGTGCCATTGCCGTTTTGTACGGCGAATAACAGCGTCGTCACCGCATCGCTCGTCACACCGTAACGGTAAGCTAACTGGTTAATCTGATTAAGTGCGTAATCGGTGAGGGTATTCATGGGATGATCTCCAAAAATCCTTGGGTGCTACAGGAAAATCCCTTCCTGTTGGGGCGGGGTGGGCTTGCGGTTGATTGTCGGGATTAGCGGCAAGCATGAGCTTTGCATTATCGAGTCTCAATCAGGAATTGCAATGGCTTGGGTAAAGATTCACGGTTACACTGCGGTTTTTCTGCCAAAGGTTGCTGCCGTATGCCCATGCTAATGCTCGAACTTGCCACCTGCGAGGATATTCCCGCTCTGTGTGGTTTACTCAATGTCTTGTTTACGCAAGAAGCCGAATTTCAACCCGATACGGCGGCACAGCAACGCGGTTTAAACG
>CAZJDN010000299.1:0-1401 GCA_964544775.1 uncultured Thiothrix sp.
AAGTATTCACCCGATTTGACCAACCTGCCAACCAACGTGCTTCGTTATTGGCAGGCGGGGAGTTTTGTACCCGACGCTCTAACACGCGCATGGCGGCATTGGCGAATTCGTGCAATGCAGGTTGTCCGGGTTGGGTTGGACGCATTTCTTCCAAAACTTGCAATAGTCCCCAGTTTTGCCCACGGTAGCCGCCATTGCGGTTTAAGCCTTCGCCTTTGAAATTGGTGTAATCAATCAGGGCGTACCACCCTCCCGGTGTATTCGCCACCGCGTTTAAATTATTCCCAACGTGGGGGCGTAAACTGACAGGCATGGTGTCAACCAGTTTTGGCATGGCACGGCGTGTCCGGTCAACGATGTATTGCGTTTGCAGCAAACGGGTTTGGTACAAGAATTGTTGTAAGGCTTGCACTTGGGGGGTGTTTTTTGCCTGCATCAATTCGGCTTTACTGTGCCACGGCGCACCCGTGTTTTTGGCTTGTGCCAACCATGCAGGTAATTGCACGCCTTTGGCTTGCATGTAATTCAGTAAGTCGGGAAAGGTATTGCCAAAACGTGCTGAACGTCCGGCAGGATACCAAGTGAAATGCCCGATTCCCATTGACGCAAAATCTTCGCCATCATTCCAATGCACCAGATTGTTGATATTGCCGCCGCCTTCGTTTTTGAAAATTTGGTCGCCAATGATTTGCAATTCCGCAGGCGATAAATCCGGCATTCCGCTATTACTGACATTCTGTGCCCCGTAATAGGTGGCATTTTGGGCGGCGGGGTTTTGCAGGTAAGCCGTATCATCCGCTGTACCGCGTGGTGGGTAATGGGGGGTATTACTTTTCACCATTTGCGTACTGGGACTGCAAGCAGATAAGCCCACACTGGCGAGTGCAGCCAATGCCATAACGGCTTTTGTTTTCATGTGAGTCGCCCTCTTATTTTTATTATTTACCCAGCTTGGGGTTTATTCTGTTTGTTTTGTTTAAAACTATATGCAAATTTAACGTGTCGGGTAGTTTTACCCGACAAGCGACACGGATAACTTTCTGTTTGTTAAAAGATTGTGCAAATTGTTAAATTAAACGCCAGGATTTCGGTACGTATTGATACGGTTTGACCAGCCTGCTAACCAACGCGCTTCATTACGTGCAGGTGGAGAATTACGCACACGCCGTTCCAATACCCGTGTCGCAGCATTAGCGAATTCGTGTAAGGCTTGTTGCCCCGGTTGGCTCGGCGGCATTTCTTCTAGCACTTGCATTAAGCCCCAGTTTTGCCCGTTATAACCGCCGTAAGGGTTTAAGCCTTCGCCTTTGAAGTTGATGTAATCCACTAAGACGTACCAGCCGCCCGTTGTATTGGCTACCGCATTCAGGTTTTGTGCAACCCGTGCGCGGGAATCGGCAG
>CAZJDN010000300.1:0-1398 GCA_964544775.1 uncultured Thiothrix sp.
GTTTTGGCGTATGCCCCCAAAAGTAAACGTATTTGAAAGTAGTGCCAGCAGCGATTTGGGCTTTTAACCAGTCAAGCGTGTAATCCATTCAAAATGAGCCTCATTTAAGATGATGCGCTGAAACGTTCGGCAAAAGCCTGAAAGTTCATGGGTGCTTTGGCACTGTAAGGGATGGAAAAACAAATGTGTTTAAAGTAATGCGCATAACCTTGTTGCTGGAGTATTTCGGCGAAAGCATCTGCAATTTGCTGTGGATCATTGCCGAATACGCCGCAACCCCATGCGCCTAAAATGAGTGCATCACAGTTTTGTTCAGCGGCTATAGCAAGAAAATGTGCAATACGTTGGGGGATAATTTCGCCAATTTGCGGTAAATTGTGCGCTTCATTACGAGCTATTGCGCCACGATTGGGAGCAGCACTGGTGATAAAATCAACATGATAAGGCTGGTTTAATAGTTGCCCCGTATCATGACGAAATACCGCGCAGTTGGGTGAGTAAATGACGCGATTCGTGTACAGCAAACTGCGTTCCACCTGGCGATGATGTGCATAATACTCAGGACATTGCTGCAAACTGGCGTATAACGTACTGCTGCGTGCGAGACTTTCTTCCTGCGCTTGGCTGCCGCCAATAAAACCGCCGCCCGGATTTTTTGCTGAAGCAAAATTCAGTACACCGATTTTGTGGAAATTTCCCTCCATGTGCAGACGCTGTGCGCCACACAAGGTCGTTTCATTCACAACCTCCCATGTTGCCGCTATGTCAGATGGGGCAGGTAATTGCACGGCATGATGCGGCAAGTAGAGCCGTGTTTGCGTCTGGCACGTTTGTAGTGCTGCGTTAATATCGACCTGCTGCCCTAGGGGATTTTGATAATAGCCATTGCGTAAAATGTTTAAGGTTTCTTCAGCAATGCAGGCACGAGCCGAACGTTGCTGATTAACATCTTTTGTTATCAATGATTTATGTTCCTGCGGCACATGCGGTTCGCAAAGCGTCCATGCTTGTTGGATTTCGTGGGAAGCGCGTTCCAAATGCAAGCTGCATTCCTTCAAATGCCCACCGAGTTTAAACCGTTGGCGGGCAAGGTCGGCATTAGCATCACGGTGCAGCTTTTCGCTGAGTAAGTGCAGAAAATCTGCCAATGAATCGTAGAACAAATCGCCGATTTCCTCAGCGAGTTGTTCCATTGTGCCGTGGTAATTGTTGACAGTATGTGTATGTTTCAAGCGTGATTACTCCGTTCACGTACTGCGTCAAACGTGTCGTCGATCAGCAGTTCGCCATTGCGGAACACGGGGCGCAGTAAATCGGTTTGGTCGTTTAAGGCATCGGCACGAATGGTTTGCACGCCGTTTGCGCCTTGAATGACGGCGAGTCGTCCGCGTTTGGAAT
>CAZJDN010000301.1:0-1372 GCA_964544775.1 uncultured Thiothrix sp.
TGAATACCTACAGGCTATTTCAATAGATTGTTTGCTTAGAGTCAACAGAGCCTAACACGCGATGCAATTTCTCAGCACTTACATGGCATGGATGCCAACCCATTAGACAGGCGTATTGATATGCAAGTGACACGCCTACGCAAAAAATTAGAGGATAATGTAAGCACTGGGGAAACAAAACATCTGCACACAGTTTGGCGGCAGGGCTACCGTTTTACACTCTAAAAATTACGCATGGCGCATGGATATACTAACAGAAACACTCGGCGAAGCAGGAGTGAAAAAATTTCTCGCCTACTCTTTACCACACATTAAGCAACGCAATATTAAATTGTTAGAAAACCTAACAACCCGTAATTGGGAACTCGCCGCACAACACGCGCATATTATAAAGGGGACTGCGAACTTATATGCCACGGATGAGTTATTAATCTTGCTCGATAAAATATCCCGACAAATTAGCGATGACATTGCGAATGAGCAGACTTTTGCCAGATTATGCTTTCTTCTCCAGCAGTGTGAAGAGAAAATAAGCAATTATTTATCAGAAAGATAAACCTTATTTTCTGTTACAAATTGTTACAATTTTTCGCATTACATTTCCGCATTCCTTGACTAACCTCTTGCAGTAACACGACAAGCGAGCCGGATCGCTCGCGCTTTAACAAAAATGGAGTTCTTAATTATGTGCTGCAAGAAGTTGTTACCGTGCAGTTTAGGCTGCGCGTTAATGTTACTACTCGCCCAGCCCTGTTGGAGTGCTACCCCTTTCGGTCATAAAACATTACGCCTTGGTATTGGCAGTAATGAATATGGCGGCTCTTACCGCAATAACACCAATAACCACCTGTATATTGCAACGGTAAGTACGCTCTATAGTCGTTTGCATAGCTTGTTGTTACGCTCAGACAACTATGTAAAGGTGGAAAGCCTTATCGAAACGTTTTGGCAAATGCACCTAAAAAACTAAAATTACCCACTTTAACAGCAACCTGACTTCGCCAGAAACTAAAATGGTCAGGTTGCTTTTTTTTAAGTTTCCTCTGTGAACCAGCCGCGCTATCTCTCAACCCTCAACGGCGACGGCTGGTTTTTTTAAGGTTTACTACTGTTACAAATTGTGACGTTTTTTTGCATGACAAGTCGCCGACTAAATATTAATCTTCCTCACATAGACCAGTGCAATCAGGCACAGTTTATTGAGATGAGTCATGTACCCTTAAGACTGTAGACAGTTTGTCTTGTTAACAGTTCCCTTGTAACTGACCCCGCTATATCCCTCAACAGGCGGGGTTGGTTTTTTTATCAGATTGTGCGGAAAACCGCTTACCACCGAGTCAAACCACTGACAGCCCCAACCGCTTGTGATGTA
>CAZJDN010000302.1:0-1342 GCA_964544775.1 uncultured Thiothrix sp.
TCAGCATTACCGCTGGCGAATGGGCAAACGTCAAAGCGGGTTTAATGGCTAAACTTACACCTAAAATATGCGGGGGCTTAACGTGAATCTACTTCCACAGTTTTGTCCGCAGTGTCGCGCACCGTTGCAGCCGCGAGAAATTGATCAGGTGGAACGTTTAGCGTGTTCAGCGGCGGGTTGCGGTTTTGTGCATTGGAATAATCCCACTCCGGTGGTTGCAGGTTTTGTGCGCTATGGTGAGCATTATGTGTTGGCGCGAAATGCTGCATGGCAGGCGGGTATGTTTTCCATGATTACGGGTTTTTTGGAAGCAGGTGAATTGCCAGACGTTGCGATTCATCGCGAAATACAAGAAGAATTAGGGCTGATAGCAACTCAGTCGCATTTTTTGGGGCATTACGCAATGCCCAAATTCAACCAATTATTGATTGCTTATTTAGTGGAAGCCACGGGCAAGATTCAGCTCAATGCAGAACTTGCCGAAGTACGCCTATTAACAGCACCAGAGTTACTCACACACGATTTTGGGCGTTTAAAACTCACGGCTGAACTGGCACGAGTCGTTCATGGATTACACGGTGTAGCTTTGCCATGATTCACAGCCGTTTTGAAGCCTGCCAGAAACAGTCCTTGCATCAAGTACCATTAGCATCACCAACGTTGATTGTGGTGCGTCAAGGCGAAAAGCGCGTGTACAACGGACGTGACGCGGTGCGGGTTCCTGCGGGCAAAGCCGTGTTATTACCAGCGGGCGTGACCCCGCAAATGGAGAATATTCCTGCAAATGGGCGTTACTTGGCGGATATTTTCGCACCGCCACGCAGTTGGGTGGAACATTTTCGCCAACAATACGGGCATTTGTTAACCGATTTACCGCACCCAACCGATGCCAGCTTTACCCCTGATGCCCTGCTAGAAACGGCGTTACAGGCCTGTTACAGCAACACAAGCCCGCACGATGCGGCGTGGCACAGCGCCCGCTTGGAACTGGCGTGGCACCAAGTGATTTTGGAAATGATTCGCCTGCAAGTCGCAGCGAGTTTGTTTGTTGCCTCCAGCCAACCTGTGGCAGATCGTCTGCGGGAATTGCTTAACTTTTCACCTTCGCAAGCATGGCAAGCGAGTAAAATCGCGCAGCAATGGGGTATGAGTCCCGCGACTTTGCGCCGCCGTTTGCAAGCCGAAGGCACATCGTTTAGCCAATTATTGCAGGAAAGTCGCATGGCACGCGCTTTGGGTTTGCTAATGACCACACCCGCGCCCATCGGTGAGATTGCGTGGCAATGCGGTTATGAAGCCATTCCCGCGTTTAGCCATGCGTTCAAAAAGCATTACGGCATTA
>CAZJDN010000303.1:0-1327 GCA_964544775.1 uncultured Thiothrix sp.
GGCGACCAAGAAATCTTTTCACGCGATGAAATGATTGCGCATTTCGGTTTAGAAGGCATTAACCGTGCACCTTCTTCATTCAATGCGGACAAATTGCTGTGGTTAAACCAACACTACATTAAAACATTGCCTGTGGAAGAACTGGAAAAGCAACTGCAATGGCATTTACAAGCACAAAAGCTGGATGTCAGCGACGGTGCGCCATTGGCGGATGTGATTAATGCGCAGCGCGAACGCGCCAAAACGTTGGTGGAAATGGTAGCGATTAGCCGTTACTTCTACGAAGATTTCGCGGAATTTGACCCAGCAGCCGTGCAAAAGCAATTTAAGGCGGATACTGCCACGAATTTACAGGTCGTGCACGATGAATTAGCCGCGTTGGATGCGTGGAAAGGTGAACCGATTCATACTGCCATTCAAGCTGCGTGCGAAAAATTGGGGCTGAAATTGGGGAAAGTTGGCCCTGCGTTGCGGGTTGCTGTTACAGGTAGTACATCTTCGCCATCGCTGGAAATTACCTTGGAATTGATTGGACGTGCGCGGACTTTGGCGCGTATTCAACGCGCGATTTTGTTTATTCGTGAAACGTGTACGCCTGCGTAACGGGCAAAATAGTAAAAAATGTAAATTTTTACTTTACAGAATGCGAATCTATCTTTAGAATTCGCATCTCTTTCGCTGTGGGGCTATAGCTCAGCTGGGAGAGCGCTACAATGGCATTGTAGAGGTCAGCGGTTCGATCCCGCTTAGCTCCACCAAAATAGACCAAAGCGAGAGGTTTTGAGTATGGATCGTATAGGTCGATACAGCTTAATCACAGGATTGGTGCTGACATTGATCGGACTCGTTTTCGGGTTTGGTTTTATGTTCGCAGGTCAAGACGATTGGGCAAAGTTTTTTCTAATGATAGTACCGTTTGGTTTTTTAGTATTATTTGCTGGACTGTCTACCGTCGTGCTGTTTGCTCCAAGAGACAGCGGAAAGTAAGTTTGAATAGTTTTATACAGCGTCCCCATCATCTAGTGGCCTAGGATATCGCCCTTTCACGGCGAGTACCGGGGTTCGAATCCCCGTGGGGACGCCACTTTATTCAAGCGAGCTAGTGCTTTAAGTAGCAAAAGTTTTACACAGCGTCCCCATCATCTAGTGGCCTAGGATATCGCCCTTTCACGGCGAGTACCGGGGTTCGAATCCCCGTGGGGACGCCACTTTATTCAAGCGAGCTAGTGCTTTAAGTAGCAAAAGTTTTACACAGCGTCCCCATCATCTAGTGGCCTAGGATATCGCCCTTTCACGGCGAGTACCGGGGTTCGAATCCCCGTGGGGA
>CAZJDN010000304.1:0-1310 GCA_964544775.1 uncultured Thiothrix sp.
GGGGGTAAATTTGAACGTTTGGCGTGCCGTTTGCCACGTTGCTTCGGCGGTTTGAGTTTCTTTTTTGGCTAAACGTTCCAGACCGAAAGCAATGGCTTCACGCACATACGGCGAATCGGTTTGTTTTAAGGCAATGGGTAACGCCGCAGCAGGGTCTTGGCGCATTTGTACCCATAAGGACACAATAGCTTGTTGATCGGGGGGTAAATCGGCGGCTAATTGGATTGCCAGCGTGCCTTGGTTTTTATCCACCACTTCACGGATGCGTTGCCAGTAATCTTCCAGCTTGAGGGTTTTACGCAATAAGGCAGTAACAGGCGTACAGGCAGGGCTGATGGCTTTGTCGATTTTCAACCAGGCTTGTTTCCCAACCGTCAACGCGCTGTTTTCTTGTCCCGTGAATGCCAAGGCTTGCGCACGGTAACATTGCGTATCAGTATCGTCTAAATTCGCGGGAATGGCATTTAATAAGGCTTGCCATGCTTGTTTGTCTGCCAAACGTTTCGCCAGCATTTCGTATACGTCGTCTGCCATGATCGAATTGGGGTTACGTTGGGCAAATGCGAGTAATGGCTCATCCGCCAGAGTGTCGCTTTTTAGTTTGATGAAATCGTATTCCAACCACGGATACAGCACGTATTGGCGCATTTCATTCGGCAGATTGACGAAACTATCGGTTTGTTTGGCTTGCAAGTCGGCATGTGCCTGTTGGAACAGGCTGCGCAGGGCATCCAGTGGTGCAGCTTGCGCATTACTTAGGCATAACGCCAAAGCACACAGGCTGGGCAAAAGTCTTTTGGTCATTAAAGCAATCGTGCTGGGGTTGATGGGCATAAGAGTCTCATAGATGCGCATCTGTATTCAAATACAGGCTGAATAAAGCATCTTAGATGCGGGATTTACCAGCAAAGTTTCCCAATAGTCACTATTGAGAAAGCCAATTTTAGCGATGACTGATCTTGGGTTATAAGCTAAGATGTCGACACATTCTTACTACAGACTCTGAGGAACTTACATAATGGGTGACAAAATCCAAGTTGGCGGCTTGCAAGTGTCAACACTTTTGCACAATTTCATCAATACCCAAGCATTACCCGAAACGGGCGTAAGTCAGGAACAATTCTGGGCTGGCTTGGAAGCCATCGTCAATGATTTGGCTCCGCGTAATCGCGCTTTATTGGCCAAACGTGACGATATTCAAGCGCAAATCGACGCTTGGTTGGTGGAAAATAAAGGTAAGTTTGACTTTGCCGCTTACAAAGCTTTCCTGCAAGACATCGGCTATTTGTTACCAGAAGGTGACGCATTCA
>CAZJDN010000305.1:0-1310 GCA_964544775.1 uncultured Thiothrix sp.
GCTGATTTAACCCTAGCCGAATTTTTCTTACTTGCGCAGTTACCCACATCCGGCTAAATTGCAGCCAAATTTCAGGAGAACCCCATGACTGATAATGTAACGATTTATCGCAATCCGTGTTGTAAGGTACGTGATATTTTATGAAAACGGTTTTGATTTTGTATTACAGCCGCCACGGGGCAACGGCGAGCATGGCACAACAGATTGCGCGTGGTGTGGAAAGCATTGCTGCCACGCAAGCCGTTTTGCGTACCGTGCCGGAAGTGTCTGAGGTGTGTGAAGCGGTGGCGGATTCGATACCCGCTTCTGGTGCGCCTTACATCAGTTTGGATGAGCTAAAAAGTTGTGACGCGCTGGCGTTAGGCAGTGCAGGGCGTTTCGGCAATATGGCAGCCCCGCTGAAATTTTTCCTCGAAAAAACCAGCGGTTTGTGGTTATCGAGTGCATTAAATGGTAAACCTGCGGGGGTGTTTACGTCCACGTCCAGTTTACACGGTGGGCAAGAGTCCACACTCTTGTCCATGATGTTACCGTTATTGCATCACGGCATGGTGATTACGGGATTGCCGTATGCGGAGGCAGATTTAATCAGCACGCAAACGGGTGGTACACCGTATGGTCCAACACACGTTGCGGGCAGTGATAATTCCCGCCCATTAAGCAGTGAAGAAAAACGCCTGTGTTTTGCTTTAGGCAAACGTTTGGCTCAATTGGCGCATAAATTATGAATAAAGCAGCATTGTGGCGCGTATTAACCCTCGGTGGTTTGTTGGGTTTAATTGGTTTAATTCTGGTATGGAATTTATGGTTGCGTCCGGTACAGCAAGTGCCTTTATGGTTGGAGTTTGGTTTTTTACTCACGCCCTTATTGCTATTGCTGCCCGGTATTTTACGCGGGAACAGTAAAACGCACGTTTACGCGGTATTGGTTTCTTTATTATATGTAACCTTGGGGATTTGGGTGGTCATTGACCCGCTGGAAAAAGTTTACGGTTACGCTTTAATTGGTTTGAGTATTTGCCTGTATGCAGGTGGCTTTATGTCGGCAAAATTATTGGGGAAAAAAGCATGATGCGAATTGGGCATGGGTACGATGTACATGCTTTTACTGCGGGTGACTATTTGGTATTGGGTGGGGTGAAAGTTCCTTTTTCACAATCATTTAAAGCACATTCTGACGGTGATGTATTATTGCACGCGGTTTGTGACGCGCTGTTAGGTTCGTTGGCATTGGGGGATATTGGGCAACATTTCCCTGATACGGCGGCACAATATGAGAATATTGATAGCCGTATTTTGTTACGCCATGT
>CAZJDN010000306.1:0-1300 GCA_964544775.1 uncultured Thiothrix sp.
GGTGCAGCCGGGTGCCGGAGCCGCCGGCGAGGATGATGCCTTTGCGTTGCATGGTCGGTGCCTTTGTCGGTTATTGAATGTCAGTGTGGCGTGTTGTGGGTGCGGCTTCAGCCGCACTGGGCCGGTGAAATTTTTGGGGGAGATCCCTTATTTGGCCTCCGCGTGCGACTGAAGTCGCACCTACAGGATTTCTTCCAGCATGCGGTCCACCCCGAGCTGCCAGGCGGGCAGCGTGAGGCCGAAGGCATGCTGCAGCTTTCGGGTGTCGAGCCTGGAGTTGGCCGGGCGCCTGGCCGGGGTCGGGAAGGCGCTGGTGGGCACGGGCAGGATGGCGTCCGGGGCGACCCGGACGGCGCGGCCCCGGGCGCGGGCGTATTCGATGACGTGGCGGGCGTAGGCGTGCCAGGTGGTCTCGCCGCCGGCGACGAGGTGGTAGGTGCCGGCGAGTTCGGGATTGGCGAGGGCCATCCGCGCGGCGTGGGCGGTGACGTCGGCGAGGAGCTCGGCGCCGGTGGGGGCGCCATGCTGGTCGTCGATGATGGTGAGCGTGTCACGCTCGGCGGCGAGCTTGAGCATGGTCTTGGCAAAGTTGCCGCCGCGGGCGGCGTACACCCAGCTGGTGCGGAAGATGAGGTGGTGACAGCCGCTTGCGCGGATGAGCGCCTCCCCTTCGAGCTTGGTGGCGCCATACACCGACAGCGGGCCGGCGGGGGCGTCTTCCGTGCGCGGGGCGTCGCCGCTACCGTCGAAGACGTAGTCGGTGGAGTAATGCACCAGCAGCGCGCCGAGGGCGGCGGCTTCGCGGGCGAGGACGCCGGGGGCCAGCGCGTTGAGGGCGCGGGCGAAGTCGGGTTCGCTCTCGGCCTTGTCGACGGCGGTGTGGGCGGCGGCGTTGACGATGAGGTCGGGGGCGACGGCGCGGACGGTGGTGGCGAGGCTTTCGGGGTCGGCGAAGTCGCCGGAGAGGCCGGGGGCGCCGTCGTGGTCGAGGGCGACGATGTCACCGAGGGGGGCGAGGCTGCGCTGGAGCTCCCAGCCGACCTGGCCGTTCTTGCCGAAGAGGAGGATCTTCATGGGGTGTGGGGATTGGGGAATGAGAAATGGGGCTGGCTGCGCTGCGCGGGCGGGCTTCGTGTAGGTGCGGCTGAAGCCGCACCTACAGGGTTCACCTCCCCCGCGCCCCCCGCCGTTCAGCTGCGGCCGGCGTAGTTCTTGTCGAGCCAGTCGCGGTAGGCGCCGCTCTGGACGTGGGCGACCCAGTCCTGGTTGGCGAGGTACCACTCGACGGTCTTGCGGATGC
>CAZJDN010000307.1:0-1284 GCA_964544775.1 uncultured Thiothrix sp.
GGTGCTTGCATGGCTCTCGCCCTTGCTAGTTGGGTTGGAGGTGCAGCATGAAAACTTTACTCACCTTATTCGTCGGCATCGTCATTGGGCTATTCGTGGCAGCGCAAGCCAAAGCCTTGAACCTGCCCGTTATCCACCTCCCCAAACACCTCAACCTTGACCCGTTGGCATTGCTGTTGGTGGTGATCTTCCTGCTAGCCGTGTGGAACATGCGCGGCAAACGCACGGCTAACCGTAAAGGGGGTAAGTCATGAACGTTCGTAAACGTATCACCGACTACCCCGCTATTTTTTGGGCTGCATTGATTGCCACAGTTGTGGGCGGGTGGATGTCCGTCCACGCTTACAAAGCCATGTTGCACGCTGATGATGCGCTGATTCGTTCCATTGGTATGTTCGTCGTATTGGAATGCGTATCTATCTTTGCCGCCGCCACCATGAACACACGCGGACAAGGGTTACTGGTAGGTCTGGCGTTCGTGCTCATTTTTGGCTGTGCAGGTACGGAAATATTCCTAGGGGCAAGTGAATTGCAACGGGGGGTTATGCAAATGACCGAAACGGCAAAAGCCGCTACTGCATCAACCACAAACGACACAGCCAACGCCAGCGCACTCACAACCGCTCAAGAAGGTTTAAAAAGCTGTCAGGCACGTTACCCGCGCAAGAAAAAGGATGCACAAGCGCGGACTGAATGCGCCAAACCCTACGAACAATCCATTGCCGCGTTGACCGCTGGCGAACCCACCAAAGCCGTGACCTTTGACCCCGAAGCGGCGGGAATGTTGGCACTGTGGCAGGGCATCACCGATGCCTACAACGCAATGTTAGGCAAAGAAGGCGAAGAAGCCGCCAAAGTGGAACAGGTAGCGTTCATTGCCATGCTGTCCATCTTCACTGTGTTTGTTATTGGCAAGCTGTTCTTGTGGTCAAAATACGCGGCATGGAAAACGGCTAATTACGGCGATGACTACCAAACACCCAATGCAGTAATAGTACCCGAACACCACCTTGGCACGCCTGCGGCGGTTGAACCTGACACTGCCCACGACGGTGACGGTGACGGTGACGACCAAATCGACACCCACGGGCAACCGTACAAGCAACCCAAGCAAGGATTCGGTCTAATCCCAACGGGCAACCGTGTCGCATCCAGTGCCGACCGCAACCGCGCTGCTGTCAATATGGAAAATGCCACTGTTCCACAAGTTATGCAGCTAGCAGGGATGTCTAGCCCTACAGTTACCTGTAATACACAGATGCCTGTAAATACAGGTAACTGTAA
>CAZJDN010000308.1:0-1263 GCA_964544775.1 uncultured Thiothrix sp.
TTTATCTGGCTGATTCTAAATAATAAATTGCTTTGCTTATAACTAAAGTGAGATTGGTTAATTTTTGCCCGTGTAAACCTGAGTTTACATTTCTTCTGCTACCCTCGGCGCAGGCTTAGTGTGTGCGGGGAAGTCGTCTTTTGACTGTGAATAAAATTGTGAAAAGTAAGCGGTTGCGTCCGCAGAATGGTAAACGTTTACGGGAATTGCGTGAACAGGCTGGGCTGCGGCAAGCGGCGTTTGCGGATGAAGTGAATGCGCATATGCGCCAGTTAATGAGCAATGTGCCAACCGCAGAGATGCTGACACAGAGCATGGTGTCTGATTTGGAGTTAGGTAATGCGGATTTAGGGATTTTACATTTATTTGCCTTGAGTGATTTTTTCTCTGTGCCGCCTGCGGAGTTGTTGGTTGAGGATTTGCAGCCGATTAGAACAGGTGAGGTTAATATTTGCAGTGGTTCAAGCAAAAGGCAGTGTGCAGATGGTACTTCTCATCCTTTTTTATGCGAGTTAGGCGAGAAGCGGTTTTTTATTTCGCCCACATTCCCCAGTGATTTCTTTATTTCGGGTAAGTGTGTGGATTGTTACGATAGAAACACGGACGCTAATAAAGAGCACGTTGAGTTTTACCCGCTGGATGCTTTTGTGGCTTACTTGTTTTCCCCATTGGGTAGGGATGACCGTGGGGCGAAGCTCAAGGTATTAGGGCGTATGCAGAAATATTTTAGCTCTAGTATTTTTAGACGTTTGTATTTCCTACCGACGCATCAATCGATGCGAGTGAAAGAGCCGTGTATGAGTATTGACCCCAGTTCTGGGGTTGTGACGATGTTGTTTCCTTCGTATATGGGCGATTTTACCCATTTGGAAATGCATAATCGGGAGGTTTCCGCCGCGTTGTATGCACATTACCATCAGGGTTCTGATTTGGTGCATGATACGTTGAGTTTATTGGATATTGCTCAGCGGACATTGATGATGGAGCACGCAGGGGAAGGTTTAAGTTCAATCCGCTATTTTTATCGCCAGTGTGTAATGCGTACCCGTTGTGCTGATCAGGTGAAAAGTTGTTTTACACCTGAAATTCAGCGAGCTTTATCTGATATAAATTATGAACAGTAGGGCATGGTTTGGCTAAAGATAATGACCAAACGTGAGTAGGAACTTACGGCTATAATGGCGGGTATTAGCTCGTATTGGATACCCGCAGCATGAAAAAACTACCTATTGGAATCAGTACCCTCGCCAAAATGGTAGAGGG
>CAZJDN010000309.1:0-1259 GCA_964544775.1 uncultured Thiothrix sp.
GTATGGCAGCAAGCCGGCCCGCGGCGTCTGCGCCGCTGACCGTGTACATCTACCACGGGGCTGCAAAGTTAACGTTGGTGCGTGAAACCATGCAAGATGACCCGCCCGCCACCGCGTTGGCGGACTTGGCAGGCATCGCTGCGAGCACAGATCAGGACTGTTCCCCCACGTCGATTGTCAGCAACTTGTCCGGAGAACAGGCCGCGATCCGGTTGGCGTGAAGATCGCGCAGCCGGAACCTTCTTTTCTTTGTGTGCTGCCTTACACCGCCTCCAGCGCGAGCAGCTCAGCCACCGTCTGCCTTCGTCGAATAAGCCGGGGCTCACCATTTTCCATCAGCACTTCGGCAATCAGCGGGCGCGCGTTGTAGTTCGATGACATGGAGGCGCCATACGCACCAGTGTCGTGCAACACCAGCAGATCTCCCACTTGCGCCTGCGGCAAGGAGCGGGGCAACACCACGCCACCGTCTCCCTGCGTAAACACGTCTCCGGACTCGCACAGAGGTCCGGCAACCACCGTGTCAACCGGCGAGCCGCTCACCGCTGTGCCATCGGAATGGATCAACCCCATGCCGTGGTAAGCACCATATAGGGCCGGGCGAACCAGATCGCTGAAACCGGCGTCCACCATCACGAAATGGTTGGCGCCCTGTTGCTTCGTGGCGCGTACCTCGGTGACCAGCACGCCGGACTCAGCCATTAAATAGCGACCCGGTTCTATTTCCAGTTGCACTGGATGCTCCAGCAGTTGTTCCACGGCTTGGCGCGCGGCACTCCATAATGCAAAGTAGTGCGCCGTATCAATCACGGGTTCACCGGCCTGATAGGGAACGGACAGACCTCCGCCCGCAGAGATGGCGTGAAGGTCTAAGCCCTGCGCGCTCACTATCGCAACCAGCTTCAGCATGGAAGTGCATACTTTCTGCAAGTGCGCGTAATCCACGCCTGAGCCGATGTGCATGTGCAGGCCCTGCAAGGCCAGGCCGTTGGATTTGATCTTTTCGCAGGCGCGTACTAGGTCGTCATGCCAGATGCCATGCTTGCTGTGCTCGCCACCGGTATTGGTTTTCTTGGAATGGCCATGCCCGAAACCCGGGTTGATGCGTAGCCACACCGGGTGCCCCGGGTTGACCGCACCCAATTGGTCTAGCATGTCCATGGAGCCGCAGTTCACGGGAATATTGAGTTCCACCACGCGCGCCAGCGTAGCGCGGTCCAGCAGATCAGCCGTGAACACAATGTCTGCGTGCCCGTTGT
>CAZJDN010000310.1:0-1250 GCA_964544775.1 uncultured Thiothrix sp.
TGGTCAATACCCACGGTTATCGTTTGGTCGGTGCGGGGGTAATGGACATGTTCCCGCACACCTCACACGTTGAATCCATTGCGGTTTTTGAGAAGTAAAACGTGGCGGTAGCACAGGTTGTTTTTCCGCATCCAGAGCTTGTTGCCCATCAGCAAGCTCTACGTCAGTGCGAACGTTGCCCACAAATGATTCGCCCGGTGATTGTGGGGAATCCGGTGTGGTCGCCCGTTATGTCGATTGGGCAAGCCCCCGGTATTCACGAAGCGAAAGTGCTACGTCCGTTTGGTTGGACAGCAGGTAAAACCTTGTTCAAATGGTTTGCTGAGGCAGGTTTAGACGAAGCAACTTTTCGGCAGCGTGTGTATATGGCTGCCGTTTGCCGTTGCTTTCCGGGGAAAAATCCCAAAGGCGGCGACCGAATGCCCTCTGCACAGGAAATTGCTAATTGTGCGCCTTGGTTACAGGCAGAAATCGATTGTTTGCAACCGCAGTTGATCATTTTAGTCGGTAAGTTGGCAATCAATCAGTTTATGGCGGCGAAGAAATTGGACGAAGTGGTGGGAACATTGCATCGCCATGTGCTTGCAGGGCGCGAGGTCGATTTACTGCCTTTGCCGCACCCTTCCGGTTTGTCGACATGGTTTCGGCTAGAACCGGGTAAGCAATTGTTACATAACGCATTACATGCTCTCGCCGAACATCCGGCATGGCAAGCAATTTGCGCACATCCGCCAGCAAAAACCTAAAGTTTGCATATACTTCATCGTATACGATGGAGATAAAGGTGATATATGCGCTTAGGGAACAAGAGCCTTGCTGTCGTGATTGGGCTGTACTTATTCTTACAATCCCCGGTTACGCTGGCAGAAACTGCGGATGAGTTATATCAACGCGCCGTCACGTATGAGCAAACGGGCGAAATGCCGCGTGCAGAATTTTGGTATCGGAAATCCGCCGAAGCAGGTAGCCTCGCAGGGCAGTTACGCTTGGGTAAGTTGTACCGTGAGGGGGTAAAATTGCCGCAGGATTTCGTCAATTCTGCCTATTACTACCAAATGGCGGCGGAACAAGGTAATCCCGTCGCGGAATACAAACTAGGCACAATGTATTACGGGGGGCAGGGCGTTGACCAAGATAACCAGCAAGCGGTGTTTTGGTTTACCCGTTCTGCAAAACAAGGTTTGCCGCAAGCCGTCCACGCGCTGGATGTCATGCGTATGAACGGGCATTGTTGTAACGTTGGCTAACGT
>CAZJDN010000311.1:0-1242 GCA_964544775.1 uncultured Thiothrix sp.
CCACTTGTGCCCCGCTCTGCGTGTTGCCGAATTGGGGCATTTGGGCCTGTGCGCCAGTCCGTAAAGCATTGAGTTCATTCAAAATCTGATTGCGAATCACTATGTCATTACTGAGTTGATCCTGCCCGATCGTCCTGGCAAGGTTGAATTGATTCACCATGCTGCTATCGCGAGCGCCTTCCTGCATGGCTTGCTGACCGACCCATGCGCGACTGGAATTGTCCAGATTCCCTGCAATGGTCGCCGCAGCAAGCGCCTCTTGTGTCGGCAATGCGCGAAGGGTGTTTGCCTCCCCGACACCCTGCTGACGGGCTTGCAGTCCCTGCCCAAAGGCGGCATTATTTTCAGCGAATTCTTGCTGACGGGCTTGCAGTCCCTGCTCAAAGGCGGCGTTGTTTTCATTGAAAAGTTGCTGACGGTTGGCCGACTCCTGCCCAAAGGCGGCATTATTTTCATCGAAAAGTTGCCGGCGGTTGGCCGACTCCTGCCCAAAGGCGGCGTTGTTTTCAGCGAATTCTTGCTGCCGCCCCGCCATATCCATTCCGAATTGGCGCTGCATTTCCGCGCCGCCGCCGGCGATAGCATCCAGTATGGCATTGGAATAAGCATCATTCCGATCGCGGGCAAAGTTAGCAGTTTCCCGATTGTAGGCCTCAGAACCTTGGGTAATCCCCTGCGCGGCAAGGGACGATTGCAGCCGATCCTCCGACTGCTGCCAGAGTGGGTCGAGGCGGCTCGCTTGTCGGGAATAGAGGGCATCCTCTACAGACTGTCGCACGGAATTATTAGCAGACGGCAGCGGGGAGTTGATCTCCCTGACCTGCGGCAGCGGGGAGTTGATCCGCTGGACCTGCGGCAGCGGGGAGTTGATCTCCCTGACCTGCGGTAGGGGGGAGTTGATCCGCTGGACTTCAGGCATCCTCGGAGCCCTGTCGTAGTTGAAGTCCGTTTGGTACAGAGCGTTTAGACGATTCCCCTGACCTGCGAGAAGGCTCCGCCCACCGGCGGCAAGCAACTCTGCCTCGGTAACTGGCTTGTTGATATCCGTAAAACGCTGGGAAGTAGAGTTTTTCAACGCATCCAAGCTAATAGCATCCGGCCTGGTAAGCGGATTCTTCAGAGTGGTAGTGACATTTTTCAACGAGCTGTCGATAGCCCCTTGCAATCCCTGACTCGTAGCGAGGCTCGAGTCCAGCAAAGACTGCACTCGCGGGTCGAGAGTGACAGTGGAAGTCCAGGCAT
>CAZJDN010000312.1:0-1241 GCA_964544775.1 uncultured Thiothrix sp.
CTTCAATTTTAATTTTTAGACTAAATTTTATTCATTCTTCTGTACGTTAGAAAGGTGGATGAAGTGGATGAAAGCGTGGACAAGCGGTAGTGCTAGCTACAAAGAAACGCTTTACATTAGAAAATGCTAATATTATGATATTTGACATATTTCAAAATGGTTTAAAAATTAACCAAAACACTTTGCTAGGAGATAACATCATGAAATTACAAACCATTGCTTTTGCTGCTTTATTGGCATTGTCTACGGCTGCTTCCGCTGAATTCTTTGATAACGGTAATGGCGTTGCTAATGGTGTAGGCAATGGCGCAACCGCAACTTCAGGCACGGGCAACGGCTATGGTACTGGTAACGGTGATGTCAATGGCTGGGGTCGTGGTAAAGGCAATGCCGATGGCGAAGTTGAATTCAGCATCAACTTCAAAGGTAAAGGCAAAACCGACATGGCGACTGACATGGCTGCAAATGGTAAAGGCAATGGCGACTGGTACACGGCGGGTAACGGTTATGGTTACGGCAATGGCAACAGCAATGTTTATGGTAACAGTTCCGCTGCACAAAACGGTTACAACTACCCTCCAATGCCGCCAGCCGCTGCACCCCTTGCCCCGCCACAAGCTCCGGCAGCGACTGTCCCTGCGCAACCTGCAACAACGGCAGCACCAGCACCTGAAGTTCCGGCGCAAAAATAAGTTTTTGTTCCTCGCAGAAACGGTGAATGGGCATTCTACGGAATGCCTTTTCGCGTTCAAAAAGTTGCTAAACGGCTATTGACAAGCGTCACCGTTCCTCTACACTTTTTACCTATTATCAACCCTTCTGTTTTAAAGGAGACCCTCAACATGCTTTACACACAACACACATTTGTAACTTGCTAGGTGTCTCTTTGGTGCGACTTGCCGGAGAGACTGAAAAAGTCATCCGCTGGTTAAGCACCGCACAGGGTTTAGAAAACCTCGGATGACGTAATGTTACCGAGGTTTTTTTATGCCTATTCGTTTTATGCTCAATAAGGGCAATGTTCCGGTCAAGATTTTTACCGATGATGTCGACAGTGCTTCCCTCACGCAATTGGGGAACATGTCGCAACTGCCCTTTATTCATTCCCACATTGCTGCCATGCCGGATGTGCATCACGGCATCGGTGCGACGGTGGGGTCGGTGATTCCCACACGCGGGGCGATTATTCCCGCTGCGGTGGGTGTTGATATTGGTTGTGGGATGAACGCGGTGCGTTTGTC
>CAZJDN010000313.1:0-1235 GCA_964544775.1 uncultured Thiothrix sp.
GGCTAAACAAAGCGCACAGGGATAATACGGTAGTGGCAAGGAGTTTCTTTGTCATGGCTATTACTCAAACGTAATTACAAGGGTATCACCGTAAAGCTCGTCGTATTCGGGCTTGGGAAACATTTCCGACCCGTGGATCGCAGACTTGAGTGATTCACAGAATGCAGTGCTACCGTTACAACTTAATGAAAAACGCCCAATTGCACCGGGAGCATTCAAACTTAAACGCGCCGTTCCAGACATGCCGAAATGGTCAGTGGGTTTATTCCAATTGCCTTTTACTTTGCGCTTAATGGCACTTTTCCATGCTTCACGCGCTCCACTTAAATCGCGTGAGCTAGGTCCACCACCGCCAGCATTATTGCCGCTGTGATTACCACTGCCATTACTGCTGTTGCCATTACCGTTGCCTGCCATTGAGGCACGACGGGCTTCTTCTTCGGCACGGCGTTTGGCTTCGGCGGCTTTCCAGCGTTCGCGCTCGGCATCAGCCGCAGCTTCTTCGGCTTTACGTTTGGCTTCAGCGGCTTGCCAACGTTCACGTTCTGCCGCTAATTCGCGTGCGGCTTCTGCCGCTTTGCGTGCTTTGTCTTCTTCGGCTTGTTTGTGGGCTAAGGCTTCGGACTTTTCCCGTGCCGCTAAGTCCGCTTTTTCGCGGGCAATGGCTTCGGATTTTGCTTTGGCATCTGCTTCGGCTTTCTCTGCTTTTTTTGCGGCGGCTTTTGCCTCGGCTTTGGCTTGTGCTTCAGCTTCTGCCTTAGCTTCGGCTTTGGCTTTTTCCCGTGCATCGGCAAGGGCGCGTTCGCGTTCCAGTTCACGCCGTTGTTGGGCTTCGGCTAATGCTGCTCGTTGGGCATCGGTTTTGGCTTCTGCACGTCGTTCGGCTTCCGCTTTAGCGCGCTTTTCTTGTGCGGCTTGTTCACGCGCGGCTTGTTCTGCCTCGGCTTTAGCTTGCGCATCGGCTTCTGCCTTAGCTTTGGCTTGGGCTTTAGCTTCGGCAGTTTTCTTGCGTTCTTCGTCTACGGCTTGACGTTTCGCTTGGGTTTCTGCGTCTTTGGCTGCTTTTTCAGCGGCTAATGACTTTGTATTCGGTGTCGGCTGCGTGTCTTTTAATGGAGGTTGTTCGGTAGGGTTTGCGGCTGTTTTTTCGTTGTCTGTTGTGGGGACATCGCTTGCTTGGTTGGGTTGCGCAGGCGCACCATCGGGCGACACCATTTGCACCGGAACGCTGGATT
>CAZJDN010000314.1:0-1227 GCA_964544775.1 uncultured Thiothrix sp.
AATCCGCGTCCGGCTCGGCGTAAGCCGCATAAACTTCATCCAACCGCGCTTGTGCGTCTTTGATGACTTTTAAGCCTTCTTCAACATTGCCGCGCACATCTTTGTCGGGGTTTAGTTGCGGTTCTTGTGGCAAATAGCCGATATTGATCCCGGCTTGAGGACGTGCTTCGCCCACAATTTCGGTGTCCACGCCCGCCATAATGCGCAGCAAGGTGGATTTACCCGCGCCGTTATAACCCAGCACACCGATTTTCGCGCCGGGGAAGAAATTCAGGTAAATGTCTTTGAGAACAAAACGGTTCGGCGGGACAACTTTGCCGACCCCGTTCATGGTGTAGATATACTGCGCCATTCTAATGCCTTCCTGTAGCTGATGCTAATAAAGGAAGGCATTATGCAGCATTGATGCGGGAGGGGGTAGGGGGATTATGCGGCGGTTTTACGCCACCAAGAGCGGAACAAAGCGATCATGATACCCAGCATTAGACCAGCGATTGTTGCTAATGCGACGACCAAAGGGCGTTTAGGTTGATCTCGACTCAGCGGCTCTTCGGGGGATTGAAGGAATTCGTAAGGTGTAAAACTGACTTTTTCAGTGGGTAAAGCACGCAGGCTGTCCAGTTGTAGGCGTGTATCTGCCAATGCAGTACTAAGAATTTCAGGTTCTTTAATTTCTTTCAAAATTTTCAGTTTTTCATCAAGAGCTTTTGCTCCGAGATCAATCATGAAAATGGATTGATTATTGAGATTTTCAACTGGGGCTTCTACTCCCGCAGCTTTGCTGACACGTAAAGCAAACTCTGTACGGGTGATGTCTTCTTGTAACCGTTTGAGAGTATCGGTTTTTTGTAGTTGGTATTGTAATGTGAGAGCTTTAGTCTGGCTCTCTACTTTGTCTGTCAATTGTTTGTTGACGAGCGTTTCTTGTTTGGATTGGATAAAGGCAAGGTATTCATTCAGCCGTTTTACGGCATCTTGTGGGGTATCCGCAGAAAACGAGAGGGTGTAAGGTTTTAGGTCTTTCTTTGGGGCAGTAACAGCGATGCCCTCAGTGGCTTTTACAAGCAGTCGTTGTTGGGTGACTTTATCAATTGTATCAATAAGGGGCAAATAGTTCTTGGTTTTGAGGAATGCAACTTTATTATCAAAAGAATCAAATGATTGAATAAAGTTGGTGAATAGTTTTGTTTCTGCGAATGATGCGAGAAAGTCAGTGTTGTTGTTGTT
>CAZJDN010000315.1:0-1219 GCA_964544775.1 uncultured Thiothrix sp.
GTACAAATAAGTGGCTTTTTGCACACCGTTTAAGCTGAATTGGACGTAATGCCCTTGCGTATCCCAAGCGTAAGTTTGCCCTAAACCGTTGTTGGTGTGATTGCCAGCGGCATCGCGGGTGATGGCGACCCCTTTGCGCGTTGCCATGAGGTTGCTATTGGCAAGGTAGGTGTAGGCATTCGTGCCGTTGGTTAAGCGATTGCCATTCGCGTCGTAGGTGAAACTTTGCAGGGTGGTAGTGAATCCACCCTGCGGGTTAAGGAAGAGAGACTACAAACTGTGATCTGTTAATGGCATCGTTTATGTATGCTCGATATTTTCATGATGGCTAATCAATATAATATCTTCGTCTGTGTAAGACCATACCTGAGTATCTCCATTTTCAAAGACTAAAATAAAACCTCCGTTCTCACAATCGTAGTCTAAAGATTCCCGTGTTGTAGGTATAAGAATGTTTTTAACATAGGCGGTTTTTTTGCCATCAATTAAAACTTTATCATTTATTTTTAACTCTTTTCCATCTAAATAGGTGATTTTGTAGCTATTCACATTGGACCTCCACCATCTGCTGGTGTTACTGGTAATGTTCCTGTTGGAGTTGCATCTCCGGGGGTTGGTTTTTGGTAGTCTCTTTTCCAAAAGCATTTACATACAGGATATGGACTTTGTTGCATTTTAAACCAATGAATATGGCTTCCATCAATGGGCCAATGAGGTTTACTTGGGGGAACGATATGAACTTCAGTAGCAATCGTTCCAACAGGTGGTTTACATGGCTTACATTTACCATTGTTGGATTGACATGTTTCGACAACGGTATCAATAGCATCACCTAATGGTTCGGCAACATAAGGGTAAATTAGGCTGCCAAGTCCATATCCTGCGAGTCCAGCTCCTGTAATTGCTGCCGCTGGTGAGAGAATACCGCTACTTGCTGCGGAAGTAGCTAGTTCCCCTGAAATCAGTCCGCTCGTAGTAGGTGGAGCAAATAATCCTCTCGGATCAACATTCAACATTGGGCTTTGTCCGGCATACCCGAAGGTGTTCATGCCGCCGTCTAACCCAATCGGGTCGCTGCTGATATAGCGTCCGAGGCTGGGGTCGTAGGTGCGATGCCAGTTGTCATGCAAGCCGGATTCTGCGTCGTAGTATTGCCCTGCGAAACGTAGGTTGATGGTGGTGGCAATGCCATCGCCATCGGGGTCTTGTACGGGGGCAG
>CAZJDN010000316.1:0-1217 GCA_964544775.1 uncultured Thiothrix sp.
CCCGCCTGCGCGCCACCCCCGACACCCCGCCCGCCGACGCCCTGCCCCTCCTCGACGCCTGGGCCGGCAGGCTTGACCAATGCGGAGCGTTGGACGAAGCACTGCGCATCCGCCAGCAGGTGTCCCTCCCCGCTTTACAGCAACTCGGTGCTGTCGGTGAAATCGCCGTCTGCCAAGGCGGGATCGCGGACATCTTTCAGGCCCGCGGCCAGCTCGACGAGGCCCTAAGGATCCGCGAAAAGGAACAGCTTCCCGTTTACCGTCGCCTCGGCGATGTGCGCGCCATCGCAGTCTGCCAGGGCAGGATCGCCGACATCCTTCAGGCCCGTGGTCAGTTCGACGAGGCCCTGCGCATCCGCGAGCAGGAAGAGCTCCCAGTCTTTAGGCACCTCGGCGATGTCCGAGAAATCGCCATCTGCCAGAGCAAGATCGCCGACATCCTCGAGGCCCGCGGCCAGCTCGACGAGGCCTTGCGCATCCATCAGCAGGAGTCTCTTCCAGCCTTCATGCGCCTCGGTGATGTCTGCGCCGTCGCCATCTGCCAAGGACGGATCGCGGATATCTTCCAAGCCCGCGGCCAACTCGATGAGGCCTTACGCATCCTCCAGCAGAAGTCTCTCCCAACCCTCAAACAACTCGGTGCCGTCCGCGAAATCGCCGCCTGCCAGAGCAAGATCGCCGACATCCTCCAAGCCCGCGGTCGGTTCGACGAAGCCCTATGGATCCTCCAGCAGGAGTCCCTCCCAGCTTTCCTCCAACTCGGAGCTGTCCGTGAAATCGCCCTCATCCAAGGCAGAATCGCAGACATCCTCCGGGGCTGCGGACAGCTCGATGAGGCCCTGAGAATCCACGAACAGGAGGAGCTCCCGATCTACTTGCGCCTTGGCGACGTCCACTCTGTCGCAGTTACCCGACGAGAGATCGCCGACATCCTCCAGGCCCGCGGACAGCTCGACGAAGCTCTGCGCATTCTTGAGCAGGAGTCCCTCCCCGCCTTCCAGCAACTCGGAGCTGTCCGCGATATAGCCGTCATTCAGGGCCGAATCGCCGACATCCTCCACGAGCGCGGCCAGTTCGATGAGGCACTACGCATCCGCGAACAGGAACAACTGCCGCCTCTTGAGCGCCTCGGCGACGTCCGCGAACTCCTGGTCGCCCGCGCCAACCTCGCCCTCAACCTCCTGGCCCGCGACGCCCCCGGCGACCGGGACAAGGCC
>CAZJDN010000317.1:0-1216 GCA_964544775.1 uncultured Thiothrix sp.
AACGTCAGAGCTGACGGGCGCGGCGGGGAGTAAGCCGCAAGAATCGCGGGCTGTCACCGCGTCCGTCGTCGAGCAACTTGTTATGCTATTTTAAGACCTTAATCGCTGGGGTTAGCCCTGATTTACTGGCAGCCTTGCAAAATTGACCATCAAAAGTATGCATTAAACTCTCGCCACAAATGCACAAGTGCAGGGCGTCAGCAAAATCAGCACCCAATTTGTACCATTCAAAGGCTTGCCCAACTTCTGTTGAATTCTCTACAGTGATGTTTTCTGTTATCAAGATATTCTCGAAAAATGCGGCTATGTCGCTTCGGGATGTTTTGTAAACTGACCGAAGTACCCACTCGCTCTCTAGCAAGACAGTCCTTGAGATAAAAACATCATTATTATTAATCAGTTGTTCTGCAATATCAGCTTGATGCTGATCATCGTTGACCGCAATGCGCACCAACAAATTGGTATCAAAAGCGATCATTGGTGTACTCGACAGGTTTGCAAAGTGCCTCAGTTGGGACTGGCTCACCTTTATGCTGCAAAAAGCCCCGTAAAGATTTTGCGGGTAATTTATGCTTTTGGATTGGCTTGGTCTGTAACATCACCCCATGTTCAGTTGTTACCAGTGTTAGCTCGACGCCAACACCCCAATGCAAAGAGTCTCTCACATCTTTGGGTATGACAATTTGTCCTTTGCTGGACAACCTAACTGTAGCCGACATCATAAGCATGAACCTCGGTAAGATGATGGGTAAGAATCTGGATTATGTAGCGGATGATGCCAAATAGCAAGTACAGTAAAATTGAGGAGGTACGATTAATGTAATTGATTTTGGTTGTTTTTTATGCGGAACTATCACTGACCATTAGCAATAGCATGTTTTATTATGGGTGCAACTGATTCAGGTGTGATGCCATGCTCTTTACAATATTTTGATTGAAGCCAAATAGAAAGTTGTTTTTGTCCTTTGCTTGAATTACAACCACGGCAGCATAATGCAATATTTTCTCTCGTAATAATCTTTTCATCATTGATTATATGTTCCCAACTTGCTGCCGCTTTTGTTGAAACTTTTGCTGGCGTGAATGATTTTCCGCAATAGACACATACTGTATCTCTTTCTCGAACTTCAATTTCTAGCCAGTCTGGAATATTCCAATTATTTGCCACTGGAGTTTCTCTTCTTTTGTGCATAACGTCTCGGTTGACGGGCGCGGC
>CAZJDN010000318.1:0-1215 GCA_964544775.1 uncultured Thiothrix sp.
CCAGTGACAAAAAAAATCGCTACTACTTCAACGCCCACAATGAATCCAAAATTGGCAAAAAAGCATCCTTAACTTTACAAGCAGAAGGTGTTTCAGACAGCAAATACTTTTCCGATTTAGGCAACTCCTTACAAGCCACCAGTACGGTTAACCTAGAACGCCGTTTGGAATACAAAACTCACGGCGATAAATGGACATTTTCAGCCCTAACGCAAGACTATCAAGTCCTAGATGGTGGTACGAAACCGCACTCGCGTTTACCCCAATTGCAGTGGAATTACCACCCAGTCGAAACCAGTGATGGCTTAAAAGTTAATGTCGACACGGAATACACCAAGTTTGCCAATAGCCCTACTACCACTAATGGTACTCGTTTAGATATTAAAGCTACTGCCAGCAAAAATTATTCAAAAGAGGCAGGCTACATTAAACCCTCAGTCAGTGTTCGCCAGACAGAATACGTATTAGATGATGCAAACCATACGCGCATTCACCGCTCGCTGCCCACTGCAACCTTAGACACAGGGCTAAACTTCGAGCGTAATGTGAAACAAGGCAAATACTTGCAAACACTCGAACCGCGCATGTATTACACCTATACACCATACAAGGATCAAAGCAGTATTCCTGTATTTGACTCTTCGGAAAGTACCTTTAACTACGATCAACTGTTCACAGAAAACCGTTTCACGGGGAAAGATCGGGTAGAAGATGCGAACCGTTTGTCATTATCGGTGACATCACGTTTGCAAAATCAAAAAGATGGGCGCGAGGTGATACGCGCCAGCGTAGGGCAAATTTACCATTTCGATAATCGGAAAGTAACCATGCCCTCACAAACCGCACAAACGGGCAAACACTCAGAAATCGTGCTGGAAACCGCTGGGCAATTGAACCCACGTACCAGTGTGCGTGGCACAACGTTTTGGGATAGCGATACGAAAAAGGTCACTGCCAACCAAGTGGACGTGCATTACAAAGACGAGAAAAGGCGTGTGTTAAACGTGGGTTATACCAAACGGCGTGACGAATTTACCTCTGCACGCGTTTCGTTCTCGGCCCCGATTAAAGAACATTGGAAAGCCGTTGGAGGAACAGAACAAGACTTACTCAATCACCGCAATTTAGAATCCGTTGTTGGAGCTGAATACGAAAGTTGTTGTTGGAAAACACGCATTGCCAACCGTAACTATTTGCTAACCGACAACAAAACCC
>CAZJDN010000319.1:0-1214 GCA_964544775.1 uncultured Thiothrix sp.
TTTGTCATCAGTGTTGTATTCTCAGCTTCTGGATTGCTTCCAACGGCAAACCTGCAATACGGGCAATTTCATCTTCCGCGAGAACCCCAAGCTGCAACAAACTACGTGCTACGGCTTGAGCTTTTTTCAACTCACCTTCCTGAATACCGCGTTCAATGCCTTCTTGTCTGCCACGTTCCAAACCGTCGCGCATCCCCCAGCCGTAGGAGGCAAATTTAGTTACATCTACCTGTGTTAGCATTTGTTCAGCCTCTTTAATGTTCGGTTGCAGGTCACGGTTTTCAGCCAACGTTTCGAGCATTTCAAAGTAATTGCGGAAACCGCTTTCGTCATCAGTGCTGCGCTCGTAACTTCTGGATTTCCCCCAAGCGTAGTATCATCATCAGTCGATATTCACGACGGGTAACGACCATGTACGCGCTAGAATTTGAATCTGCCGTTAAAGGCAATACGTTGGAAATCCCCCTGCATTTGCTGCGGCGGATGACGGGGCAGCGTCAGGTTAAAGTCATTGTGTTGATGCCAGAAAAAAATCAGCGGACAAACGCTACACCTAAACAAACGTTACAAGAACGTTTACTGGTCATCGGGCAACGTTGTGCTGCCTTGCCGTTGCTTGACCAACGTACACCTGATGAAATATTGGGGTATGATGATAGTGGAATGCCTGTTGCATGATGATTGATTCTTCCGTTCTGATCGCCATCCTCGAAAATGAGCCAGAAGCTCCCCAGTTGGTTGAGGCAATCGCCAATGATCCGGTACGGCTGATTTCGGCGGTATCAGTAGTTGAAACCAGTATCGTCATTTTGAACCGTCGTGGTGAAACGGGGGTAGCTGAGTTGGACGCACTACTGGAAGAAGCAGACATTGAAACGCTTGCCGTTACCCCAGAACAAGCAACACTGGCACGGCAGGCTTACACCTGCTACGGCAAAGGCAGGCATCCTGCTAAACTGAATTTTGGTGACTGCTTTTCGTATGCTGCGGCTTTGGCTTGTGGTGAACCCTTGTTATTCAAAGGCGAAGACTTCAACAAAACAGACATTCAATGCTGCATTGAGTGGAAATAGATAAACGTGTCTGACTTCGCTTTTATCACCAGTGATAAAAATCCCCCGCCAATTGCCTTGAATTTCGCTAAGATTGCTTACTTTAAGCGTTATTAGGAGCATCGGGATGCACACCACCGGACAACTCTATATCGTTTCTGC
>CAZJDN010000320.1:0-1207 GCA_964544775.1 uncultured Thiothrix sp.
TCGTCGATGTAGCCGTTGGCGCGGTATTCGATGCGGGCGTCGGCCACCTGGGTGGATTGCACGGTGTTGGCGCCGGTGACGCTGACCGGATTGACGATGCCCGAGAAGCGGATGAACTCGTTGCCCTGGTTGATGGCGATCTGCTTTTCGCCCGACACCAGCAGGTTGCCGTTGGGCAGCACCTCGATGACGGTGGTGGTGATGGTGCCGGTGAAGGCGTTGTTGGCCGCCGCGTCACCCTTGCCGCCGAACTTGCTGGCGTCGGAGGCCGTCGCGTCGAGCCCGGCGAGGCCACCCAGCGGCACCTTGGCGAGGGCGGTGATGGAGGCGGCGAGGCTGGCGTTGCGCTCGGCGGTGGCGGACGACTTCTTGCTGGCGGCGGTCTGCTCGACCAGGTTGACGGTGATGATGTCGCCGACGAAGCGGGCGCGCCGGTCCTCGAACAGGGGCCGGGTGAAGCTGGGCTGGAAGATCGAGCCCGGGTTGGCGGCCTGGGCAGTGCGCGGCTCGGGGCGCACGCTCATCGGCTGATGCACCGCGGTCGGCGGGGTGGCCTGCAGCGCGGCGCAGCCGGAGAGAGCCGCGAGCAGCAGCGCGGGCAGGCAGGAAAACGTGGACCGGTGTGGGCGCATGATCGAGGTCTCCGCTTACAGCGAGGTGAGCTTGCCGAGCATGTTGTCGGAGGTGGAGATCGCCCGGGAGTTGAGCTCGTAGGCGCGCTGGGTCTGGATCATCAGCACCAGCTCCTCGGCCACGTTGACGTTGGAGGTCTCCACGTAGGTCTGGTTGAGCACGCCGACGCCGTTGGTGCCCGGGGTGTTGGGGTTGGGGGTGCCGCTGGCGGCGGTCTCGAGGAAGAGGTTCTCGCCCACGCTCTGCAGCCCGCCGGGGTTCACGAAGCTGGCCAGCTGGATGTTGCCGATCTGCGCCGGAGCGGCCTGGTTGGGCAGCGTCACCGACACCACGCCGTCCTTGCCGATGGTCACCGACAGGGCGTTGGCGGGGATCGTGATGGCCGGCTGCAGCGGGTAGCCGTTGGAGGTCACGACCTGGCCGTTGGCGTCCTTCTGGAAGGCGCCGTCGCGGGTGTAGGCGATGGTGCCGTCGGGGGTCAGGATCTGGAAGAAACCCTCGCCGTTGATCGCCACGTCGAGGGCGTTGCCGGTCTGGGTGAGGTTGCCCTGGGTGTGGATGCGCTCGGTGGCGA
>CAZJDN010000321.1:0-1183 GCA_964544775.1 uncultured Thiothrix sp.
CGCGGCGCATTTTTTCGCGGTTGCGGCGGAACTTACTGGCTTTGCTGCAAGGGAACAGGGATGCAGTGGTGGTGCTTTTCATGCGATTTCCCCCGCTGTTTCTTCCGCTGCCAAGGCAGTGCGTTGTTGTTCTGTCAGTTGGAACAGGCGATTTTCCGCATCCATCAGGACATGGGTTACGCTGTCGGCTTCCAACAAGCCTTGTGACAAAAGGGCAAGACGGCAAACGCTAATAAGATGTTGAATGTATTCGAGGTCAAGCAGGGTATCTTCTTGAGTACGCAGGGTTTTCAGTGTGGATGGACTCATGCTGCACCACCATTTTCAGCAGGTTGCTGCATGTATTCCAAATACTCAGCGTAAGCGTAAATTGAATGGGCTAATTCGTTGGTGATTTCTTCAATGCAGTCTAATTCAAGGTCGTCGTGTTGCAGGTCTTTGGCGATGATTGCACCACGGATGGTATACGCCAGCGAGGACAAGAGCTTCAAGCTACTCACCACATCGGCAATATTTTGGGGTTTGCGTAACATTAGATTGCACCCCCGTTGAAGGTGGCACGTACAAACTGCATGGCTTCCTGCAAGGTGTCGAAAAAAGCCGTTTCCATTGAGATACCGTGGTCGGTTTGACGGTGATACGCCACATCCACGAATTTAACGGTTTTGGGTTGGTTATTGAGCTGCCCTGAATGGTAGCCCAGCACCAGCCATGCTAACGGTGTACCTTTTTGATAGGCAATAAATCCAGTACGGGATTTGTTGAAAACGATTTGTGCCGAGGCGGGTTTGTGCTTGGGTTTTGCGGGTAGGCGCAAATGTGGCAGGCGTGCCAAGGGATTTTGGGCGTAAGTACCCACAGAAGTTTGTGCGGTCATTGTGACTGCTCCGAATTGAGTTTTAGTTTTGGGCAAAATTTGCCGAGTACAACTATCGCTCAATCGGAATTTCACGACGCGCTTATTCCGGTTTGCACCGTCTTGTAGTCCACGCATACTCGGCTTTAAACCGTTTGCGCATTCTACAGACGAAAAAAAACCGCCTGCGTCATGGTGGCGGTGTTGCCGCCGATTGAGGGGATATTTGCCCCAGAATTTCGCTGTTTGTCGGTGTTTAGCACCAACAGGCAAAGTATGGCGGAAAGTTGCACGGCGGGTCAATTCGGGAAAATCGAATGATAAAGC
>CAZJDN010000322.1:0-1175 GCA_964544775.1 uncultured Thiothrix sp.
TTTATTTCGCCGTCTTCTGTGCCGTCGAGTCGATAGCGTGCGCTGCCGTTGATGACGGCTTGCAAATATCGCCCGTGCTTGGTGTGCATGGCTAGCACTTTTTGCACAACTTTTTTGGATGCGCCGGGAAAGTGTTCGTCATTAACCAGCCGAAATAGGTCTTTGTCTACGCCAATGGCAAGCGGTTGGTAGTTGAGCCAAACAGGGAAACCGTTGAGCCGATCATTCAGTTCTTTGGCTTTGAGGTCGGAAGGCGGGGTTACTTTTTTCTTCGGCGGTGGCTTGCGCGGTGGTTTCTTTTTGCCACCTTTGTCTTTTGCTTTGTTGGGTTGGTTGGGTTTGGGGTAATAACTGCGTTTCGGTGCTACCGCTGCTGCAACATTCGGCAATTGATCACGGGTAATGATGCGCTTACCCGTGCGCGTGATTGTGCCCGTCGGTGCGGTGGTGCTTGTACCCGCCGCCGCTGGTTTGCGGGTGAGGGTTAAGGTTTTTTTGGGTGTGTCGTTGGTGTTGCTCATGTCCAAACTGCCTTTTCAGGTGTTGTTTGCCGTCGGTATGACGGTCTTGGATACGGATATTTCCGGCAGGGTAACAGATGCTAGCCGCAATAGCTTGTCGGTAACGGTTTGCAGGGGTTCGCGCAAGCTGTCTATGTCGGTGACAATGTAACCACCCGTTACGTCTGCCGCCCCTGTTTGGTGGTTAATTAGGCGTTTCAGGGTGTAACCCCTCACCCCTGCTTGTTCGGCATAAGTGGTAAAAGTACGGCGTAAGTCGTGCATTGCCCATGTAATGCCCGTGCGTTCGCTAATGGCTGTCTGCACTTTTTCGATGTGCGCCAGTGGGCTGCGGTTATCCGTAGCACGAAAAACTAAACCCGTTGCCTGCCCGTCCATTGCTTGCCATTCACTGAGGAGTTGATGCGTGAAGCTGGTCAAGGGTAATTCGTGATTACTGCCATTCTTGGTGTCGATCAGTAGCACAGTACGGTTTTTGAAGTCGATATTTTCCCATAAGAGACTGGCGCATTCGGTGCGGCGGTAGCCATTGAAGAGGCACAAGAGGAAATACACCCGCGCCCGATACGCCAGTCGCCCACCGTACCATTCCGGCAGGGTATTTACCGCTGCAAACCATGCGGGTAAGTCGGCGGCTTTGATCAGGCTTTTACG
>CAZJDN010000323.1:0-1167 GCA_964544775.1 uncultured Thiothrix sp.
CTTGCCCTAATTGGCTTTCTACCGACAATTTCCCGCCCATCATTTGCACTAACTGAGAAGAAATGGTTAAGCCCAGCCCTGTTCCTCCGTAACGGCGTGAAATGGATGTATCCGCTTGTTGAAAAGGTTGAAAAATGGTTGCTTGCTTTTCGGGTGAAATACCAATGCCCGTATCGCTCACGCTAAAAAACAGGGTTATTTGCTGTGCGGTACGCGCTTGCACGCTAATATGAATGAAAATTTCACCTTTCGCCGTAAATTTTACCGCGTTACCCACTAAATTAATCATTACTTGGCGTAATCGCCCTGCGTCCCCAACTAAAGTCGGCGGTATTTCCTCCGCAATGTACCAATCAAAACCTAAACCCTTTTCCCGCGCACGCATATCCAAGGAAACAAAAATATCCTGCATTAAATCGCGCAATTGAAAAGGCGTATTGCTGATTTGCAATGTACCCGCTTCAATACGGGAAAAGTCCAAAATTTCGTTAATAATTTCCAATAGCGCATTTGACGAAGACTTAATTAACCCCAAGTATTCGCGTTGGGCATCACTTACTTTGCTGTAAAGCATTAAATCGGTTAAACCAATAATACCATTCATGGGAGTACGAATTTCATGGCTCATCATTGCTAGAAATTCGCTTTTAGCTTTATTGGCTTTTTCAGCGGCTTCTTTCGCTTGCAAGGCTTCTTTACGCGCTTCTTCCAAATAAGCATGCTGCAAACAAGCTAAACATGCCGTTTCCAAACGTTTTAAAACCAAACCTAATGCCAGTAAATATTCATCGGGTAAGGCTTGGTTGCGCACCAAAACCAATAATCCACTGTTTCCTAACGGCATTAAATGAAAATATACCCCCGACAATGCAACAATTTCACCCGGCTTTTTCACTTGCCATGCCCTAGCCGCTACCGCTAGCATCTGCTCGGCTAATAAAGGTTGATCGTCGAAAAGAGAGGTGCGTAAGGAAGGGTAACTGTAAACAGGCTCTATTACCTGATTTGGCGGTGGTAATTTACCTTGGTATAACCAAATATAACCGCTGCGGCAATTTAATAACTTTAACGCGGGGGGCAGAAATTTACGTAACATATTGCGTAAATCCAAATCTTGCCCGACCAATAAAGCCAGCGCGTATTGCACAGAAACCACTTCCAACGTTG
>CAZJDN010000324.1:0-1165 GCA_964544775.1 uncultured Thiothrix sp.
AATCTGGGCGCAATTATTACACCGAATTAGCCAGCCAAACCCCATCCAATACCGTCATGCTAACCTTGGGTTGTGCGAAATTCCGCTTTAATAAACAGGAGTTTGGTGAGATTGGCGGCATTCCACGCCTGCTCGATTTGGGGCAATGTAATGACGCACATTCCGCGCTGAAAATTGCCACCGCGTTGGCGAATGCATTTGGTTGCGGGGTGAACGATTTGCCGCTGTCATTAATGATTTCGTGGTTCGAGCAAAAAGCTACCGCTGTCTTGTTGTCGCTGTTAGCGGTGGGCGTAAAAGGCATCCATTTAGGTCCGAGCTTGCCTGCGTACCTCACACCGAATTTATTGGCGGTGTTGCAACAACGCTTTGATTTGCGGATGAATAGCACCGCCGAAGCCGATTTGAATCAAGCCCTGCAACGTGCAGCGTAAGGACAGTTTCATGCCTGAATACCAAATTCAGCTTGTCACCCGTGACGCGCAAACCGTGACGTTTGCGTGTGACGCGGCAGACAATATTGTGAGTGCTGCGCAAAAAGCGGATATTTTCCTCGCGGCGCAATGCGGGGTTGGTGCGTGTGGTGCGTGCATTGCGGTGTGCCAAAGCGGGGAATTTCAGCTTGGCGCGTACAGCAGCGATGCGTTACCGCCTGCCGCGCAACAGGAACGTAAGGTATTGTTATGTTGCACTTATCCGCGTACTGACCTGCAATTAAGCGTGGCGTATGACTACAATTTAATCCGCTTTGCGGCGATTCCACAACGCCAAGCGGTGATTACGGGTAAAACCTTACTCACGCCGGATACGCTCAAACTCGACCTGCAATTGCAAGAAGATGACGACGGCAATCTGAGTTTGGATTTCGAGCCGGGGCAATTTGTTGAGCTGTTTATTCCTAATACGGACGTGAAACGCGCCTATTCGCTGGCAAACGCGCCGAATTGGGATGGTACGCTGGAATTGCTGATTAAATTGCGTCCGCACGGGCAGTTTTCCAGCTACATCAACGACGTGGCGCAAGTTGGTACGGCACTGACCTTGAACGGCGCACAAGGCACGTTTGTGCTGACGGATCGTGGCTTGCGTCCGCGTTATTTTGTGGCGGGTGGTTGCGGTTTGGCTTCGGTGATGTCGATGTTACGCCGCATGGCAGAATGGCAAG
>CAZJDN010000325.1:0-1163 GCA_964544775.1 uncultured Thiothrix sp.
CCTTGAAAAGCAGCTAGAACAAGCCGCTTACCCACACGACGGGGGTGCAGCATGATGTTGTACAGCCCTAAAAATATTGTCGACGTAGTACGTGGTTTAAAGCTCCTATCCTCGCTGGCTTATACCATCCGTGATGCGGTTATTGCCAAAGACCTACAACACGATGTTATTGATCTTGTATGTATTGAGGAAGTTACTGAACAATTAGCCAGTGCTATTTACGCTTATGCAGAGCATCTGGAGTTAATGCAGCAATCTGCTGAAAATGGCGGTGCAGCATGAGCCACCCTGTTACTACCACACCTGTCATTGCCGTTTTTAACCCTTCACAGCAGATCAGCTACCACCATGCGGATTTTGTCGCGTGCAGTAATGCCGCTGCGGAATGCCGTCGGTGGGCGCAACAATACCTTGCTGCTGCGGAATGTTACCAAGCTGCTGCTAACCACGCGGCGGCGGAATTAAGCCGTGCTTTGCAAGTGAAATGGGCGGTGGAGGTAAGCGTATGAAAACCGATATTGCTTACTTGTGCGGTTTGCGTGAAGGTTTAACCCTGCGTAACCGCCACAGCCGCATGAACTTGGGTTTCGCGTTTGTGATTGGCATCTATTTGGGTCTGTGGATTGCCTACGTTCTATCAGCTTTCGCCCTGTTGGGAGGTGCGTCATGAACTTCACGCACCACCCACACGATGCTGATTGGCTACAACAGCAATTGGCACGGATTCCCGAAGACTTCCACCACAGCGTTCAAGCCAAGTACAGCACACTGTTTGCTAGTGGCGCACACCAAGGCGAAGGGCGACGCACGGCGAATAACTTCATGCTGGATGCGGTGGAGCAGTTCGCCATGACCAGCCGCAAGCGGTTGGTATTGCACGAACACCATGCGCAACTGGCTGGCTTACAGGTGCAGTTATTTGACCTTGAAACCGCTGCACAATGGGCATGTAAGCAGAGTGTGACTGTGCCACGTTTCCCTACGGTGGAAGCGAACCTTGACCCACACAAACGCCATTCCCGTGAAGCGGTATCAGCACGGCTATGCAATCCCCACTGGTGGGAAAAACAGTTAACCAAGCAATACCGCAGAACCACGGAAGCCGCACTGTAATGGTCAAGTAAATTTGGACAGTTCGTTAAGCCTGTTTCAAAAAAAGTTGC
>CAZJDN010000326.1:0-1144 GCA_964544775.1 uncultured Thiothrix sp.
AGGGTTTGCATAGCAGGCGGGAAATTACGGCAGGTAGGTTTTACCCATCAAGAAGCGGTCGCATTCGCGAGCAGCCTCACGCCCTTCGTTGATTGCCCAAACAACCAGACTTTGACCACGGCGCATGTCACCAGCGGCAAAGACACCGGAAATATTGGTGGCGTATTTACCGTAATCGGCTTTAACGTTACCGCGTGGATCGGTATCTAACGTCAGTGCGTCAATCAAGGTTTTCTCAGGTCCTGTAAAGCCCATTGCCAGCAGCACTAATTGCGCGGGTTGGACTTCTTCTGAACCTTTGATTTCGACCAAACGCATACTACCGTTTGCACCTTGTTCCCAACGGACTTTGACGGTGTGAATTTCTTTCACATTGCCATTTTCATCGCCAACCAGTTTTTTGGTGGAAATGAGGTAGTCACGCGGGTCACGCCCAAATACAGCAGCGGCTTCTTCTTGACCGTAGTCAACTTTGTGAACACGCGGCCATTCCGGCCACGGGTTATCGGCTGCGCGTGCGTCAGGTGCTCGCGGCATGATTTCCAATTGGCGCACGGATTTACAGCCGTGGCGCACGGATGTCCCCACACAGTCTGTCCCCGTATCACCGCCACCGATGACAATGACATCCAAGCCTTTAGCAGAAAGGTAGTTACCATCACCAAGGTTGGAGTCCAGCAGGCTTTTGGTATTTGCGGTGAGGAAATCCATCGCAAAATGCACGCCGTTGAGGTTGCGTCCTTCTACGGGCAGGTCACGCGGTTGGGTAGCACCCGCGCACAATACGATAGCGTCGAATTCGCTGCGTAATTGTTCAGCGGATACGTCTTTGCCGACTTCCACGCCTGTGACGAAGGTCACGCCTTCGGCTGCCATGAGGTCAACGCGACGTTGCACAATGGCTTGTTTGTCCAGCTTCATGTTTGGAATGCCGTACATTAACAAGCCGCCAATGCGGTCTGCACGTTCGTATACGGTAACGCTATGACCTGCTTTGTTGAGCTGGTCTGCGCACGCCATACCCGCCGGACCCGAACCCACAACTGCCACTTTTTTGCCAGTGCGTTGTGCAGGTGGGTCAGCTTTAATCCAGCCTTCCTCAAACGCTTTGTCAATAATGCTGACTTCGTTGAGTTTGATGGTA
>CAZJDN010000327.1:0-1141 GCA_964544775.1 uncultured Thiothrix sp.
GACGCCCAGCGGGAGCGTGCCTTCATGGGCTGGGTATATAGCCCCTTCCGCCTAGAGCCTGTCCTGAACCATGCCATAGCCTTAAGATTCACGGGCTATGGCAGAACGCAAACCCTACCCCACCGATGTCAGCGACGAAGAATGGGCTTTCGTCGCACCTTACCTGATCCTCTTTCCGCTTGATGCCGGCCAGCGCCGGCACGATCTGCGCGAAGTGTTCAATGCGCTGCGCTATGTCGTGCGCACCGGCTGTCCGTGGCGGATGCTGCCCAACGACCTGCCGCCCTGGTCGCGCGTGCATCAGCAGATGCAGCGCTGGTTCAAGGCCGGCTGTTTCGAGGCCATCGTGCATGACTTGCGGATGCTGCTGCGTCTGGCCGATGGACGCACACCCCATCCCTCGGCCGTCATTCTGGACAGCCGGACCCTGCAATCGACCCCCACCAGCGGTGCCCGAGCCGGCTACGACGGCGCCAAGCGCAAGAAGGGCTCGAAAGTCCATCTGGCCGTCGATACGCTGGGCAACCTGCTGGCGCTGCATGTCACCCCGGCCAACGAACAGGATCGGGATCAGGTCGGCCAGCTGGCCCAGGCGATCCAGGAAGTGAGCAATCAGGAGGTGACCCTGGCCTACGTCGATCAGGGCTACACCGGCCAGAACCCCGCCAACGCGGCGCTGGAGCACGGTATCGCGCTCGAAGTGGTCAAGCTTCCCGAGGCCAAGCGGGGATTCGTGCTGCTACCCCGGCGCTGGGTGGTCGAACGCAGCTTCGGCTGGGCGGCTCGGTTCCGCCGCCTGGCCCGCGATTACGAGCGGCTGCCCGAAACCTTGGCCGGATTGCACTATCTGGCCTTCGCCTGTCTCATGTTGCCCCATCTGACCGATGCCATGAACATCGTTCAGAACATGCTCTAGGCACTAAGTGATATGACGTTTTCTTGATCTGGTATGCTGGATGCTCTGTAGCTTCTCGGTGACCAATCATGACACTCGCCGTCTTGATGATCGCGGTTTGGCAAGCGGTCGCGGTTTTTGTTTTGTGTCTCGTCTCGAAGAATCGCGGCTATGCCCTGCTTGTCGGGCTGGCTGGTGCGGCGGTTGTTTCGATCACAGGAGGCAACCGATACGACGGGCTCGATG
>CAZJDN010000328.1:0-1137 GCA_964544775.1 uncultured Thiothrix sp.
CGGAGACGTAGCTGACGAAGGTGTCGGGGGCCTCGAGCTTGTCGTCACGGAAGTCGTAGACGTCGTACGCCGTAGACATCCAGAACGTCAGCTCGCGGCCGTCCAGCACCGTGTTGCCGTGGGTGTCGCGCGTCCACTTGGCGAGGGCCTCGGTGCTATCCAGGCCGCCCGGCCGGAAGTCGCCCTGGGTGGCGAGGGCCTCGGTGAAGAAGCCGAGCGTGTAGCCCGGGAACTCCGCCGGCAGCGCCGTCGAGTCGCCCCGGAAGTCGATCTGGATGCAATCCTCGGGGCCGTGACCCTTCTGGCGGCAGTCCAGGTTGACCTTCGGACCCTGCTTCCAGGCGAAGAGCGGCTCCATGGGGCCGCCGACCGAGATCGGGCTGACCTCGCGGTACTCGTCCCGGAGGTAGAAGTACAACGCCGGGAACTGCCTGCGCCCGCGGTCCGGCAGGATACCGCGCTTGACCGGCGGCGTCGGGTGGTTGCGCCGGTGGATCGCCACGAGGTCCCACTGGGCGGTGTCGCAGGGCGACTTCCCGGGGCACTCGCCGCCGCGCAGGGTCGGGACGTCGCCGTAGTACTGACCCTCGCGGCCGTCGATGGTCTGGGAATCGTACCACCGGCCCGCCTCGCGCTCGCGAAAGTCCATCTGCGAGTCGATCCACGAACGGCGGTCTCGGTCCCGAAAGTCGGAGGCGCCGCGGCGCAGGTTGTACGCGCCGTCGCGGAAGTCCATCTGACCGTCATGGACGAACTCGCCGTCCTTGGACGTGCGAAAGTCGCCGCTGAACCACTGCTCGTCGTAGAAGCCGTCCGGCCGCAGGCTGCCCACGGTGCGGGCGAACCGCTCCAGGACAGTCGGGACCTCAGTCTGGCGGAACGCGCCGTCGATGGTCTCCGGGGCGAACACAAAGCGCGCTCGGTAGGTGAACTCGTCTGCATCGCGCAGCCCGTCGAAGTGGAGCGCCAGGTTGTCGGCGATCGTCTCGATGCCGTCGCCAGCCAGCTCCAGGTAGCCCGAGGAGAACACCAGGCCGACGTTCTGGAGAAGGCGGATCCGGCGGAGGCGCGGGTCGAAGCGAACCACGGCGTCGTGGTTCGGCAGCATGTCGGCGTCCATCTCGATGCTCGCCTCAC
>CAZJDN010000329.1:0-1135 GCA_964544775.1 uncultured Thiothrix sp.
CTTGGAGCAATTTCCCCAATACTGAGATAAGCTAATACTTTTGCGCCTTGTTGATGCAGTGCTTGTAATTCAGCAGGTTTTACATTATCTGCTTCGACAATAACGCGCTGGAATTGCCCCAGTAAGTCTAGGGGTAAATCGGCGGCATAAAATACCGCCGTGCTATGTAACTCCGGTGCATTAGCTTGCGCTGGTATAACAGCAATACTCATGAGTAATATCCAGATTTTCAGCAAGTTTTTCATTTCAGTATTACCTTGTTGCTGTTATAACAGCCTAACCATCGCTGCCCTTAATTAAGGGCAACTGGTGGTAATGGTGGCGGTGTGCGGTGTAGTTAATGTGCCGTAAGGTCTTAATGTTGAGAAGTTTAAAGTTAATACCTTGGTTGTACTGTTAAAGCTGGAGCTGCTTGCAGTACCTGTAATCGTGCGTGAACCTGTATTACAACGCAAAGCAACGTCTACTTTACCTTGCCCTTCAAAACTAAAGCTCAAATTGTTCGACCCCGTTGAAGCGGTTGAAAGTAAATTGGCTCGCATGGGCAATTTGGTAATGTGATTTATTGCCGTTGGTGTCGCACCTAAATTAATGGTATACGTACCACCGTTTTTCGCTGGAAAAACCTTTTGCGTATTATAAGCATACCAGTTAGTAACCGATGCAATGGGAGAACTGGTTTGCAATGCATAACGTCCTGCATCAGCGGAAGTTAATGTAGCTTGAATAGTGCTGGTATTCGGTTGCGTAAAGGTTAGCGCACTACTACGGAAAGCATTAATGCGCTTGCTTAAATCTGCACCTGTAATAAATTCCGTGCCTTGGTTATACGCATAGCTAATTAAATTGGTGAACATACCACTGGTGTAGTTAATGCTAGAACCATCGCTACGTGTACCACCGTAATTCGTTGCCGTACCAACAGTTGGAGCGTAATCGTGCCACGGCCAATGAATCACAGCTTGATTCGCATGGCTGTTTAAGGTAGTAAATTCTTTTTGCCAAATGGCTTCGGTTTGCGCAATGGTATATTTCAAAAACTCAATGTTTGTGAAATCAAAGGTCATATTCGGGCTTAAATAGACTTTGGTATCGGTTGGGGTTAAATAGCCCATTGCATTGGTAAAGCCAGCCG
>CAZJDN010000330.1:0-1134 GCA_964544775.1 uncultured Thiothrix sp.
CCCCGCGTTAAAGATCGCCAAAGCGGTGCTGGATTAATGCCAGTGCCGCTAAACTGGCGGTTTCTGCCCGTAAAATCCGCTGTCCCAATGACACACCTTGCACGTTTGCCGCTAAACACGCCGCCGTTTCTTCTTCCGTAAAGCCACCTTCCGGGCCAATCACTAATGCCAACGGTGCAGGTAAATCGTTAGGTAATGCAGCAATACGCGGGTAATCACCAATCCCCAACATTAAGCGCGTACCGTGAAACGCTTGTTGCAACCAAGCATCCAAACTCACAGGCTCAAGCACTTGCGGTAACACAATGCGCCCCGATTGTTCGCACGCCGCTTGCACAATGCCTTGCCAATGTTGCACTTTTTTCTCGGTTTGGTCTTTGCTAATACGCACCACACTGCGTTGGGTAATGAGGGGCTGAATCGTGGTCACACCCAATTCCACCGCCTTTTGCAACGCGAAATCCATCTTGTCCGGCTTAATAATCGCTTGCGCCAGTGTAATAGCGACGGGGGATTCATTCGCAATCGGGCTAAAAGATTGCACTTGCACGATCGCGGCTTTCTTAGTCACGCTGCTGAGTTCAGCAACGTAATCACCGCCTGCGCCATTAAACAGTATCAGCGATTCGCCCACGCTTAGGCGCAATACCTGAATCGCATGGCGGAACGTGGCTTCGGGAAGGGTAAAACAGTCGCCCACGGTTAAGGGCTGTTCAACATAAAAACGCGGAATTCGCATAGGTTACGGGGTTACTTCATCGATGGGTTGAGAAAAATCTACCCCTGCGTAAATATCGGCAAGTGTGAGCGGGGTTTCGAGGCATGGTAATGGCACAGTTTGCTCCAAATCGGCGTAGCGCGTCACTTCCCAGCCGTTGTCGCCATCGCGGTAAAATACCACCACTTGCGGCTGTTCTTGCGAAATAACCCAATAGGCTTGCAAACTCGGCAACTTTTGGTAGGCCACCGCTTTTTGCGCGTAATCCTTCCATTCGGTGGATTTGGATGTGATTTCCACGATCAAACATGGCTTTTCCAAATAGTACGGGTTGGTATCATCCGCCTCGCAACCCACCACTACATCGGGGTAGTAATACGCTTTGGATTGATCGACGCGCACTTTCACATCCGACG
>CAZJDN010000331.1:0-1124 GCA_964544775.1 uncultured Thiothrix sp.
CGTTATTATTAATTACCGCACTCAATTGGAATGGGCAAACCGCGATTATTAAAGGTGCGGGGCACATGCTTATGCTCGACCCGCAATGGCAAGACGCAGCCCTGCAAATTCAAGCGTGGATTAGTGAAAAAGCACTGGCGGAATGCGCGTGCGCGTAGTGGCGCATTTAATCGCCCAACGTAGAGCAAATTAATTGCAGACATTATGGCGGCGATGAATTTTCGTTGTTGTGTAGGTTAGCCCCTGCAATTTCCCCTTGTCGGGGTAGCTTCGTTCAGGGGGCATCAAACCAATTTTCGATGTTTAGCCCCAAAAAATGTTGGAAGTCGGCGGTATTCCGCGTGATGAGTGTTAAACCATTGACGATCGCAACCGCCGCAATTTGCATGTCGACAAAACTGGGGGTAATACCGATCTGTTTCAGGCGTATGACCTCGTTAGCTTGCCAATAAGCGGCAGCTTCATCGTAAGGTAAAATGGGCAATGTGGCGCGTATCCCCTCAATGTAATGACTGATATGGATTTTGCGCCGTCCTTCTGCGAGTAAATTTACACCACGTTGCAATTCGTACAGCGTTTGAGCTGCCAATGCAATCTGATCGCGGCATTGGTCTAGCTTAGCGATAACATGGGCATTGGGTTCTGGTTTACACGGTTCTGACGCAACGTTGGTATCGAGTAAGTAGCGTAACATTAGAAACTGAAATCCCGTTCTTGTGACTGATGACGTTCCTCATCAAATATGCTGGTGTCGCTTAATCCGACTTCAGCATTCATGTTGGTGCGTAAATCTGTTAATACGTCACGAAAAGACAAGCTAGGGCGGCGTTGTAAAGCGTGATATTGGGCAGCAGACAATAAAATCGCAATCGGTCTGCCGTACCGTGTGAGATGGACTTCACCCATTTGTTCAAGTTCACGCACAATGCGTGGTAATTGATTTTTAGCTTCGGCGATGGAATAACGTTGCATAGGCTACCTCTTATAGCCAAGATAATAGCCATCACTTTAAGGTTTGACAAGCCTTGTACACGCTATCAAGACTCCCCTGAATCATTTGACCATTACGCTAATTCGCGGGTGGGCACTGCAATTTCGTCAAATCGGCATCGCAATTACTGATT
>CAZJDN010000332.1:0-1122 GCA_964544775.1 uncultured Thiothrix sp.
GAATATCCAAATCCAAGGTTTGACGAATACGCGGTAAGGCAGAAGCAAAAGTCTGCACAGTCTTTATCGCATGTGTTTCAAATGGCTCACTCGTTTCTAATGGTTGTGTCTCCATATAAAGACGGTAAGCCAGTTCTAGGCGTAATTGCCCCAACAGGGATTGCAAAGCAACATCCAATTGCAACCCAACATAATAATCTTCGGACTCTTGATGCAAGTTTACGGGGGCAAGGCGTAGTGGAAATAACACATTGCTAATGGTTTTCATGAACTGACTTAATACATCAGCAGCAGGTAATGCTCGTCCGTTAAAGTATTTAGGTCGACCGTGTGTATCACGCCATGCTACCCGTATTTTATGTAGGCTTGAAACAATGTGATCTAAATGCCAAACTGGAATATTATGCCCAAATTGAGGGTAAGCAATCTTATGAATTTCTTCATGGATTGCTTGATTGGCTTTAAAGGATTTATTCATGATTAATGACCTGTTCTAGTATTAAGCCCGATTAGTTTTGTTCCCAAGGAAGGTTATAATGCCGCCAGCCACCCAACTTACCACGTTGTTGTTGGTTATCTAAATCGCCTTCAAATCCTTCTGATACATTGAAAACTTGAGTAAATCCCGCTTTAGTGGCGGCAGTGGCTGCTTCTGCTGAACGTTTACCACTGCGACATAACAGCAGAATAACGTCATCTTTCTTTACTTTTTTTTCCAGCTCTTTAACGAAACGTGGGTTACGATTTAGGTTTGTTCCTGTTGCCCACGGAACATGTTGGCTATTAGGAACACTGCCAACAAATTTCAATTCTTCTGCTGTTCTGACATCAATTAACTGTGCTTTTCCATTTGAGAATAATGACCATGCAAGTTTGGGTGTAACCGTACCCGCATAAGGTATATTTTCTGCCTCAGCCGTTAAACGAACCGCATGTAAAATATCCTCTGCTGTGTATTTATCAAACTCTTGTGTTTGGCTGATATTTCTATTGGGTGTTAATGTTAGAACCTGAGCAACCATGATTAAACTCTCCCAGAAAACGATGGGAGGAATCTTAACAGGTGACTATTTACTACCAAACGAACTAAAAATGCTTTGCTTATCTCAGTTTTGCATTAAT
>CAZJDN010000333.1:0-1115 GCA_964544775.1 uncultured Thiothrix sp.
GGTTCAATTATTGCTGCTGCACAAGAAGAACGCTTTAGCCGTAAAAAGCACGACCAGCATTTTCCGGCACAAGCGATTCGTTTTTGCTTGGAATACGCCAATATTACTCTAGGCGACGTTGCGTACATTGTTTTCTATGACAAGCCTTTATTAAAGTTCGAGCGTTTATTAGAAACGTATTTGCACTACGCGCCACGAGGATTTCGTTCTTTTATTGCTTCCATGCCAATTTGGTTAAAAGAAAAACTGTTTCTCAAAAGCACCTTAAAAAAAGCCCTTGCGACATTATCGGGCTTGCCTGAAAAGCAATTACCGCCGTTATTATTTACCGAACATCATCAAGCACACGCTGCATCTGCTTTTTTTCCTAGTCCTTTTCAGGAAGCCGCTGTTCTTTGCTTGGATGGTGTTGGCGAATGGGCAACAACTTCTGTCTGGCAAGGTAAAAATAATGCATTAACACCGTTGTGGGAAATCGACTTCCCTCACTCATTGGGCTTGCTTTATTCTGCATTTACTTATTACACCGGATTTAAAGTCAATTCAGGCGAGTATAAATTAATGGGTTTAGCACCTTATGGTGAAGCAAAATACGTCGATTTAATTCGTGAAAAGCTGCTGGATTTACAACCTGATGGTACGTTTCGGTTAAATATGGAATATTTTGACTATGCCACGGGGTTGACCATGACAAATCAACGGTTTGCCGAATTATTTCAAGCCCCTCCACGCCACGCTGAAAGCCCACTAACCCAAAAAGAAATGGATATTGCCGCATCTATTCAATGCGTTACGGAGGATATTGTGTTACGGCTGGCACGGACTGTAAAACAAGAAACAGGGAACAAATACTTGTGTTTAGCTGGCGGTGTCGCGCTCAATTGCGTTGCCAATGGCAAATTATTACGGGCAGGCATTTTTGAGGACATTTGGATTCAACCTGCGGCGGGTGATGCTGGCGGTGCATTAGGTGCGGCATTATCCGTTTGGCACGACTATTTAGCCAAACCACGCACAGCACAACAATCTGATTCAATGCAAGGAGCGTATTTAGGTGCGTCGTATACATCAAACGCCATAAGCCAATGGTTAGAAGAACAAGCTATTCCTTATTT
>CAZJDN010000334.1:0-1108 GCA_964544775.1 uncultured Thiothrix sp.
TTAGGGTTTCGATTCGCTATTATGCCAAGCCAAAGTAATATTCATGCCGTTTAACTACTAAACCGCTGTTTAACCCAAACCCACCAAGCCGGACACGTTCCGGCTTTTTTGTGTCTGCGCTGGCTGTTCGCTCTTGCGTGTCAAGGTCGGGCGTAGCCCGTGCATTTCAACCTTGATACGCCTTTCTTAAAACATACTCACCCAAGGGGTGCAGCACGCCTGCACCCCGCTAGCCTAGCGGCAATGAGCGTTTAATATCTTATGCTGCGACTCGGCGGCACAGAAGACGGTGAAATCAACACCTACCAACGCCAATTGGCGGCGGAAATCCTCACCAAACGCTTGCAAGCCAAAACAACATAACGCGTTTGCAACTATTTCTAGTTGCAAGTGTGTAACGGTGAACCTAAACTGAATGCTTCAACAAGGAATACGCCATGAGCAAACTTGAGAAACTTTTAGATAAGATGCGTGACCCAAAATCAAAATGGACATGGAAGGAACTCTGTTCATTACTGATCAAACTTGGTTACACCCAAGAAGAAGGTGACGGCTCGCGGGTGAAGTTTGATAACGGAAACGCCACCGACCTGATTAACTTACACAAACCACACCCAAGTAACGAAGTGAAGGCATACGCTGTTCGTCAAGTCCGCGAAAAACTCAAAACCGGAGGTATGTTGTGAAAATGTTTGAATATAAAGGCTATTTCGGTAGTATCGATGCATCTGTTGAAGACGGTATTTTGTTTGGCAAGTTAGAGTTTATTTCCGCATTGGTTAATTACGAAGGCGAAACTGTGCCGGAACTCAAGGCGGCGTTTGAAGCTGCTGTCGATGATTACCTAGCAACTTGTACAGCAAAAGGTTATGAGCCAGAAGTACCCTGTAAAGGTAGTTTCAATGTGAGAATCGGGCATGAGTTGCATTTAGCCGTAGCTGTCAAAGCAAAGGAACTTGGTATTAGCTTAAACGATTTTGTGCGGAATGCCCTTAATAACGTTGCCCAACCAATATAATATAAACTATTGAAAATTCAGATAACAATGCAAAAAAGCCGGACACGTTCCGGCTTTTTTGCGTCGGCACTGGCTGTTCGCTCTTGCGTG
>CAZJDN010000335.1:0-1100 GCA_964544775.1 uncultured Thiothrix sp.
GCGTCAGTCATGCGAATGCGCAATTGACCTTTGCCTGCTTCCAAATCTTCCAGCATGTTTTTCAAGCCGTGAACCAAGTTCGCGCCATTGGTTGCACGGATTTTTTCAATAACCGCCGGATTGGTTAATGCAAAGTTAGTGGGTGACATCGCATCTAACGCACGTTCGGTGAAGAATTTCACACGTTCGGCGGTGCGCTCGTCCATACCGTCTGCATTCGCCAGCAATTGGCGTGTCCAGTCGGATGCCAGCAAGTAAGATTGCTTAATTACGTCAAAAATTGGCTTGTTTGCCCAATCTTCGTGACTGAAACGGCGATCAGATTTAGGTTCTTTGATCACGGGATCAGTTGGTTGACCGCTGAAAAAGCTCATCATGGCTTTTTGGCTCAATTCCAGCGATTTTTGCCAGAATGCCATGTTGGTTTCGATCACTTTCTGCGGGTCTTTTGCTAACGCTTCCAACCACTCGCTGTAGGCATTACGCAGATTGAAAGGGTCAAATGCAATATTCTCATACGATTTTGCAAAGCCAGACATAATGTCTTCCACTTGCTTAAAGTTCTCTTGCAACTCTTTCGCAACCGATGCAAACCCTAACGCATTAATTGGATTCTGATCGTTATCAGCCATTTGTTTCTCCTTTGGTAGCGGTAAGAAGCCCCTGCCAACAGCAGCTTCTGGAATGTTTAGCTCTGTGCTGATTATACGAAAATAATGCACCGCAGCATCCAAAATGCACACGGAAAATTACTTTTTTCGTGCAAAAACAAAAAAATCTTTGTTTTCAAGCAAGAACGTTCACCCAGCACCCCACAGGCAGGCATCCTACCGCGCATTTATCACCACTTCCAGCCCCAAGCCGCGTAATTAAAGGGATTACCCTAGGGTATAAATCAGCCTACCCCATCGCTACATGACTACTGCGCTGCTTGCGGTCATTCACATCGCGCCGCCACATAAGATAGGCAAATAGTAATAACGATGTGTGGAACAAAACGCCGCAAGCAACGACCACTTCCCCCGCAATCGGGCCAATAATCGCCCGCTCGAATAACTCATTAATGTGCTGTAACGGTGCAGGATGAATCGCCAATTTGC
>CAZJDN010000336.1:0-1095 GCA_964544775.1 uncultured Thiothrix sp.
AGAACATTAGAAAAGGTTATTTGTTTTTATAAAAATTCGTGCATTCGTGGCAAATATATAATGCACAGCGAGATATAATTATTAACCATAAAAAAATTAAAAAATGGCAATTTTACACAAAATCAAAGCTTATCTTTATGATAACGCATTGACCAAAGACAATCCTAATGACTTTATTGCTCGTACCGTAAGCGAACGCAGTCTTAATGTAAAACAAATCTGTGAAGCAGCAGTAAATAGAGGTGGTTCAGATGTATCTGCTCCTTCTATGCAACACGCTACAGAGCTTTTCTTAAAAGAAATGGCGTATCAACTCTGTGATGGTTTCTCTGTAAACACAGGATATTTCACGGCTTCTACTCTTATTAGAGGCGTATTTGATAGTCCTACAGAAACATTCAATCCAAGTAAACACACTATTCTTTTCCAATTTAACCAAGGAGAGAAATTAAGAGCAGAAATCCCTACGATAGAAGTAGATATTTTAGGAATTGCAGATGCTTCGGCTGTCATTTTACAAGTGACTGATGTTAAAAGTGGCTCTGTAAACGACTTACTAACCCCCAACAGAAACCTAAAATTAGCAGGAAACAAAATAAAAATAGCGGGAGAAGATACTGCCAACGGAGTGTATTTTGTAGAAACCACCACCCAAACCAGAACAGCTGTAGAGACAAGTGACATCGTGACCAATAATCCTTCAGAACTCATTATTGTAATCCCTGCTTTAGCAGTTGGTTCCTATACAGTGGAAGTGGTAACGCAGTTTTCAAGCGGCTCTTTACTACTGAAAGAACCGAGAACAGCAGTATTTGATAAAATATTAACTGTCCAATAAGTGAAGCTGTTCATCACACTCGTACGATAAAGAATGACACACTCACCCGAGTGTTAGTATCACACTCGGGTTGTAGAGACGGGCACACTAACGTTAGTGTGTCCGTCTGTTTTGGGGTCATCGGGTTTTGTAGAATGGATTCAGTGTTTTTATTGGAAGTTTTCAAATCCAATTTTTTAGAGTTGAGCAACCTTCTGAACAATCAGAGGGTTTTGTTTTTCTTATTCATTTCTAAATGTGTATTTTTGCTTTTTTAA
>CAZJDN010000337.1:0-1095 GCA_964544775.1 uncultured Thiothrix sp.
AGTTACACAGCGAAAAAAGCTCGCGCATTTTGACGACGGAAAAATACGCCAATACCGTGTATGCACGTTACCAAAAATGCATTGCGCAACCGTGACACAGCGGTGTCGCTGCATTCTGCTTATGCTAATCTTGTCCTTTGCTGCCAAACGGCAGTGCACCGAGCAAACGTAAGATTCTTAAAAGTATGAACCCAAAAGCTGTTGTTTTATTGAGTGGTGGACTGGATTCCACCACCGTTTTAGCCATTGCCCAAGCGCGAGGTTTTACCCCTTACGCGCTGTCGTTTCGTTATGGGCAACGCCATAGCGTAGAGTTGGAATCCGCCCAGCGCGTGGCAGCCGCCATGCAGGTTGCCGAGCACGTCATTGCTGACATTAATTTACGCGCTTTTGGCGGTTCGGCACTCACCGCAGACATCGATGTACCCAAAGGACGTGACACAGCGGCAATGGAAAGCAGCATTCCGGTGACGTATGTGCCCGCCCGCAATACCATTTTCCTTTCCTTTGCCTTGGGTTGGGCGGAAGTGCTGGGCGCACAACACATTTTCTTGGGCGTGAATGCGTTGGATTATTCCGGCTACCCCGATTGCCGCCCTGAATTCATTCAAGCGTTTGAAACCATGGCAAACCTTGCTACCAAAGCAGGCGTGGAAGGGCAAAAACTCACTTTGCACGCGCCGTTGATTGAATGGAGTAAAGCCGAAATCATTCGCCAAGGTTTAGCATTAGGCGTGGATTACAGTTTAACCAGCAGTTGTTACGACCCTGCCGCCAATGGACAACCGTGTGGGCAATGCGATTCGTGTTTATTACGCGCCAAAGGTTTTGCCGAAGCGGGTACGGCTGACCCATTACTGCAAAAATTCGGGGTGAGTGCGTGAACGAAACCTTATTTTATGTGGCGGCTGCCAGTTTTGAAGCGGCGTGTCGGGTGGAAAATGCGCAGGGGCAATCGCCGTTAGCCGCCGGACACCGTGCGCGACGCTTGCACGGTCACAGCTTTTTAGCCAAAGTTCGCGCCCAATTACCCGAAGCCAGTGCATACGGTGATAATGTAGCGGCGTTGCGAGCGCAGTTAGAACACAGCGTTGC
>CAZJDN010000338.1:0-1092 GCA_964544775.1 uncultured Thiothrix sp.
CTAACGTTTGACATGAGAGGCGGCGCAAGGGCACAGCCCTTGAGGCGTCCTCTCGATGGAATTGTTAGACCTCACAGGCGCGCTAAGAAGGCTATTAGGTTCTCTTGATCTGGCCTTACCCAAGTGTGCCCCTGGCAAATTGGCGCGAGCCGGTCTTCGATATCGAACAACAGAACTCGATCAAAAACGCTGCTTTGGATTGCGTGTTTGACTCGTGAAACGATGTGCTGGTCTTCGTCTCTAAAGCCAAAACCGATGATTGCGAGAACGTTTTCAGTAACTCCTGCTTCACGTGTTTCTGTCGAGGCGCGTAGGCGGTTATTGTAGAAGCGAAGTGACTCTTGCCCCGCGATGAGCCCTTTCTTCACTTCTTGATCGCCAACTACAAGTACTGGCCAACGATATGGAGGTTCGTTGTATTGCGTCCTCTTGAACGGCTTGTAGCGCAGATCACCATGTAGATGATGAATTTTGACCTTCTGAACTGCGTGATTGTTCAGCGATCCGTCAGCGCGCCAGAAGTCGGTAACGATCTTCCCGCGCGAGTACCGGGGTCCGTACAGAATGTGATCAAAGATGCCGTCAAAGTTGACCGTGAAGTAGTTGATAGAGTCGTAGGAGGCGACAACACGGTCAAGGATCGGCGTAAATGCGGTCACAACGTTGAGCATTTGGCCAAGAGAGATCGTGAGCTGATTCTCAATCTGGTCTAACGCATTCGCAATCGATGACTGCAAATCAGACTGCCTGAAGAGATCGGCGAATGCTGCTTCATTCATGTTGAAGCGTTTTAAATCTTGTTTTGTCTTCTCAATTACCAGATTCACGGTCAGCAAGCCACCGAGAATGTAGTCAAAGGACTCGGGCGAGAAGAGCGCCTTGATTTCTGGTGAAATTCGGGTGTAAACGTTCGTGCTGATCTTCTGATACGAAAAATTGAGCATTTCGTCAGCGAACGGGCACGCTTGTGATACCCCGATGTTGATGCCCGCACCACTAAGAACGGTGAGATTTCGCATGGTAATTCCTATGAGGTTTAACTTTGTTTTCTGGCGACAATTCTGCCGCATAACATCGGAATGCCGGACAGCA
>CAZJDN010000339.1:0-1089 GCA_964544775.1 uncultured Thiothrix sp.
CTGGTAACGCAAACTGCAAGCGCAGCGTGGTCGTGTCCAGTATTTCCAACTGCAAGTCGCTCACTTTAATGCGTAAGGTACGGCGTTCTTGCTGCAAACCGTTGCGTTCCAAACCAGCGCACAAATCGGGGAATTGCGCGGCTTGCGCGGTTTCCAAAGTCAGCGTGTCGGCTTGCGTTGCTAATGTACCGCGCCCCCACAATGCGCCTGTGGGATGAATTTCCAACGCGCTTAACCGTGCGCTCAAAGCGTCGCTATTATCGTCGGCAAACCACGCATTGCTGTTATCGAACATGAAAATATCGCCCGCGACGCGCTGATTCCACGTCCCATTGCGTACCCGTTGCGCCAAAATCGCATTGAATACCCACGAACGTGCTGCTGACAGATAAATGCTGCTAAGGCTGCGATTTTTCGGGCGTAATGAACCATTAAACCAACGTTCGGCTTTGCTGACATTGCCATTGTGATGCCCAAAACGCTGTTCGCCGTAATAATTGGGAATGCCACCTTGCGCGATTTGTTCACACACTTGTGCGGCTTGCGCGAAATCGCCGCTGCATTCCCGCAAGGTCAGCACGAAGCGATTGCCCGTGTGTGCGCCACGGCGTAATTTGCGGTCATGACGGCATTGTTGCAGGATTTCGATTTCTGACGGCAAAGCGGAAAAATCGGGATCAGCTTTGCCCGGCAATTGCAGGCTAAACCATTGCGTCGTCACCGCGTGCCGATCTTTCAACCCCGCGTAACCGACTTCTTTACCCGCAATGCCCGCCGCACGCCCTAACTGCGTTGCTACCCAATCGGTATTGGAATCGGTTTTACGCACTTGCACCCACAAATGTTCCCCCGTCCCTGTCAGGGCAATGTCCATTTGCTCTTCAACGATAAAATCTTGCGCTTGGGTGCGAAACTGACCCGTTAATGGCGCGGCATAAGCGCGGGGTAAATCCAGCACGGTGTAATCAGTCGTCATCAGCGTTCGCACTCCAAGTAAAGGGGTGCGAGTTTACTACAGAACATTGTGGAGCGACTAACAGCAGCTTCCGGCTTTTTTGATACTGCCCAGCGACACGGTAGCAGTAGGCA
>CAZJDN010000340.1:0-1084 GCA_964544775.1 uncultured Thiothrix sp.
GCGCCCAAAATTGCACACGCAATGGAAACTAAACCGCGCACGCCCGTGTTGTGGTTACACGGTTTGGAATGCACTTGTTGTTCGGAATCGTTCATTCGTTCGGCGCATCCACTTGCGAAAGACGTGGTGTTGTCGATGATCTCACTGGATTACGACGACACATTAATGGTAGCTGCGGGGCATCAAGCCGAAGCCATCCTTGATGAAATCATTGAAAAATACAAAGGCAATTACATCCTCGCGGTGGAAGGCAACCCACCATTGAACGAGGATGGTATGTTTTGTATGCAATCCGGCAAACCGTTCGTGGAAAAGCTGCGCCGCGTTGCTAAAGATTGCAAAGCGATTATTTCGTGGGGTTCATGTGCATCGTGGGGTTGTGTGCAAGCCGCCGCACCGAATCCAACCCGCGCCACCCCCGTACACAAAGTCATTACCGACAAACCAATTATCAAAGTCCCCGGTTGTCCGCCGATTGCGGAAGTCATGACGGGGGTCATCGCTTACATGCTGACTTTCGACCGCATTCCTGAACTGGATCGCCAAGGTCGCCCGAAAATGTTCTATGGGCAACGCATTCACGACAAATGTTATCGCCGTCCACATTTCGACGCGGGACAATTCGTGGAGGAATGGGACGACGAAGCCGCGCGTAAAGGTTATTGCTTGTACAAAATGGGTTGCAAAGGTCCAACCACTTACAACGCTTGTTCGACCACACGCTGGAATGGCGGCGTTTCCTTCCCGATTCAATCCGGTCACGGCTGCATTGGCTGTTCGGAAGATGGTTTCTGGGACAAAGGCAGTTTCTACAATCGCCTCACTAACATTAATCAATTCGGCATTGAATCGAATGCGGATGAAATCGGCACAGCCGTAGCAGGTACAGTGGGTGCAGCGATTGCAGCACACGCGGCAATTAGTGCCCTGAAACATCACGCGCCGAATAAACCATCCAAAGGAGGCGACGCATAATGGCTGCGATCAATACACCAAACGGTTTTAATCTGGATAACAGCGGTAAACGCGTGGTCGTCGACCCCGTTACCCGCATCGAAGGTCACATGCGTTGCGAAGTGAACCT
>CAZJDN010000341.1:0-1079 GCA_964544775.1 uncultured Thiothrix sp.
TTTGTTGAATCCGGTCAGTTAGGCCCATTCATGAACGGTTATTGGGGCAATCCGGCGTACAAATTACCGCCCGAAGCCAACTTAATGGCGGTGGCGCATTATTTAGAAGCGTTGGATTTCCAAAAAGAAATTGTCAAAATTCACACCATTTACGGCGGTAAAAACCCGCATCCGAACTGGTTAGTCGGTGGGATGCCGTGCGCAATCAATGTGCATGATACGGGTGCAGTGGGCGCGATTAATATGGAACGCCTGAATCTGATTTCCAGCATTATTGACCAAAGCATTGAATTCATTGACAAGGTTTACATCCCCGACCTGATTGCGATTGCTTCGTTCTATAAAGACTGGTTGTACGGCGGTGGCTTGTCGTCGAAATCCGTGATGTCTTATGGTGATATTCCCGACAAGGCGAATGACTATTCCGCCAGCAATTTGCTGTTACCACGCGGCGCAATCATTAATGGCAATTTGAAAGAAATCCACGAAATCGACTTAACCGCACCAGATCAGGTGCAAGAGTACGTCACCCATTCGTGGTACAAATACGCCGATGAAACCAAAGGTCTGCACCCGTGGGATGGCGTAACCGAACCTAACTTTGCGTTGGGGGCGAATACCAAAGGCACACGCACCGCGATTGAATCCTTAGACGAAAGCGCGAAATATTCGTGGATCAAATCCCCGCGTTGGAAAGGGCACGCGATGGAAGTCGGGCCACTGGCACGTTACATCATTGGTTACGCGCAAAATAACCCTGAGTTCAAAGACCCTGTGGATAAACTGTTGTCGCAATTGGGTTTACCGCTGGAAGCCTTATTCTCCACCCTCGGACGCACCGCCGCCCGTGGTTTGGAAGCGTCATGGGCAGCGCAGAAAATGCGTTATTTCCAAGATAAACTGATTGCCAATATCAAAGCAGGCGACCAAACCACCGCCAATATCGACAAATGGCATCCTGAAACGTGGCCAAAATCCGCCAAAGGTGTGGGCTTTACTGAAGCCCCGCGTGGTGCATTAGGTCACTGGATTGTGATTGAAGATAGCAAAATTAAAAACTACCAATGCGTTGTACCAAC
>CAZJDN010000342.1:0-1078 GCA_964544775.1 uncultured Thiothrix sp.
ACCACGCTAAAACCCGCCAGCACGGTGTCGTAAATCATCGCCCCAAGGCGGCGTAACAGAGAAATGGTAGGAGTAGAACTCATTGCAGTACCGTTGTGCGTAATACGTCATCTAAACAAGTAAAATCAATCCAATCATCATTAAACGACGGCAGTGTTACGGCTAGTCGTTCCAATTCTGCTTCGATAAATTGATTAATCAGTGGTAAGGGTTGCCCATATTCTGCTTCCCCTGCTAAGCGTTTACGATGCAACAATGCTTCGATTGCCGCTTTGAGGAGTGGGTCGGTAATTAAACCATCGACCAATTGTTGGAATGGCATCGGTGGTACGCCATTCCCGCGTTCTACCCACAAAACGGCTAACAATGGGCGCAGAACGTAGAGGTATTTTTTCAAGCGAACCGTTTCGCCGCGCAAAAGTTCACGAAAATTACCGCGTGCCATGTGAATGTAGTGGTAGTACGAACGTTCCGGTTGGAAGGTGCTTTGAATCGCTTGGCGCATTAATTCCCGGAAATGTTCATCCGCACGGTATACCACCGGAGAATCCAACCATTCGATTAAGGTGGCATTGCCTTTTTTCAGTAAACCCAATGCTTTACGCAATTCCCAGCCGTTTACATCGAATACTTCATTGACAGGGTATTCAATCACGTCGCGCTGAGGGCTAACTTGCAAGTACCAATCCAGCGAATGTACATAAATAAAGCGTACATCATAATCACTGTCAGGCGATGCAAACCCCCAACCTCGGCTGCCTGATTCACAAGCAAACAAAATCCGCACTTGATGTTCTTGTTCAATTGCAGTGAGCTTTTGCAAGATTTGTGCGCGAATTACAGAATCAATGGGATGAGTACTATTCAAATTTTTATCCTAAATCTTCGTAAATATCGGCTAGAAGAGGATTATAGGTAAATCTAGATACATAAATTACGCCAGATTTTCTAAGCCTTCATACAGCATGGCAAGCGTCAACGATAGGTCGAGGCACGGTAAGTGAATGCTGTCTGTCAATTGATCAAATTGCTGTAATTCCCACGCGCCGCTTTCGTCACGCACCAACATATCCACTAG
>CAZJDN010000343.1:0-1066 GCA_964544775.1 uncultured Thiothrix sp.
CTTTTACAGGTTGGATATTGGCAGCTTTGAGTTTTGCCACCGCCGACGCGCCCACGGCTTGGGAATACACCGCCACGCAACCGTCGAGGGCTTTAATTTTGGCATCGAGCTTGTCTTCATTGCCGTCCATTTCCAACTTGCCGAACTGAGTGGCTTCGATAAGCTGCACGTCGTCGGGAGTTACAGCAAAAATAGCGAACGATTCTGCCGCACCGAAATGCTGGTCGATGTGTTCCATGTCCGTGGATGCAAATGCAACTTTGATTGCTGTAGCCATAAAGTTGTCCTCAGTGTCTTGTCCAAGCACCATGAGCCGCCTTGCTAAGGCCATATTGCCTACCTCTTATCCTGACTTCATCATGGGCGTTTATTTCCGCCAGTTAGTAGGGATATAGCAAGGTGTATGCCATGTGATTAAGTGCTTGTTAATTAAAGAATGTTACTATTGGATACTTGTCGGAAACATGACAATAAGTGGGTCTAGTGAGGGATGTGTGACACGCTAGCCTTTGTTTTTTCGACAATTAACGTGAACTTTTACAATAAAAATAAGCTCAAAGAGTAAGCACAAAACAGTGGCTTGCTGTTTAATAATTAACCTAATTACAAATCAAACAAGAATAGGATTTCGTCTTATGAATCTGAAAAAAAACCGCTGGTCGTTACCTGCCTTTGCCTTATTGTTATCTGCGTTGTTGATCATGACCCTGAGTGTGGTTGATCATTACAAAGCCAATAAAGTTGCCGATAGCGCATTACCTTCTGCATTTCAGGTTGCCAAACAGCCTTGATGAGGGAAAGAGAGGCAGCGCAAGGTTGCCTCTTTAAGTATTTGCGTTGATTAACCCGTTTATTGATTAGTGCCGTGTCTGCACACCTTTGCCGAAATGGGTGATTTCGTCGTCGCGTTTTTGCGCGTAAATCGAGCGGTAGGGGTGGATTTCGCCTTTTTCCAACGACAGCAATAAATTAGCGATGTCGAATAGGGTTTGGCGTGTTCCGGCGTAACCTATCCATTGGCGTTGGTAGCCGCCGACCAGATCGTATTGCGGGAAGCCAGCGCGTA
>CAZJDN010000344.1:0-1055 GCA_964544775.1 uncultured Thiothrix sp.
ATTCGCGCGGACATAGTAGGGCTGCAATCGGGTAAAAAGGTGGGGTATTGTAGCAGATTCTGCGTTCCGAGCCTTTAGCCACAGTTTCTGCGGTAAAAAATTCTTGAACTTTGCTCGCATTCATGCGTCTATTTAATGACCAGATTATTGTAAAAATAAAGGACAAGACGAATGAAAATGCCTCGGTTGATACCTGTGGTTATGGGTGCAAGTTTACTGAGTCAAACGGCTTTTGCCGCAAATACCTTGAATAAAACCGAATGGGTGCTGCAAACGCTGGTAGGTTGGCAAGGTCAACCGCTGGCGACGATCCAGCGTCCGGCAACGTTGGTATTCAATGCGGGTGGGGTTAGTGGTAACGACGGCTGCAATAGTTTCAGCGGACGCTATGTGGTAAGGGGGGGCAATCAGTTGCGCATTCCGCCCAATAACAGGGTTTCCACCATGATGGCGTGCATGGGCGAAGCGGATACCTTAGCTCGTTTGTATACCCAAGCCTTGGATGCAACCACCCATTACCAACTGAATGGGCAACAACTGAGTTTGTTCAATGCGCAAGGCAATGTGGTCGCCACCTTGAAAAAACCTGCTTCGGAATTACCCAATACCAAGTGGCAGCTCATGGGCTATTTCGACGGGCGCAATGCCTTTGTTTCCAGTGCGAATACAGAAAAAATGACCGCCAACTTTGGAGCAAACGGTTCACTGACAGGCAATGGCGGGTGTAATTCCTATTTCGCCAATTACCTTGTAAACCCCGCACAAAACAGCGTGCAAATCACAGGCATTGGTGCGACGAAAATGTTTTGTGCGCAACCGGATGATTTAATGCAGGAAGAAAGCCGTTTCCTCAAAGCCTTGAGCAGCGTAAAAACCTATCACCGCATGGGCAACAGTTTGGAAATGTTTAATGCCAAAGGAATGCGGGTATTGGATTTCCGCCTGCAAAACTGACAATTCGCACCCGTCGGGTGTTACGCCTATAATCCGCTGCTTAATGAGAAAGACCGGATGCCTTACGCCATGAAACGCCCTGAATTGCTTGCCCCAGCGGG
>CAZJDN010000345.1:0-1050 GCA_964544775.1 uncultured Thiothrix sp.
TGCTGGATTTATTCTCACGCAAAGTCGTGGGCTGGCAGTTGTCCGACTCACCCGATACGGCACTGGTACTCGCAGCACTCAACCAAGCCGTGACGTTACGCCAAATTCATACTAACAGCGGCTTACTGTTTCACTCCGATCAAGGATGCCAATACACCAGCCATGCTTTCCAAGAGCGACTCACCACCTTGGGTATTCAAGCCAGCATGAGTCGACGCGGTAACTGCTGGGATAACGCCGTCATGGAACGCTTTTTCAGAACCCTCAAAGTCGAAGCCATTAGCCGTGAGCGTTACCAAACTGCTGAGCAGCTCGCGTGGGCGGTGAAAAAATACCTCCACTTTTACAATACCAAACGCCTTCATTCCGCCAATGGCACGATGAACCCTAACCAATACGAGCAATATGGCTTGAAACAGGCTTAACGAACTGTCCTAATTTACTTGACCATTACACTTCATCATCTGAATGCCAGTCGTCGTAAAATTGAACAGCAAGCTCATCATAGAAAACAGACTTTGCCTCCTCAAAGGAAATGCCATGCTTTTTTAGGTTTGTTGCTGCTTTTTTGGTATCCCACTCGAACTGTATCATGGTTACAGTGTATGTACACAGTACAGCTTGTCAAGTTCTCAAAATTCGAGTGGCACGGCATGACACCGCGCTTTCAGCGCGGCTAGACCAACAGTTGATGTTTTGACGTTGGTTCACCGCGTCGTGGACGCGGCACGATGAATCTGGATGAAATACCAATAAATCAATCATTTGAGAGACAGGTTATGTTTCACCGCGTGTCTACGCGGCATGATGAACCATCAGTATCAAAAAATGGAACTTGGCACGCCCTTTCCCGCGCATCAGCGCGACTACCAAACCCAATATTTTCGGTTGTTAAATCTGGCACGGCTTTTCCCGCGTTAGCACATGATGAAATCATCTTTAATCGGTCTTTCAATCTGGTGATGCTTTTTGTTTTTGCCCCCCGCCAACGTCATGTGTGACGGGCGCGGCGGGGAGTAAATTGTTGGAACTCGCGGGCTGTCACCGCGT
>CAZJDN010000346.1:0-1050 GCA_964544775.1 uncultured Thiothrix sp.
TTCGTAGGCAGGTAATTTCCCATCTGCTCGCCCCAACCACAGGTTTTTTAGGGTCGGAACTAACGCGCCTTGAATCTCGCAACACACACAGCCCCCTGCCAGTAATGCCATTGCGCCGTGGGCATTACCCACCAATTGATGGTCTAAACCGACACTGCCAAACTCATTCATAATGACGGCTATTAATGGCTGAGCGCGTCCCCAACGCGCCCAATAGTCTGGGCTTAATAATTGATTGAGTAAGGTCGTTTTACCGCTACCGAGGAATCCACTCAGTAAGGTAATGGGAATACGATCAATAACATCGGGCACGGCAGGCTTCTATGGGCAGATACAGTAACGCGGATTTTAGAAGGCGAACGCTGGGCTGGCAAATGCTTTCGTGTAGCGATGCGCCGGGGTCTGGGCTTGTAACTCCGGCGCACTTTTTTCCCGAATAGCTGTAGCCGTTATCCGGGGCTGCCTCCAACCAAGACTACGGGAAGAATTAGGGGGTAACTTCCATGTTATTTTTTCATTCCCTTGGCTGAAACCTTAATGTAGCCTGAATATGAAAAAAAGCAAGTCGTATGTTACGTTACAAAAGACGTTCTATTTCCTTGGGGATGTTCTTTCGACTCGCTCCGCGTTGCATACAACGGGTCGTGTAACAGGCGGCAACAATGATGGCAGCAAAAATCAGCAAACCAACGATACTCATACTGCACCTCCGAAAGGCTTTCAGCTCGATAGATTCTGTGGTACTAAAACAACATTGTAGTATTCACAACTAATTGAAGATAAACAAAAAAATTACACACTACGAGCAGTATAGTACAAGTTTTTTGATTAGTTCTTAAACATTTATTTTTCTATGGGGATCAGCTTTTCATACCAAACAATAGCTTGATCAAATAAGATAAATAGCTATCTTTAAAGATAAATCATGATTTTTGACAAAAGACACATTGGTAATATTTTCATGAAGTTATGTATTGGCACGAGCGTTGCAACTACCTAAATACATCAACCATAAAGTAAGGAAAGCGTTATGACCATCACAGGCAACTA
>CAZJDN010000347.1:0-1044 GCA_964544775.1 uncultured Thiothrix sp.
CCGTGGTGCTGGTTGTGGTAGCACTTGGTGTTGTGGTTGCAGGTGCAGCCGTGGTGCTGGTGCTAGCTGCTGCGTCCGCTGGTTTAGCAGGTGCGTCAACAGAAACGGTTTCTAACCATGAGCGGATTGCCCACAGACCTTCTTGCGCGACGATGCCGTCGAATTTTGGCATGTAAGTAATGCCATTACGGATAGCACCGTTTACCATGCGCTCTTTGAAGATGTCATCGCCGTCTTGCCCCAGAGGCAGTTTTTCACGCAGGTCAGGTGCGATACCGCCAGAAACGGCATCAATACCGTGGCAACGCGCACAGTTTTGCGCAAACGCATGGTGTCCGATTTCAATGGCTTTGGGATTACCTGAGTAAGGGTTTTTGTCGACCCATACTTTATTGTCTTTCAGTGGTTCTAATCCCGTAATATCAATTTGTTGGGGAGTCACATCACCGTGCGCGAATGCATTGGTAGCGGCAACCAGAGCCAGTGCTGTCAATGTCGCAGAAAAAGAACGTTTTGCGATTTGCATATTACATACCTTCAATTAAGCAAAGCCCGCTTTGCAATGCGGCGAAGTGAGGGCATCACTCCGCCGACTGGTTAACAATTAAGAAGTTTTCGGAAGTTTGAAGACCCAGAGGCTGCCGCCTTGGTTCAGGTTTTTGATACGTTTAGCTACGTCGCCACCCCACAGTGGAACTGCACCACCCCAGCCGGATGGAACGCCAACGTATTGCTCACCGTCCTGTTCCCAAGTGATTGGGCAGCCAACCACGCCAGAACCTGTTTGGAATTTCCACAGTTCTTTACCTGTTTTCGCATCAAACGCTTTCAGGTAGCCTTCTGGTGTACCGGTGAAGACCAAGTTACCCGCCGTGGTTAACACGCCACCCCATAAAGGCGCGTAGTTTTTCGCTTCCCAAACGATTTTTCCGGTTTTCGGGTCAATCGCACGCAGTGCACCGATGTAGTCTTCGTTCAGTGAACGGATATTGAAGCCAGCACCTAAATAAGCCGCGCCTTTTTTGTAGCTGATTGGCTCATTCC
>CAZJDN010000348.1:0-1042 GCA_964544775.1 uncultured Thiothrix sp.
TAGATTCCCCCGGCGATGTTGTTCGTAAAGAGAATGAGGCTAAAGCACAGAAAGCCGTGGAAGCAGTAATTAATCCTTGGTTGGAGAAACTGCATGGGATTTACTAACGACCCCAATAAATTAAGGTATAAACTGCTGATGAAAAAAAACTATGCAAACCTAATCGCTGTGAGTGTTATTAGTCTGCTATCCGTAGTAGCAGGCTGTAATGCGACTGCTCCCGCAAAAGCAGAGGTAGGAACGGCATTAACCGGGCAGAAACCCAATCAAGGTACGCCACCTGCGGCATTAGGGCTTGCTACCGACCAAACGCGGGGCGCATTCGGCTATGACTTCAACCGCGACGGCGTGACAGACTGGGTGGCGGTTCTTTCCAGCCCATACCGGGGTGATTGGTACAACCACACCGTTGCCGTATACCTCAGCCAAACAGGGGGTAGTTACCAGTATGTTCCCATAAACACCTTTGACCCCGGTGATCGCGGTAACGGCGACGAACCGTGGCGGGTTTCCGCCAAACTCACCGACAGCGGCGACTTGCTGATCACCAACAACAACGCCAGCCCGTTTTCCAGCAGCGACAAGCAAAACAGCTACCGCTTCCGCTTCATCAACGGGGAGTTTGTGCTGCAAGAATACACCCACGGCTACAGTGGGCATTCCTACGGCAAATACCGTGTTTCCCACCTTTTCGACCTCGCCAATCACACTTACCGCAAAAGCGATACGGAACGCTGCGATTATGAGCCGCAAGCCCCTTGCCCGTCGGCTGTCACGAAACGCTTGGGCAGTGTGCCAACCATGACGTTACAGAACACGGCTTACAACAAGGTGGATATGGTGGCGGATTTGGAAAAATTCGTGGCGAAATGAACCACGCCATATCAGCGAATCGTTCAGGGATGTAAAGGAAACTTGTAATCCAAAATCAACGGTGCATGGTCAGAAAAACGTTCTTCTTTATAAATCGCTGCCGCTTTGACTTTACCTTGCAACGAAGCGGTAAGAATCTGGTAATCAATACGCCAACCGACATTTTTCG
>CAZJDN010000349.1:0-753 GCA_964544775.1 uncultured Thiothrix sp.
ATCTGTCAATCCGTTTTCGTTGGTAGAACCAACTGTTCAACTGTTATGCTGCAATATCACTCTACAACTTCGTGCGACACTTCTAGCCATTCCCCTGTACACAATTGCCATGCAGCATCTTGCACGTTGTGAATTGATAGAACATCAATATCGTCTGAGTTAATACCGTATGCCTCTGCATAATCATCCACATCGAAAAAACGCCCTTCCTCAACATAGAATAAGAATCCAGAAAAATCCGGTGTTGTCGTTGCGTTGAAATTTAATTTAATCATCATTTTCCACTACTCCTAATCGTTGGTTTGGTTGGTGTTGTTCGTTGATGTGTGTAACTATACATAACATAGTTTACATTGTCAACTACTCTTTTGAACTTGCCGGTTGTTGCCGGTGTTGTTCATCATGTGTGGAACTATACATAACATTTCATGACGGTGGAGCTTGTCAAGTAGTCCGCAAGTAATTTGTTAAAGAACATTCAGGTGTTTTCACTGTGTCGCTTGAGTCTTAGTCTTCAAGCTGTCGCTGCATTGCTTGCTGCGATGGAATGAACTATAACAGAGAATTTTTGAGCGTGTCAACAAGTTTTTTTTTACTGAGGAGCGAAAAGACACCGATAGAGGAAACCAAAGACACGATAGAGGAAACCAAAAGACACCGATATATCAAAAAAAAAGAGGACGTACACCCATAAGAGTCCCATAAGAGTCCCATAAGAGTCCCATAAGAGTCCCATAAGAGTCCCATAAGAGT
>CAZJDN010000349.1:853-1036 GCA_964544775.1 uncultured Thiothrix sp.
CCCATAGATACACCTTTTAACAGTCCAAGAGGCATCACACCTGATAGTTAATCCAGTGTAAAACATATGGTGTGACAGCGAGAGGAGACCAGAGAGGAGACCAGAGAGGAGACAGAGGCTGGACGTAGGGAAGGCGATAGGCCACGGGGGGAATCTCGCGGACCCTTCTTCGAGGTGGCCTCT
>CAZJDN010000350.1:0-1035 GCA_964544775.1 uncultured Thiothrix sp.
CAATGGGTGTATGCGGAAATTGATTTAGCGCGAATGGTGGAGGTACGAAACAATGGGCAGGTATTTAATTACCGTGACTGGAATGGGCAATTCCGTTGCGTGGGGTAAACGCCGTGAATTGCCCAAGCACCTTTAACCTACCAATGCGGTAAATTCAGCAGCAGGTTTATAAAGGATACCGAGAGTAAGCAGCAAATTATTTTGTATTCTGTCGTCATTTCCATTCTCTCAACTTGATTATTTTTATTCATTTGTTAAGTTGTCTGTGCAAGCAACTTTCCCTTGCTTGCATCTTAGACAGTCTGACTATACAAAACGCTTAATTAATTTCCAATTAACACGCAGGTTACTACCCAAACCGAACGACGCACAGTACCATGCCAGCCATTCAATGAGGACTAAACAATGGCAAACGCAGCATTCATCCCCCTTTCAATCGCCGTTTTGACGGTTTCAGATACCCGCACGCAAACCAATGATACTTCCGGTAACTTACTGGTTGAACGTTTGCAAAACGCTGGGCATCAATGCATTGAGAAGGCGATTGTGGCGGACGATAAATACGCTTTACGTGCCATCGTTTCGCGCTGGATTGCTGATCCGCAAGTACATGCGATTATTTCCACAGGCGGCACGGGCGTTACGGGACGTGATACCACCCCAGAAGCCATTACGCCCTTGCTTGACAAGGAGTTGGCAGGCTTTGGGGAAGTCTTTCGCTCATTGTCGTGGGAAGAAATTGGCGCATCAACCATGCAATCACGCGCACTGGCGGGGGTTGCCAACAGCACCTTTATTTTCGTACTGCCCGGATCAAGCGGTGCGTGCCGCTTGGGTTGGGATAAACTCATCCAACCGCAACTGGATCACCGCACCACACCGTGCAATTTAGCCGCACTTATTCCGCGCTTGAATGAGAAATAAGCACTTCAGCTAACGCTTGCTCAATGACTGCATAGGCGTGGGCAAGCTCGCTTTCTGTCACGCAATACGGCGGCAATAAATACACCACATTCCCCAACGGACGCAGTAACA
>CAZJDN010000351.1:0-1033 GCA_964544775.1 uncultured Thiothrix sp.
CAAAACTACAACAGCTTACACACGCCACCGCTTGACCGCACGCAGCGGGTCACGGGCTTAATGAAAATTGCCGCCATTCAACGCGCCTTTGAATGGTTTGCACTCGGCGAACGGGGGCAAGGACGCAAAGAATGGTTTCACGCCCTGCCGCTAATGGATAGGGAAGGCAAACTCGCGGCCGCTGATTTAGCCTTACGTGCAGGCGACCCGAATCTAGCCATTTGGACATTATCCAAGGCGAAGGAATGGGATGAAGTAAACTTACGTTTCCCGCTTGCCCACACCGACTTGGTACAACAGCAAGCGCAAACACAAGGCATTCAAGCCGCGTGGATTTTAGGCGTAATGCGCCGCGAAAGTGCGTTTGATAGCCAAGCGGCTTCGGCAGCCGATGCATTTGGTTTGATGCAGCTTATTTTACCCACCGCCCGCACGGTAGGTAAGAAAGTCGGTATTACGATCAACAGTAAAGACGACTTGCTCCAACCCGCGACCAATGTCCAACTGGGCAGTGCGTATTTACGCGAAATGCTGGAAAGGTTCGACGGTGATTACGCCCGCGCTACCGCTGCTTATAATGCAGGTCCTGGCAGACCACCACAATGGGCACCCAGCAGCGTGATTAATGCCGATCAATGGGTGGAAAGCATTCCTTTCACCGAAACCCGCGATTACGTCCAAGCAGTCATGGCGTATACTACCATCTATGATGACAAACTTAGTGAGGGCAAAGGTCGTCGTCTTGCCGAACGATTGTTACCGATACCACCGAATGCAGCACCAGCAACTCCCCCGTAATGCCCATTCCCAGCGCGGTGTAGCTATTCTCACCGTGCTAATTATCGTTGCCTTAGTCATGACGCTGGCAACCGTCATTCTTGCGCGACAAAGCCGCACAGTACGCCAAACGGATAATTACCAGTCCTTAGAACGCGCATGGCAATACGCCTTTGCCCTCGAACAATACGTGGGGATGGAATTACAACGCGACCTAAAAACCAATAAATACGACGCATTAACCGAAAGCTGGGCA
>CAZJDN010000352.1:0-1022 GCA_964544775.1 uncultured Thiothrix sp.
GTGATTCCAACGGACGAAGAGCGCGTCATTGCCAATGCGGTCAACGACGCGCTACGACACCCTTAATCGTGCGTTTACAAAGGGGAAATTGTGTATTTCCCCTTAACCAAAAATGTTATATTCCCTCGTTAATAGCGAGTGTCCGCACCCATTTACCAGACAAGCCATCCCAAATAGAAATATAACTATTATTACCGCTGTACTGATAATCGCATTTATGCCCCAATGCAATCCAACGATTATCGGGGCTAAAACCGTAACTAGATACATCACTGCATAATGGCTCTTCAGTAAAAGTATGTTGTTGTTTTTGCACTTGACCTGTTTGCACATTATATAACACTAATTGCACCGTATTACCCGCAGTAATAGGTCGCACTAGGTATTGATCATTCGCCAAGAAAAATAAAGGTGATCCGTATAAACCTGTAAAACCGGATGCGTTAACGAGTTTAATAGCTTCGGTTTGAATATCCAGTAAAGCTGGTTTATCCCCTGATAGAAATAACAGTTTTTTTCCATTATGACTAAAAGTAACAGACCCTGTTACTTGCTTTAAGTTAGTTAAATTAATTTGCTTAATCAACTTACCTGTTTGCGCATTCACTAATGAAAGAACATAAACCTCTTGTTGTGGTTGTACTTTAGCAATCATCGCCACCATTCGTCCATCTGGGCTTAAAGCAATGCGATCATCAATTTTCATGGTAAGCTCTGTGGATTTTAACACTTTACCTGTATTCAAATTTACCAATTGTAACAGCGGGAATTCATTCGTACCGTGCTTAACAGTGGTATCATATAAGAATAATGCACCATTCATTGAAACCACATTATGTTCATTGGTCGCATAACTATTTTGAATTTCCAAGTAATTTCGCAACTGCCCGTTCTTACTATTCACAACAGCAGGCTTATTGCCTTGCATCGCTAGAAAATAATTGCCACTTGGTAACAGTAAATCAGGGTATACACCACCTAAGTTATTTAAATTTAACGTGGTATTTTTCTTCCCTGATGTG
>CAZJDN010000353.1:0-1021 GCA_964544775.1 uncultured Thiothrix sp.
TTGAAGCCAGCACCTAAATAAGCCGCGCCTTTTTTGTAGCTGATTGGCTCATTCCAGATGTCCATGCCCCATTCGTTGGCTGGAACGTAGAACAGGTCGGTGTTCGGGTTGTATGCCATTGGCATCCAGTTCTTACCACCGAGGAAGGAAGGTGCTGCGAATACCGATTTACCTTTGCCTTCGCCTTCTGGCGCACCTGGGCGGTTTTCGTCGATGTACTCAGGACGACCTGTTTTCAGATCAATGCCTTTTGCCCACGTAATTTGATTGACGAATGGAGAAGCATTGATCAGCTTACCGTTAGTACGGTCGATAACGTAGAAGAAGCCGTTACGGTCAGCATGACCACCCGCTTTAATGACTTTGCCATCAGCACCTTTCAGGTCAAACGAAACGAATTCGTTTACACCGTCAAAGTCCCAACCATCATGAGGGGTGTATTGGAAGTGCCATTTGATTGTGCCGTCATCAGGGTTGATCGCCAGTACAGAGGAAGAGTACAGGTTGTCGCCCGGACGTAAGTGTGAGTTCCACGGTGCTGGGTTGCCTGCACCGAAGAATAAGCTGTCGGTTTCAGCGTCGTAAGTACCGCCTAACCACGTTGCCGCACCACCCGTTTTCCACAGGTCGCCCGGCCATGTTTTGTTGGTTTCACCCGTGATGCCATTGTCTTTACCGTTCAAAGTACCCATGTGGCCTTCAACGGTCGGACGTGACCAAACCAATTTGCCCGTTTTCGCATCGCGAGCTTCAACTTTACCGACGATACCGAATTCACCACCGGAAACCCCAGTAATGACTTTGCCTTTGACGACGATGGGAGCAGCGGTGTTGGAATAACCCGCTTTGTAGTCTTCCATTTTTTCTTTCCACACGACTTTACCCGTTTCTTGGTCTAAAGCGACCAATTGCGCGTCGAGTGTAGCGAAAATGAACAGGTTGTCGTACAACGCGCCACCACGGTTTACCACGTCACAGCAAGGCAGGATGCCGTCTGGTAAGCGGTGGTCGTATTGCCACA
>CAZJDN010000354.1:0-1011 GCA_964544775.1 uncultured Thiothrix sp.
GCATATTGTTAGAGTAGGTTGAGTATATAATAAGTGATATGGAATCTCATTGTTATTTTTGAGCTGGCACGACCTGTCTCGCATCAGCGCACTGTGAAAATTGGGTTGCCACCATTTTAGGTAATATCTTATGTTTTTATAAAAGGTTATCAGCATTATCTAAACGCTATTGTGCAGCAGAGATTATTTGTTTATTAAACTCATTAGGAAATCTCACCACTACTGCCTCAAATGTCAAATCAAGTAAATTTTGATCACGAAGGACTCTGAACAATTCAGGCTAAGGCATTGATATAACCATACCGATCTAGCATTTGTCTAGTGCGGCTCGCATATTCTCCAACAACTTCTTCATATGCTTGAATGGCTTGATTTACCGCAGCAATTAACTCTGGACTGCTCATATATTTTTTGTCTCTAAGTTTTTGTTTGTGGTTTGGGAAATAACGTCTCGTGTGACGGGCGCGGCGGGGAGTAGATTGGTCGGAGTCGCGGGCTGTCACTGCGTCCGTCGTCGACACACTTGTTGGCGCATCAATTTTATGTTTGATTTGACTGCCAAGAAATATCAATAGTCCGATGCTGTCGGACACAATCACGTAAATAAAGGTTAATCAAACTTTGGTAAGGGACTCCCGCCTCATCAGCCATGTCTTTGAAATAACTGACGACATCCTCGCCTAAGCGTATGGTGACGGACTTCTTCAGCTTTGAAGCATAAGGGTTTTTACGGGATTTCATTTGAGAAAGGTCGTATTCTGCTTTCATGATGCGCCACCTTTGTAAAGTTTACGCTCATTCTTGGTTGCTTTGCGGGCGGAGATGATCCTAATTGTCTCACCAGCATCACGCTCACAATGGCAAACGAGCAATATTTTTGACTCGCAGCTCAAGCCAAGCATCAGAAAACGATCTTCATCATCTGAATGCCCGTCGTCGTAAAATTGAACAGCAAACTCATCATAGAAAACAGACTTTGCCTCCTCAAAGGAAATGCCATGCTTTTTTAGG